>JAGXKM010000002.1 GCA_018335275.1 Anaerolineales bacterium | reverse complement strand
CCCATTCCTCCCTGGCCGATAACGCGCTTAATTTGATATCGTTCTTTAATTATTTCTTCCGCTTTGTGAACTGTTTTCATAATCGCGGTTGATTTTCTCCACTTTTCTGATTATATTTATTATAATCGAATTCTTTCATGGATGATCTGTCACAGAGATGCAGCCAATTGACGAAACCTCATATGAGCGAAGATTTTACAAAACCCAGTCCAGTTATCATTGCGCACGGCGGTTCTTTAAGTGGTTATCGTTGGACCCTGGACGAAAAGCTTGTGATTGGGCGGACTGATTCCTGCGATATCATCATACCCAACAGGCAAGTATCTCGCCGTCATTCTCGGTTAATCAGGTCCTCCCAAAATGTTTACCTTGAAGATCTTAACAGCAAGAACGGGACGTTTCACAATGGGGAGAAGATTGATGAAAAAATTTCTTTAGAGGATGGTGACGTCATTCAAATTGCGCTGGCACAAGAATTTATATTTTTGAGCAAGGATGCCACCATCCCATTGGACTTCGACGATTTCAGCCGCCCCACTTTTTCTCCTGGCGAGAAGCTGCATGTCGACCTTGAATCACACCGGGTTTGGATAAATAAACAGGAATTATCCCCGCCGCTTTCAGCATTACAATTCAAGCTCTTGGCTTATTTTTACACAAACGAAGGGAATGTGATCACCAGACATGAAATCATCCACAATGTGTGGGGGGCACAGGAGGCTGCGGGGGTAACAGATCAAGCATTGGATGCCTTAATTCGAAGGTTGCGGGAAAGATTATCTGAGATTGAACCTGATCAAGAGTTTATCAAAACGATTCGCAGTCAAGGTTTCCGATTTGATAACCCAAACATTGATTAACCCCTATATTCCATTTTGTGGTTCCGATTTGAGATATTTATATTTGAAAAGGCGAAAACTTCCCGACACCTCCATTATTTCCCGCGCAGTCTAATCTGCCTTAAACTTTTTCTCCATCGATGCTTTAAGCACTTTCTGGTGAACTTTTTCCAACCTTTCCAACACATCCTCTTGTTTTTCTTTATCACTCCCTGTTAATTCCTTCTTTCGCTCCTCAACCTGGTTGAGGATGTTTGTCAGGTTGTGTATAAATTCTTCCGTTATCTCTTCACTATGCATGCTTATTTTCTGTTCTAGTTTTTCATCATTATCCGCAGCCTCTAATAACTCATCGATGAGTTTAAATTCTGCAGGTGTGCTGATCTCTTCAATAGTAGATAAGACTTCCTGCAATCGTTCCAGCCTTTCTTTATTGTCCTCTTTTTTGGCTAGCTCGATTTCAGAAGTTAACGCCTGGATAAAGATTTCATCAATGTATGAAATATTCTCCATCACACCTTTTTTAATGGGATCTGCTTTGATAATAGTGTCAAGTATTTCCTTTGCTTGTGAAATCCTATCCTCGATCTGCTGATCGATTTCTTTCGTTATCTTCAGAAGAACATTCCTCTTTTTAATTAGGGATTTTCTTTCTTCTCCTTCTAATTGTTCTATTTTCTCCGTGAACATCTGAAAGAATTGGTAGTCCATGGCAGGCCGTGCCAGGCTGGCCAGAGCTTTTACCCGTTCCTCATTTGGCGCTTTCTCTATCATTTCAAGCAGTGTATTACGCGTTAAATTTTGCCCAATGCGCTCTAAATCATTCCTTGCCTTTTCCAGCTCTTGGGACTCTTTTCGTATTTGTCTTCCAATTTCAGTTTTATCCAACAAGCTTTCCTGCAATTCTTGAATTTTCTTGACATTTTCTTCGTTTTGCGTGGCAACCAATCGCTGCGCTATCTGCGAGAAGATCATGAAGAATTCTCTGTCGATCATGTCTTCATTTTCCTGGATAAGCTTTTCCAGCTCTTTTCCAGTGCGGGATAATAATTTTTGCATCAACTTGACTTTCTTTTCTTGATCTTCTATATCTTCCTCTGTTATCCCATCTTCTTTGAGGACACGCTTGACAAGACTATCCATGGACATCATCGTTTGGGGTTGAAAAAGATATCCTTTCCGTTCTTCTGGCGGCAATTCCTGGGTGACTTTTTTCAGCAAAGGAGCCATCTTTCTCTCGCGCTCCTGCATGGAAAGGCCGGCCTCAGGGGGATTGTATGTTAACAGCAATTCTTTGTCCGGATCATGATATACCATGGGTGTAGGTAATTGTCCCTGAAATCCACAATGCGGACATTGGATGATATTCATCGATCCTGATAGTAGCTTTTGTTTCAATTGCGGGTTTTTACCCACATCGATCACTTGAGTAACCTCAACTGTGATTGGTTGTTGGCAATTTGGACACTGTGCTTGAACTTTCGGCATAAGATCTTCACCTCTATTTAATCTATGTTCTTCACTACGCTAAACCTTTTTTTCTCTGGGTAAAGAAAAACAAATCCGCGCTCCTTCACCGGAACGTGGTTCTACCCAGATCCTACCGTCATGAGCTTCTATGATCGCTCTGGTTAGATACAAACCAAGACCTGCCCCCTGGGTCTTCCTAGCAGCTTCCTCTGCCCTATAAAACCTGTCAAACACATGAGGGATATCCTCCGGAGCGATTCCTGGTCCTTCATCTTGTACGCATACAATCACTTGTTCTGGACGCAACTGCCCGCTGACACGAATCGTTCCGCCTTCAGGAGAATACTTAATGGCATTGGACAGCAGGTTCGATAAAACCTGGCTAAGCCGATCTTTATCCCCCACGATAGCTGGAAAGTTATCATGAAAATTAACGACAATATTATGCTTATCCGTTTGTGTTTGCAAACGATTGGAAACCGTTTTCGCTAAATCAGGAAGGTTTAAATCCGTAAGATTTAAACTAAATCCCCCAGCCTGTAATCTTGAAGCGTCTAACAAGTTTTCAATTAAATCAGTCAACCTGTCCGCTTCTTCCTCAATTACTTCTAAACTGTCTTGAACAACTTCACTATCCCAGGAAACATCTTTTCGGCGTAATGTACCCACATACCCTTTAATCAAAGCCACAGGCGTCTTCAATTCATGACTGACGACGGATACAAATACGCTTTTCAACTCTTCTGCCTCTCGGAAGTGTGTGATGTCTCTCACAGAGGCAAAGATGTTTAATAGTTTCCCTTCACCCGACAAAAGGGGTGCATATGTGATCCCTACAGGAATGACGCTTCCTTCTGGTCGTTCTAAATCCCCCTCTACATACAAGCTAGCATTGGGCGTCAACGGCCAGCCTGAGAGCACAGCCTCTTCCAGCGTTTTCCCTTTCCTCCTGCTTTTCCAATTAATGACCTCATCATGCTTTTTCCCGACGATTTCGCTTGTTTCACTCCCAAATAACCGAATAAATGCCTGGTTGCAGCGCCTGATTGTGTGGTCCGAACCCATTATCAATATTCCATCAGCCGCAGAATCCAGGAGAGCATCCAGACGTTGTTTCTCCCGAGATACCTGGGTATACAGCTGCGCATTTCGGACAGCAATCGCTGCTTGGTCCGCAAAACTCTGTAAGAGCGCCCTGTCATTACTTGAAAACCTTCCCTGGTAGCCCCGGAAAACGAAAATGAGCCCGATCACTTTTTTTCTGGAAATCAGCGGCAATCCTACCCCAGTTAGTAAGTTTAAGCTCGCCCTTTTGGTGAGAACTTGCAAGAGCCGATTTACCTCTGGCAGTTCCTTTCCTGATTGATCTTCATCTTCTGAAACTTCCTTCAACAAGGGTTCGATGTGTTCCAGAAATGTAGGTGGAATCCCATGAGATGCCCCCACAGTCCATCCCCCCTGGTCCCCTCGGAGGGCGATGATCCCAGCCTCGCCCGCCAGCATCTCAGTGGCTAGCTTTAATATTCTTTCTAAAAGCTTGTCTAGATTGAGCTCCTGGGTCAGCGCTCGAGCGATTTCCAGCAGGTAATCTCTTTGTCTAATCCGATGATCAGGTAACATTCTCACTTTCCCAGATGACTTCTAGAACTTTTAAAAATATTTTTCTTTTAATTTTTGCTTTCTGCTAGTCTTACTGCCTCTTCAAAAATCGACATCCCTTCATCTACCTCAGATTTTGCTAAGGTTAACGGAGGCGCAAAACGGATGGTGCTCGCCCCACATCCGAGTGTGATCAATCCTCGCTCAAATGCATATCGTTCCACTTTGTCCCTCAATTTCTTATCGGGCTCTTTTGTCGATTTATCTTTAACAAAATCTACCCCCAGCATCAAACCAATTCCCCTCACTTCACCGATATGGTTATGTGCCGATTGGATTTCCTCCAGGGCGTCCTTCATGTAACTCCCCACCTGACGCGCATTTTCCAATAAGCCTTCTTCAATTAATTCAATCGTTGCTAATGCTGCAGCTGAAGCGACAGGGTTGCCCCCATACGTGTTTCCATGGGATCCACTGGGCCATTTCATGATGCTCTCCCGGGCAATCATTGCCCCCAATGGCATACCAGACGCGATCCCTTTTGCAGCGCATACGATGTCTGGCTCTACATTGAAATTTTCAACAGCCCACATCTTGCCCGTACGTCCCATTCCAGATTGTACTTCATCAACGATGAGCAAAATGTCATGTTGATCACATAATTCTCTTAGTGCAGGAAAGAAACCTTCCCCCGGAACCACGTAACCGCCTTCTCCCTGAATAGGTTCAACGAGGATGCCGGCCACATCCCGAGCGGGAACAATTTTTTCTAACAACTGCTCCTCGATATATCTGACCACGGTTTGTCCGTAACCCTCATTATCTTCCGCTTTCAATATCGGCCGATAAGGATCTGGAAATGGCGCGTGCACAACACCATTCATAAGGGGGAAAAACTTTTCACGATAGACAGGTTTGCTCGCTGTAAAAGCCAATGAGCCGAAAGTTCTCCCGTGAAACCCTCCTAAAAAACCAATAAATTGTGACCTGCCCGTATAATATCGGGCCAATTTTAAGGCGGCTTCCACGCTTTCCGTACCTGAATTTGTCATAAACGATCTCGCACTTTCCTCTTTGAAAGGCGAGATATGATCAAGTTTCTCCGCTAAATCTACCCAAATTGTATGGTAAAAATCTGAGGAGATATGGAGAAATTTATCCACTTGCTTTTTTATCGCCTTCACGACCTTCGGGTGGCAGTGACCTGTGCTGGCCACCGCGATGCCCCCGGCAAAGTCCAGATAACGATTGCCGTCTACATCCCAGACTTCCGTTCCCTTTCCGTGATCCATGACGAAAGGATAAGCCCGCGGATAAGATCCCGACACAAAATGGCTGTCACGTTGGATAATTTTCTTTGCCTTGGGGCCTGGCAACCGCGTCGATTTCATGTCTTTTCTCCTCATTAAAATTAGATAAGAATTCGCGTTTTTAGTCAACTTACTAACCGATCCACAACCTTTGCCATTATATCATGTAGCGCTGCTTTCCTTTTTTTCCTCCCCTCTCTATGTCTAACCCAGGTTATCGTTTATAATTGCCTTACTATGTCGGATTCCTTCAGATTTCAATTATTGGCAACGCATGGCACCGCACGTGCTGGCGTTTTTTCTACCCCTCATGGAGATATTGAAACCCCCACATTTGCCCCCGTGGGCACACAGGCTTCTGTAAAAGGCCTGACCCCTTCCCAACTTATTGATCTTAATACCCAGCTTGTCTTGGCAAATACATACCACCTTTATATGCGGCCAGGGGATGATTTGATCGCCGAGATGGGTGGGCTTCATACCTTCATGAGCTGGGAAAGGCCTATTCTCACAGACTCGGGTGGTTTCCAGGTGTTTTCTTTGGGTGATATCAATTCCATTAACAAAGATGGAGTCACCTTTCAAAATCATCTAGATGGATCGCGACATACATTTACCCCAGAACGCGCCATAAAAATTCAAGAAAACCTAGGCGCAGATATCATAATGGCATTTGATGAATGTCCAGATCCCTACGACCGGGAATACAATGAACAGGCTTTGGAAAGGACTCACGATTGGGCAAAACGATGCAAAGAAGCTAAGCGCCGATCCGACCAGGCCTTATTTGGGATTGTCCAAGGTGGGGTTTTTCCGGATTTACGAGTACAATCTGCCCGGTTCATTGATTCCCTTGACTTCCCGGGAAACGCTATTGGAGGTCTTTCCGTAGGAGAAAGTAAAGAAGAAATGTACCAGATCATCTCAGCAGTCAACAAACATTTGCCTTCTCATAAGCCCAGATACCTCATGGGGGTTGGTACGCCATTAGATCTCATCCATGGGATTCTTCGCGGTATTGATTTATTTGATTGTGTCCAGCCTACCAGATTAGCACGCCATAAAGCAGCTTTTACGAAAACAGGTAGGATGAACGTGGGTAAAAAGATGTATGCTTCAGACCCCTCCCCATTGATCCAGGACTGTACATGTTACACTTGCAAACATTTTTCAAGGGCTTACCTTCGTCATCTCGTTCAACAAAAGGAACTCCTGGCATCAACCTTACTGTCCATTCATAATATTCACGTATTGCTTTCCCTGACAGAGGGGCTTCGGACTGCCATCATTGAAAATTCGTTGAGCTCCTTTCTTGAGGGCTACCTTCAAGATACTTACATATCATTACCAATTTCTTTATGACTATACTTCAAGCGATCATCTTAGGTATTATCCAAGGCGTTACTGAATTTATCCCGGTTTCTTCATCAGGCCACCTGGTTTTGGCTCCAGAACTTTTTGGCTGGCAGTTTTCTACCCAAGAAGCCTTTGTTTTTGATGTCCTATCCCAAGTCGCCACCTTATTTGCGGTCATCCTCTATTTCCGTGAAAAACTATTCCGTATTGCCCGGGCGAGTATTTTTGGGATCCTTTCCGGAAAACCCCTCCATAATTCTCAAGCCAAATTGGGTTGGCTTCTCTTACTCTCTACTTTACCCGCCGGAATCATTGCCCTACTTTTTAAGAGCGTATTTGTTCAATCGTTCAGTGAACCAAAAGCTGCCTCAATCTTTTTGATTGGGACAGCCATCTTCTTGTTGACAGCAGAGCTTTTCAAGCGTAAATCAAGACCCCTCTCCGATATATCTTGGAAGGATTCCCTTTGGATAGGTTTTTTCCAGATATTTGCCCTTTTTCCTGGTATTTCCCGTTCCGGGTCTACAATAAGCGGCGGCATGTTTCGAGGTTTTAATCGGAAATCAGCTGCTGACTTTTCATTTCTCATGTCGGTGCCCATCTTGTTTGCATCAGGCATTATGGCTTTTGTCGATTTGATCCAAATGCCAAATTTGTTTACTCTCCTTCCTGTTTATATGATAGGCTTCCTTACATCTGGACTGGTCGGTTATTTTGTCATCCGCTGGTTGTTAGCCTATTTGTCCCAAAAATCTCTCATCCCCTTTGCTTTGTATTGCCTTGCTGTAAGTTTGATATTTTTAGTTATTTTATAATTTTTAATGGTGAGTGAAAATGTCTATACGCAATTTGAAATTCATCGCCCTGCTTTTCCTGGCCCTCGCTGGCTGCCAACCCCGTCCTTCAGCCAGCCCACCCAAACCTCCTGAATTATTCACAATTGCGATTTCCCCCATCCTGCCCCAACAATACAGAACTCAACTCGTGGAATGTGCCTCGGATCAGGCTTCTGTTTCCCTGATTCTTCATGAGCCTCAAACGTCTTTTCCGGATATTGAAGGTTTAGATGGTTTTATTTGGTGGGGACCTCCTGCTGATAATGATATTCTCCAGAACGCTGAGACAACGACATTCTCTCTGGGAGAATTAGGGATCAAGTTTTTTGTACATCCCTCAAATCCAATAAATAAACTATCACCTCATGAGCTGAATAGGATCTTTACAGGCCAAATCAGACAATGGATGGACATTTCACCTCAAGAATACGACAATCCTATTAGTCCTCTTTCGTACCCGCGAGATCATCCTTTGCGAACTTTATTAGATTCTGAAGTATTTGAAAACCATGCCCTCACCCCCAACGCATTGATACTCCCCAATCCGGAATCAATGATAAACAAAATTACAAATGACCCCCAAGCAATAGGTTTTGCACCTTCCCATGCTGCCAGCGATTCTGTAAAAAAGATTTCCATTACCCCCTCTCTATCATCCTTTCAACAACCAATCTTGGGGATTATCTATGATAATGAAAATATCAACCTGACCAACTTATTTATATGTGTCCAGTCGTCTTTGGAAGGATAATTTCAGACGCTGTTTAATGATTGATGACTTATTGCAACTCTTTTCTACCGTTTGTTTCCTGGGGATCTATCTTACCAGCTTTTACATTAATACATCCCTGATGGTTTTTACTAACCTTTCGGGGGTCGTCGGTTTAGTTAAGTATTTCGCCACTCCCATATCTTTTGCCTCCAGTTTTTTATTGACATCTGTAATTGCGCTCAATACAACAACCGGCGGCATAGGAGACAATACGACTTGCAGTGACCTTAATATATCAAAACCGGACCGTTTCGGAATCATGAGGTCCAATACGACCACATCAAAAGGCTCATCACCCTTATAACTTACCCTGACCTCTTCTTCGACTTCTTCCCATGAAGCAGCCGTGGTGACCTTAAAGCCAGCGCGTTCAAGGGCCAGTTGAAGTGCGTTTAATGTTGTCTCGTTATCATCTATGACGAAAACATGGTACTTTGACATTTTCATTCCTCGCTTCTATATGCGCTCTATCCAATTTACCAAGTTTTACCAACGGTTATTTCAAACGCCAATCCACTTCAAGACTTCAACCATTATTACTCTTTAATATTAAATACATTTCTCAAAGTTTACCATATAAAAATGCCCTCTTCATCAAAATCAACCTCTCTGGTACATATAATTAGCTTTGATGGATTCTGCCAGTTGAAACAGGCCCAAAGAAACTGGATTTCTATGTTAAGATATGGAACATAAACTCCATCCAGATGACTTGCAGGAACATTTATGGTGAAAATCATTGCAGATACTACAGCGGTCCTCCCTCATCACATCGCTGATAAATACCACATCCCCATCATCCCCCAGCTCATTCACTTCGGTGATCAGACTTATATCGAGGGGGTGGATATTGACAACCAGACTTTTCTTGAAAAATTAAAAACTATTGATACTTTACCGAAAACTGCTGCTCCGCCTCCGGAATTTTTCACGGAACAATACAAAAAACTTGTCACGATCGGCGAGCCCATCCTCTGTATCCACCCCTCTACAGATCTTTCCGGTACTGTACGCTCTGCTTCTCTCGCAGCTCAAGATTTTCCCGAAGCAAACATCCAGGTCGTTGACACCCGCTTGGTTGCCGGCCCTCTCGGCGTCGTGGTACAAAAGGCAGCCGAATGGGCAGAATCAGGAAAAGACATCGAATCCATTAAAAATGATGTTATGGATTTGTCCCGCCAGGGTAAAATCTTTTTTCTTGTCGCCACACTGGATTTCCTGGCTCGAGGCGGCAGAATCGGAGGCGCTTCTGCCTTTATTGGAAATGCACTAAAATTAAAACCCATCCTGACTCTTGATGATGGCAAAGTGGAACCATTTGGAAAAGAACGAACCATGAAAAGGGCTCTAAACAGGCTCAAAGAACTCGTGTTATCCCGATATCCCAGGGAAGGAAAGGGATATATGACCATTATGCACTCAGATGTTCCTCAAAAAGCGAAAATCCTTTCCACTTATTTCCAAGAGCACCTGGGGATTCAGCCTCCTAGGATCAGCAATCTTCCCCCTGCGATTATTGCCCATGCGGGACCTGGTGCTCTCGCTGTAGGTTTTTTCGAAACCCACGGATAGCTGATCTTCTGCATTTAAGCTGATTTTCAAACACCCACTTACCAGAAATTTTCGGAGTGTAAATATGGTCTTCACACGTATGATAGACACAACTAATCTTCAAGATGTAAAAACTTTTATCGACTTCCCATTCCGTCTTTATAAAGACAGCCCCTACTGGGTTCCTACATTGCGTTCGGAGATAAAAGGTGTTTTAGATAAAAAGTCCCACCCATTTTATGATCACTCCCAAGCCGATTTTTTTATCGCGGAGCATGATGGCAAAACCCTCGGCCGGATAACTGTTATATACAATCAAAAATATAATGAAGTTTCAGACATCAATACAGCCTTTTTTTACTATTTTGATTCCGTTAACGACCCTGAAGTCGCCCAGTCTTTATTCCAAAAAGCATGTGAGTGGGCAAAAGAAAAAGGTGCGGAAAAAATTTACGGACCGAAAGGTTTGCTTCAAGGTGATGGGATCGGGCTGCTTGTTGAAGGGTTTGACTTCCCCCCAGCCATGGGGATTTTATATAATTATCCGTATTACCACGATCTTCTCGTCCAACAAGGGTTTGAAAAATCTTCGGATTATTACTCCGGCTATTTAAGCTCCTCCATCCAATTACCCGATAAAGTTAACCGCATTGCAGAACTAGTTAAAGAGAGGAAAGGTTATTGGGTCAAGAAATTTAACAATAAGCGCGAATTAATAGATGTGGCTCCCCAGATTCGAGATGTCTATAATAAATCATTTTCCGGGGGAGAAGGGTTCCGCCCTATTACCGCTGATGAAATGGAAGTAATCGCCCAGCAGATACTTACAATCGCTGACCCACGTTTAATTAAATTAGTTTATAAAAATGACGTGATCGTTGGTTTTCTATTTGCATATCCAAATATCTGGCAAGGCTTGAGAAAATCTCGGGGAAAGCTGTGTCCTTTTGGTTGGTTTCATATCTGGCGTGATATGAAGACAACCGAATATGTGGACGTCAATGGCATGGGCATATTGCCCCAACACCAGGGTTTGGGAGCTGCGGCTGTTTTGTACGTTGAACTTGAAAAAACCATCCGGGAATTTGGTTTTAAACATGTGGAAACAGTTCAAGTTCGTGAAGACAACACCGAGAGTATGGGAGAAAACAAGATGCTTAATGTGGAATGGTATAAAACCCACAGAGTTTACCAGAAACATCTGTAACTTTTCTTTATCTTTTTTGTTAACAATGTTTGAATGCTCTTTCTTCCCGACAAGGATAACTCATGATTTCAACTCCCTTCAATGAAGAAACTCACCGCGGACATTTCCACATTCACCGCCCTGCAAATTCTTGATTGATTTGGATGGCAGACGCCACTGCCAGGAGTGACGATTTACCAACAATAACCGGTCCAGGATATGCGGATTTTATTTGGACCTCTGTGTTTTTTGTTCCTTTTCAGCGCTGTGATTGCGTCCTGGTTCCATCCTCTTAGCAGGGAAAAGACTACAGGTTCAGGAAACCCCTGTAGAGGCGAAAAAACAGGGAATACTAAATTTTATTTTAGGATATATTTTCATAAAATACTTTACATCTGCGCTTTTTCACTAGAATCCTTGCTATAATAGTCCAAGTTAAAACTTAATCTAAGGAACCGCTTATGTCACTTATTCAAAAACTTAAATCCACAAATAAAGAACACCTGGCATGGTATTTATATGATTTTGGAAATTCTGCCTATGCCGCTGTCATTCTCTTGGCCGTTTATTCCGCCTATTTCAAAGGGGAAGTTGTCGGAGGTGCTGAAGGATCTCAGCTGTGGGGGTATTCAGTAGGGATCGCCATGCTGGTAGTCTCTGTAACCGCTCCCATATTAGGCGCGATCGCTGATTACACCGCTGCAAAGAAACGCTTTTTATTTTTTTATTCCAGTATGGCCTGGTTATTTACTGGCTTTTTATTTTTTGTCCAGCAAGGGGACGTTGTCTTAGGCATGATCCTCTTTATCCTGGCAGAAATCGGGTACCGTAGCAGTCAAGTCTTTTATAATTCTCTTTTACCTGAAATTGCCGATCCTGAAGAAATGGGGCGGGTTTCTGGAAACGCATGGGCCATCGGTTCCGCAGGTGGGATTTTAGCTTTATTGATTATCCTGCCGATGATCATCATCTTTGATGGCACTTTGATCATCCGCTTATCCTTCATCTTTACTTCCCTATATTTCGCAGTTTCCTCACTTCCTGTATTTTTCTGGATCAAAGAGAAATCAGCTGCGAAAACTTTGCCTGAAGGAAAAAATTATATATCTATCGGCTTTGAGAGAATTGTAAAAACCGCTCGATCATTGAGTGATTTCAAAGATTACATTCGCTTTTTGATCGCCTTTTTAATCTACAATGACGGCATTCTCATGGCATTGAACTTCGCGTCCATTATCGGGGCAGTTCTGTTTGGCATGGAGCAACAGCAACTGATTATTTTTATGATCCTGGTTCAATTTACAAGTGTCTTTGGCGCTTTCATTGGCGGCTTGCTCGGAGATCGCCTGGGGTATAAACGGACATTAATTTTTTCCTTACTACTTATGATGGTTGCGGTTGTCTGGATGATTTTCGCGCAAACGGTGATTGGGTTCTACATAATTGGCGCATTGGCTGGCTTTTCTCTCACTGGCGTGCAGTCCATCAGCAGAACGTTGGTGGGCATGTTTGCGCCAAAAGGGAAAAGCGCGGAATTTTATGGTTTCTTTGCTGTCACCGGCAGGACCTCATCCTTCATCGGGCCCACCGTGTATGGTCTGCTGGCCGCTCAATCCGCCTGGTGGTTTGAGCGCCAGGGTTACACTGTCCAGTTAGCTGAACAGCTGGGCCAGCGCATTGCCATTGGATCCATCACCCTTTTCCTCCTCGGTGGCTTATTGATATTAATAAAAGTAGGCGACCCTAGAAAGGCTTTCATTTCCTCATGAACTCTAAATTTCCATATCCCCGAAGAACTATACTCAGGAAGATCGTCCGTTGGCTGACATTTCCTGCTTTTTGGTTATTGTCCGATTTTCGCGTTTCCGGAAAAGAAAACCTTCCCTCAGGTGGGCCACTTTTGGTGGTATCCAATCATTTCAGTTTCATCGACCCGGTGGCGATCGTTCGAGCTTTGCCCTGGCCCATAGAATACGTGGGGGGAGCTGAATTCCCACACGCGCCAGAAATCGTCAAAGCGCTGCCTCAACTTTACGGATATTATCCCGTCTACCGGGGAACCGGCTCTCGGTATGCTTTGCGGGCCGCTGAAGCCATACTTGACCAGGACGGCATTTTAGGCATTCTTCCCGAGGGCGGCAGTTGGGCAGAAGTTCTCCGCCCTGCAAGACCGGGTGCTGCTTTCCTTGCTTCCCGGTCCGGTGCCAAAATTTTGCCCTTAGGGATTTACGGACTAAATGACATCTTCCCTGTAAAGTTTGGGAAACGACCTGAAGCCCATGTCAATATCGGGAAACCGTTTGGTCCATTTGAAGTTTCAGGGCGCGGCCGGGAGCGGAGAGAGCAATTGGACGATATCAGCTTGACCATCATGAAGGAAATTGCCAAGCTGCTTCCTGACAGATATCGAGGATTTCTCGCCAAGGATCCAGCTTTCCGTGAAGCAGCGAAAGGCACAGAGCAGTATCCCTGGAATCATAAAGTGGAAGGCGAAGTAGAAGGAGAAGTGCACTGAGCGACTTTAATAACCCTGCTCATTTCTTTTTATCCCCGGTCGTATTCATTGAATGATCTCAAGATTAAGCCTTTCCTCATCTTTCTCATCGTTTTTATATAAACATTTAATAACATCCGGATAGAATTACTAATACGGTACAATCAAACTAAGGTTGATTTATTTAAACCGCTTCAAAGGAGGCAAACATGTTTCACTCATTTGTCCAGATTTTAGATCATGTTTTTCATTTCCAGAAAGCGAAAGCACACTGCGATATCCCTTGTGGCATATATGACCCCCATCAAGCCCAAGTTGCTGCTCTCACTGTGGTTCGCATGATTGACCTGATGGAAGGCTTAGCGAAAAGGGAAGAAAAAGGTTCCGTGGCGTATGATAACAGTATGTCCCGTTACATCGCTGTGAAGGAAGAACACGCTGAACTAACGAAACACGAAATCCGCATTATTTGGGGTGACTTCATGAAAGGCAAAAAACTGGACGAAAACCCCAACCTTCACGACCTTGTCCACCAGATTATGCTTCTTGGTTCCAGCGCCCGCCAATCAGCGGATCGCGAGGTAGCTTTACAATTGGTCGATGCAGTTAACGAATTCGCGAAAATTTTCTGGGATGTGAAAGGTGTGGAAACAAAAACAGCGAAAGCTCCCTACGCCCCCTCTTTGGAAATGGTTTATCCTGTACTTTAATGTTTAGATTTATTAAGGTGACAGGCAACAGCCTGTCACCTTCTTACCAGGAAGGAGATTATGTTCTAATCGGAACATGCTCCTTCTTTTTTGGTATAAACGTGGGAAGCAATATCGTTTTCACCCATCCCGATTATGGCCTGTTAATCAAAAGGGTATCCCGGATCCATCCATCTGGTGATTATTACGAAGTCAGGGGGACACATCCACAAAGCGTGGACAGCAGGATTTTTGGACTTATCCCCAAAAAATATTTGGTTGGAAAAGTGCTCTGGCATATCAGTCAATCATAATTCCCTTCTCCTCTTGATCCACAATTAAAGAATTGCATATAAACTCATCTCCCTGTAACCAGAATGATACCGGGATCAGGTTTTGTATTTTCGATGTGTCCTTTTAATACGTTTTTGGATGATTTAATCTTTTTAATCAATTTTATATTTGATCATGATATGAGCAAACGGATTATAAGCAACGAAATTTCCTTATCATGTTCCAAGGATTGATGTAAAATAGATTTTCTACTAGCCTGGATTAATTTAAACATGTCAGATCACTTGGTCCCACTGGGTAAACCAGAAAAGGAAATCAGAGTTAAAAACTCTCGATTCGTCGCCAGCTTATCACTGGCAACCAGCGTCAAATCCGCTAACGCGTTTATTCAGTACATAGAAAAGAAATATCCTGATGCTTCCCACCATGTTCCTGCGTATATCATCGGACATGGCACTTCAAAGATCTCGCATGCCAATGACGATGGCGAACCATCGGGTACGGCAGGCCGTCCTGCCTTAGCCGTTTTAGAAGGGAGCGGCCTCGGGGATGTTGTGGTCATTATTACCCGCTATTTTGGTGGAACAAAGCTCGGTACAGGCGGTTTGGTTCGTGCTTACAGCGATGCTGTGCGCTCTGTGTTAAGTGTAACCCCGAAAGCCAAAAAGGTTAAAGCTCATCTCATTGAGTTGTCATTACCATATTCCTATTATGAGACGATCTCCAAAATGGTCCGTGAGTTCGGAGGAAAGGAATACGATGCGGATTTTGGCGGAGATGTGAAATTGACCATCCACATCCCATCGTCATCATTCGATAAATTTAAAATTAAACTTTTAGAAATCACAAGCGGAGCTGTTGTACCATGTGTCTTATCTTCCGATGAAACCCTCCTCTCACCTCTCATAAATCATTCAGATAAGGGATAAATAATATCGATGGTTGATCAAGAAAAATTTGACATCAGCGAGTCCATTCCCCATCACCGCCTGCGTAGTCTATGGAAAATTATGCGGGGCTATCGCAAGACGTATATCATTGCTACCATCAGCTTGGGAGTCGCTGCAGCGGCTCGTTCTGGGACATACCTGCTCTTGGGTCGCTTCACTGACAGACTCCTTGCCCCCGCAAATATCAAAGAAAGCATCCTGGGGATTGTGCTTGGCTTCCTCGGTTTAGCGCTTATCCAGGGCACTTTCACCTTTTTAAGTGGAAAATTAGCAGCAGAAACTTCTGAGAGTATCACACGTCGTTTGCGGAATTTCTTGTTCAACCACATCCAACATTTATCTTTTGCCTACCATGACCGCACCAATACTGGAGAGCTTATCCAAAGGACCACTTCAGATGTAGACGCGCTGCGACGATTTTTCGCTGACCAAGCCATCGGTGCCGGTAGAATCCTGATGCTGTTTGTGGTCAACTTTACCGTTTTGTTGACGCTGCAGACGAAATTAGCCTTACTTTCGGTGGCTGTGGTTCCTATTACGATCACCCTTTCAATATTATTCTTCAAGAGAATTTCGGATGCTTATGAGGAATATCAAGATCAAGAGGCAGTCCTTTCCACTACCCTTCAAGAAAACCTATCGGGAGTACGAGTGGTTAAAGCATTCGCCCGGCAGGATTTCGAAAAAAAGAAATTTGACCGTGAAAATTGGATAAAATTTTTAAAAGGAAAAAACCTTCTAACCATGCACTCTTTGTATTGGCCTGTATCCGATATCCTCACCGGAGGACAAATGCTGGCAGGTTTCTATCTGGGCGCCCAGATGGCCATCCAAGGTGTGGTCAGCACCGGAACATATATCGCCTATGCCGGGATGCTGATTTGGATCATCTGGCCCATCCGCAATATGGGTCGCTTAATTGTCCAAATGTCATCAGGTTTGGTGTCCTTTGAACGCATTCTCAAAGTGATCAGGGAAAAAAGAGAGCCTCTCAGCCAAGGAGACTATCTACCCCCCGATGGAAAAATTGAGGGAGACATATTATTTGACCAGGTATCTTTCGCTTATGAATCAAATGAGACTGTCCTTAAAAATATCAGTTTTCACGCTAAGCCCGGGCAAATCATCGCTTTGTTAGGCAGTACCGGATCAGGGAAATCCACCCTGGTTAATTTACTGCCCCGGTTCTATGATTATACAGAAGGGAAACTTTTGCTGGATGGCGTGGATATCAAACGATACCCACGGCGCTTCCTGCGCCGGCACATTGGGTTGGTGGAACAGGAACCGTTTTTATTCAGCCGGACGATCCGTGAAAATATCACATACGGTGTAGAACGGAATGTGCCTGACCGGGAACTCATCGCTGCCTGTAAAGCCTCGGCTGTCCATGAGGTGATCACCCAATTTTCTGAAGGATATGAGACATTGGTGGGCGAAAGAGGAGTTACACTCTCAGGAGGACAAAAACAGCGGGTAGCTATTGCCCGGACCTTGCTTAAAAATCCAAAAATTCTCATCCTTGATGATGCCACTTCATCTGTGGATGTTGAAACAGAAGCCGAAATCCATCTTGCGCTTGAAAATCTGATGGTTAATCGCACTACGTTTATTATCGCCCACCGGATCCAAAGCCTTATGCAGGCTGATATAATCTTAGTCCTTGATCAGGGAATGATTATCCAAAAAGGCACCCACGAGGATTTGCTTTCAAAACCTGGTAAGTATCAAGAAATATTTAATATTCAAGCAAAAATCGATGACGCTTTACAGAAAGAGCTCACACCCTCAACCTACCAGACTTAATTGTTAATCATTTGCTTATCAAACACCTGTTATTCAGATTATGACCGAACTCACACGTTTTGAAGAAGAAGAATTCACAGGCTCATTCAACGCGGAAACACTCCTTCGCATCCTTGCCCAGGTTAAACCTCATTGGCTCTGGGTCTTGGGATTTCTTTTAACCATATCTATCGTTTCTGGTTTGGACTCCTATTTCACCTTTCTCAGCAAACGCATCATTGATGAGGGCATTGGAACAGGCAGCTTTACACTGCTGAGGAAAATTATCTTACAGTATGGTCTGCTGATCATCTTTCAGGCTGTCAATGTCTTTGGTTTCATTTACCTCGCAGGTGTGCTGGGGGAAAGGGTTCGTTATGACCTGCGACAGAAACTGTTCAACCACATTCAGAATCTCTCATTATCCTACTTCAATGAAACGCCTGTTGGTTGGATCATGTCCCGGGTCACTTCTGATACTGAACGGGTTGCCCAACTCGTCACCTGGGGTTTTTTGGACATCACCTGGGGTGTAATTAATATCCTCACAGCAGCCTATTTCATGTTTTCCATTAACTGGCGTCTCGCCTCTATCGTTTTTACAATCATCCCCATTCTTATCGTGATCGCCGCTCTTTTCAAAAAGCGGATCATTGGTGAATACCGTAAAGTCCGGAAAATTAACTCTCAAATCACAGGTGCCTACAATGAAAACATAACTGGCGTTCGCGTCGCAAAAGCCTTCAGCCGCGAACAACAAAATATGGAGGAGTTCCAAGAGTTAACGGATGAAATGTATCATGCTGGATACCGTGCTGCCTGGCTATCCGCCCTCTTTTTGCCTGCTGTTTTGCTGGTAAGTTCTTTGGCTTTGGGTAGCGTAATCTGGTATGGCGGCTTACAGGTCGAAGTAGGTTTAATGACCGTAGGTGGGATACAAGCCTTTATTTCCTATATCACTTTCATGATTTGGCCCGTCCAGGATCTAGCCCGCGTATACGCAGAAATGCAGCGTTCCATTGCTTCTGCTGAGCGTATTTTCTCACTATTGGACTCAGAACCTGATATTCAAGATGCACTTCAGGCTCAGGAGCCCTCATCCCTAGAAGGCGACATTGTTTTTGAGAACGTGGATTTTTATTATCAAGAAGACGACCCTGTGTTAAAAGGTTTTAATTTATCCGTGGAGGAAGGGGAAACTATCGCCCTGGTGGGCCCAACCGGGGGCGGGAAAACGACGATTGTCAACTTATTAGCCAGGTTTTTTGAACCAAGACGGGGCAAAATACTCATTGGCGGTATTGACTATACGCAAATTTCTATGCATGCCCTCCAATCTCGGATCGGGATGGTGCTCCAAACCCCGCACCTGTTTTCAGGGACCATTGAAGAGAACATTCATTACGGGAAATTAAACGCTACTCCTGCTGAAATTCGCCAGGCTGCCTCTTTGGCCGGTGCTGATCATTTCATCTCTGCTCTCGAGCATGGATATCAAACACAGGTGGGCGAAGGTGGAAACCTGCTTTCCGTAGGGCAGAAACAACTCATCAGCCTCGCCCGGGCCTTGCTTCGAAAACCTGATATTTTCATCATGGACGAGGCTACGAGCTCGGTGGATACACTCACAGAATCCCATATCCAAAAAGGAATGGAAAACCTCATAGAAGGTCGAACCAGCTTTGTGATCGCACATCGGCTTTCCACCATCAAAAAAGCAGACAGGATTATGTTCATCCGCCAGGGTTCTATTGCTGAGATGGGATCCCACCAAGAACTGATAAAAATGAAGGGTGAATATTACCGACTCTACACGCAACAATTCCGTAAAGAGCTGGCAAAAACATTTGACACACCCGATTTAATGGGGATGGGTGTGGAATAACCGGAGATCATGATATGAAACTCGCTCATCGAAAAAAACAAGGGCGTTTAGTTATCTCTCTTTCATTTGCTTTTATGCTTTTTCATCAAGCTGATAAACTCCTCATCGGCCCTCTGACCTCGGATATCATGGAGTCTTTCCAGATTGATGAGGTCAGAATGGGTGCTCTTGTGTCTGGGGCCTTGATCGTGGGCACGGTTTTTTATCCCATCTGGGGATATTTATATGACCGTTTTGCCCGTCCTAAATTGATCGCAATAGCCTCCTTTCTTTGGGGAAGCACCACCTGGCTCAGCGCCATTGCGCCTACGTTTCCGCTATTCGCTGCTACGCGTTCCTCAACCGGCATCGATGATTCCAGCTATCCTGGAATATACTCTCTTATCGGGGATCATTTCCCCCCCAAAACCCGCGGAAAGATTTACGGATTGTTGCAGCTCTCTATGCCCATCGGTTATTTACTGGGCATGATTTTAGCGATCGCTTTAGGCGGGCTTTTGGGATGGCGTGCGGTGTTTTATATCACTGGTTCCCTGGGTATCCTCCTTTCTCTGGTCATTCTCCTCACTGTTAAAGAAGCCCCCCGCGGTCAAAGTGAGCCCGAACTATCAGACCGCGAGCTCATACGCATCCACCGTTTTGATTTTCAGGAAGCACTTCGTTTACTCCAAAAGCGTAGCATGTGGCTGCTCTTCGTACAGGGTTTTGTAAACGTCTTTCCCTGGCAGGTGATCACCTATTGGTTTTTCCGATATCTTGAAAGTGAGCGATTCTATGGGCAATCAGCAGTCATGTTGACCATGGTACCTGCCGTATTGATCCTTGCTTCTGGTTACTTTGCAGGTGGTCTGCTGGGTGATGCTGCCTTTCAACGAACAAAAAAGGGTCGGATGCTGGTCTCCATGGTCGGGGCACTGATCGGCGCGGTTCTCATCGCGCTCACGATGTCTATCCCCATCGATCAACCCATTTTCTTCGGAATCATGCTTGCCATCACAGCATTTTTCATGCCCATGGGTAGCCCAAATATCACTTCTTCAATCAATGATATCGCCCTGCCTGAAGTGCGCAGCACAGCCTTCTCTTTGCAGTACTTCATTGAAAACAGCGGTGCCGCCCTTGCCCCTTTACTTGCCGGCTTCATCGCCCGCTCTACATCGCTCGGATTCGCTATACTAATCATAAGCGTAATAGCCCGAATGATTGCAGCTTTATTCATGGGTTGGTGTGCTTTTGTGATTCCAAACGACATTGAAACGCTCCGCAACCAGATGAAGTTAAGGGCAGAAGAAGAAGCTCTTTGATCATAAAATGAAATAAAAGAATCATCTGTTATCATTTATAAACTTCATGCCCTAATTGAATGGTGCGCAAAAACTATGTCCCTTCGCAGATTGCTCAATCATTGGCGTGCTGACCCTTCCGTTGCCGCTCATATAACAACCTGGAAAACCCTCCCAAAACGCAAACCAGAATATGCTCCCCCCCCAGGAGATCTTCATCCTTCATTCTCAACTTCTTTTAAAAAGCTGGGGGTCAAAGACCTTTTCAAACATCAAAAAGCTGTCTGGAATATGATTAAAAACGGAAAGAATGTCGCCCTGGTAACGGGGACTGCCAGCGGTAAAACCCTGGCATACAATATGCCAGTGGTTGACACTCTTTTAAAACACGAACAGAGACGCGCCTTGTATTTGTTTCCCACTAAAGCCCTTGCCCACGACCAATTGACCGGTCTAAAGTCCTCTTTTCCGCTTCCTGCGGCTTCTTATGACGGTGATACGCCAAGCCAGGACCGGAAACTCATCCGCCAAAACTCGAGAATTATCCTCTCTAACCCCGATATGCTCCATGTAGGGATCCTTCCCCATCACACAAAATGGGAAGAGTTTTTTACTCAACTGCATTTCATCGTCATCGATGAAATGCATATCTATCGGGGTGTTTTTGGTTCCCATGTAGCAAATGTCATCCGACGTTTAAAAAGAGTGGCTGATTATTATGATTCTTGTCCCCAATTCATACTTACCTCTGCTACCATCGGCAACCCGAAGGAATTAGCTGAGCTGCTCATTGAAGAACCCGTTTCGGTGGTTGACAAGGATACTTCTTCTCGTGGCGAAAAGCACTTCCTGGTATTTAACCCGCCCGTAATTGACAAAAAACTTGGTCTCAGGGCAGGGATGCAAAATGAAAGCGTCCGTCTCGCCAAGGACCTTTTTTCATATGACGTACAGACGATCCTTTTTGCCCGTTCTCGAAAATCAGTTGAGTTTATCCGCAGCAAAATGGAAGACCATGTTGATAGCTCAAACCAAGCCTTGCGAGCTTACCGCAGCGGTTATTTACCAGAACAGCGCCGGGAAATTGAAAGAAAACTTCGCCAGGGTGTAGTTCGGACCGTTGTCGCCACCACTGCTCTAGAGTTAGGTATCGATATTGGAGGAATGGATGCTTCCATTCTGGCGGGGTATCCAGGTACAATCGCAGGTACCTGGCAGCAAGCGGGTCGCGCGGGGAGATCCCAAAAACCATCGCTTTCCATTTTAGTCACTTCCTCAAATCCTCTGGATCAATTTCTGGCTCACCATCCGGAATATTTATTTGAGCGCTCCCCTGAACACGCTTTGATCGATCCAAACAATCTGCTTATCCTTATAAAACACATCCGTTGTGCTGCTTTCGAGCTGCCTTTTCAGGAGGGGGAAAGATACGGTGAATTAAGCCCTGGCCAAACGTTGGAATTTTTGGAATTTTTACACAGCGGAGGTTCATTACATTACTCTGAAGAGACCTATTACTGGATGGACAAAGGTTATCCAGCAAGTGACATCTCGTTACGAACCACAGACTTTGAACAAGTTTTCATTTCCCTTATTGATCAAATCGGAAAGAAAGAAACCATCGGCACAATCGATAAAAAGAGCGCTGACTGGATGCTCCATCCCGGCGCGATCTACCTTCATGAAGGTAGAGTGTATAAAGTAAAGGAATTAGATCTTGAGAACAATCAGGCAAACCTAATAGATGCTGACGATGATTATTACACAGAACCGATAAAAGACACAAAAGTTGAGTGTCTATCCGTGCTTAAAGATAAAAAATCATCTGGTTGCCATATTTTTCAAGGCGATCTATCTGTCACCAAACGTGTGGTTGGTTTTAAAAAAATCAATTGGGATCATTATGAAGTTTTAGGTCATGAGAATCTAGATCTACCCCCCACAGAATTAAAAACTGCTGGCTATTGGTTTTCCCTTGAAAAGAAAACCATCCAAAATCTGAAATCCTCGGGAGACTGGTCCAGCAGTCCCCTTGATTACGGACCTGATTGGGAATCAATCCGCAGCTCGGTTTTGGATCGCGACCAGAGGAAATGTCAATCTTGTGGAAAGGTCCGGGAAGACTCTCAATTACATATTCATCATAAAAAACCCCTTCGAAGTTTCCAAACGGTTAAAGATGCAAATCGTTTAAATAACTTGATTACTCTTTGTCCTCGCTGCCATCAACGTGCAGAAAATGTTGTTCGAGTCAAAAGCGGTTTAAATGGTCTCTCATTTTTGCTCCATCATTTGGCTCCCTTGTTTTTGATGTGCGACAGGCATGACTTAGGCGTGCATGCTGATCCCGGCCCAGATTTCGCGAATAATCAACCTACCGTTGTCCTTTATGAGCAAATCCCAGCAGGGTTGGGTTTCAGTCAACGCCTATTTAATAGCCACAATGAACTCCTCAGCCAAGCGCTTCGCCTGGTTTCCCAATGCCCCTGTGAAGATGGTTGCCCAAGTTGCGTAGGTCCTGGAGGTGAACTTGGGTCAGGGGGTAAGTCAGAAACAATGGCTATTCTAAAGGAACTCACACAATAAGAAACAACTTGAGTTTCAAGTATTTTTCACTTTCACGAAACCCAGATCTATCCCCCTTTCTTTTTACCCTTAAGATATGCACATTACAAATCTTTAATGGAGATAGATGAATTATTCATGTCTTTTGCTTTTCTCCACTGGTTTCTTACAAAATAGTATAGTTCCTACCAAAATTTTCCTTTTCCTCCATGGTAAACTTGATATTAACCATACATACGCATTGATTGGTGTAATTGATGAGGAATCAAAATGAAATATTGCCCAAAATGTGATGAGTTGATACCCTTGGATGCTGTTTATTGTCAATATTGCGGGGTAAATACGCAGAATCCTGAGGAGGACTCTAAGCACCAAAATCAAACAGCATCAGAACCAGCCAAAGTTTCCCATCGTAATAAGACCCAATTACCTGCCAATATACCTTTCGTTCAGGTCATGATTGGCCTTTTTCTGCTGCTGCTGACATTTTGGAGCTTAAGTGCAGCACTTACCATCCTGCCCATTTACATTGACTCGAGTTTTTCTGAGTATACACTGCCTATTATCATCGCCATCCAGGTCGTTTTAAGAACAGGTATCGCCCTATTAGCCATTGATGGACGTTATTTCGACAGCCACGGCACCATTGAGGGCAAAGTTGCTACCATTCTGCTGACCTTTATTCCCATAGGGGCTTTATACAGTTTTTTATATGCAGCTCGCAGTCTAAGTCGACGTAAATACTTCCCAGCCCTCTCCTCCTCTGCTCTGGGGTCAGCTGCTCTTTCTGCATTATTAATCACCTCAACTTACACCTCGCTGGCAAATATGACGCGTGACTTCGATTTTTATACGCTTCCAGTTGATGAAATACCTGTTATTGAGAAAACGCCTGAAGCTGATACGAATACGATCACGCCAACCGAATTTCCCTCCACCCAGGGTGCAACTCAAGAAACTGTCCTTCAATCCACAGACACTACAATCGCAGATCCATCATGCATATCACCCAGTGAAATCAGCCTTGCTGACGAAGGCGATACCATCAGCGTGTGCGGGAAAGTCACCAATTACGGAGATCTCGACTGCCCTGACTGCAAATTCGAACGTTCATTCATCATGCTAGATAAGAAGTTTATGATCATTTCCCTGGATTGGCAGTTTACTTACGGCTGGCTAGATGACTGTTTAATAGTGACCGACACGGTGGAGAATTTTCAAAACGAACCTGTCTTCATCTTCACAAAGGCTGAAGGCCTCACAGATTCATTTTGTTACACCGATCGTTACGGTGAATTGATCTGCGAAAAGGGTGGATATATAAAAGATTTCTACGGATGCGAAGATTGATTTCACCCCCCAAGGTAAGCTTTCTTCACTTCTGGATTATCTAAAAGTTCTTTTGAACTACCCTCTAGGACCATATTTCCGTTTTCTAACACATATCCGCGCTGGGCAAATTGCAATGCCAATCGCGCGTTTTGTTCCACGAGCAAAATCGTTGTTCCCTCATCATTGATTTCCTGTAAAGCATCAAAGACATCTGCCATCAACAAGGGGGCTAATCCCATGGAGGGTTCATCAAGCAGCATAAATTTTCGCGCACTTATCAAGGCCCGTCCAACAGCAAGCATCTGCTGCTCTCCTCCGCTTAACGTGCCAGATTTCTGGTTCATACGTTCTTTCAACCTGGGAAAAATGGTAAACACACGATCCAAATCCCTTTGGATTGCGTCATCATCCGTGCGCGCAAAGGATGCCAAAGTAAGATTTTCCTTGACAGTCAAGTTTCCAAACAGTCTCCTCCCCTCTGGCACATGAGAAATCCCGAGCTCTGTTACGACCTTATCAGGTGGAAGTTTGAGCAAATCTTTACCCTGGAATACCATCTTAGAACCCTCATGCGCAGGTACCAATCTCGAAATTGCGCGAAGGGTTGTGCTTTTTCCAGCGCCGTTAGCCCCTATGATACATACTATTTCGCCTTCATTGACATTAAAACTTATGTCATGGAGAGCTCGAATATTACCGTAGGATACACTTAGATTTTCCACTGAAAAATACATCAGACCGAAACCTCCTTCCCGAGATAGGCGTCGATCACCTTAGGATCATTGCGGATATCATCCGGTGTACCTTCAGCAATCACCTCACCAAAATCCAGCGTCTGGATGAGTTCGCACAAATCCATGACCACCTTCATGCGGTGCTCGATTAAAAAGATTGCCAAATCTAATTCTTGGTGGACTTCGCGGATGATTTTCATCATATCGATCAATTCCTCAGGATTCATGCCCGCTGTTGGCTCGTCTAGGAACAATATTTTTGGCTCAGTAGCCAAAGCACGGGCAAGTTCGACTCGGCGCTGCGCACCATAAGGAAGATTAGTCACAAGTTGGTCTGCAGTTTCAGGCAAACCAACTAACTCTAATAAATCCATAGCAATTTTCGTCGTCTTTTCTTCTTCCCTTAACCGTCGTGGTGTGCTAAAAAACGCCCCGGGGAGCCCGTAATCAAGTTTTGAATACCGGCCCAGTTTGATATGGTCTATAACAGACATATGCCTCCAAAGACGCAATGTCTGAAATGTCCTTCCCAGTCCCCGGGAGGCAATTTTATTAGGCTCCCTCCCTTTAATCGTTTTTCCCTCCAGAAGTATCTCGCCTTCTGTTGGGTCGTAAATACCCGTAATGAGATTAAAGATGGTCGTTTTTCCCGCTCCGTTTGGTCCAATCAGCCCTCTTATTTGGCCGGGTTCAATTTCCAGATTATATGCATGAACCGCACGCAATCCACCAAAAAAATGCGTCATGTTAGAGACTTCAAGCAGCGGCATGATCAACTCCTTCTTCATCTTTTTTTCCTTTAGGTTGGAACAACTGAGCCACATCAAATTCCCGGAATGCTATGAGCCCGGTTGGCCTGTAAATCATGATCAAAATCAACATAATGGGTATGAAAATCCATTTAAAAATATCCAGAGGCCTCAGCGCTTCGCTGATCAAGCTGAACCCCACCGCGCCAACGATGGACCCGGTAACAGAGTTAAGTCCCCCAAAATAAACCATGGCCAGCACTTCTGCCAATTTACGAATACCGAAAGTGCCGGGGTTAATATACCGGATGACATGGGCAAATAACCCCCCCCCAATCCCAGCCCAAAATGCTGCAAATAAAAAGGCCACCATTTTTGTTTTCTGCGTATTGACAGTCATCGCGCTTGCCGCCAGTTCCCCATCCCGGACCGCATTGAGCGCTTTGCCCATCGTTGATCTGACAAAGTTATTGATGATCCAGATAGCTAACACCGTCCAGACAAAAATCGTCCATAAATTTGCGTAATCGGGTTGGTTACTGATACCTCGTGCGCCGCCCACCACTTCCAAATTTTCAAATAAGCTTTTAACGATAAACATGAAAGCTAAAGAGATAATCGCCAGGTAATCCCCGCGCGTCCTGAAGGATGGGATGGCCACCAGCAGAGCGCCCGCTGCAGAGACAAATCCCCCTAGAACAAGGGATACGGGAAACATGAATGGTCCCAGGAAGGCTGGCAGCAAAGCATCCCCAAAGCGATTGTCTGTCACAAACAATAAAACGGTGAAGATAGAGGAAACGTAAGCGCCCAGGGCCATGAACCCAGGATGGGAACAAGAGAATTCTCCCATGTAACCATTCACGACATTTAAACTCAGGGTCACAATAATGGATATCATCGCCAAACGTGCGACTAACAAGCGGTAATCACTGATACTTGTCCAGTAGTGCATCACTCCATAGATTAACAATAAATGGACTACAGACGTTAACAAGAGAGGGAATTGAAGTAACCATTCTGCGATTTGATTCCCTACCCCTTTGGTTAAATATGCGATGACCCCGACGGGTAATCCATAGACCAGAATCATGTAGATGATCGCGCTTAGAAATTTAGCAGGGTTGTCCAGTACAAGTGCCACGCCAAACAGAGCTGGTGGTTTTGATAAACCAACCATTCTTGCTAATGCTTGACCGATGAAGATTTCCAGGGCAACCGTGACACTAAAAGCCACTAACCAACTGATTAAAGGAACATCCCGAAAGTTAGACCAGAATTTCTTTAACCAGCCCGTCATCGTTGCCCAGATTTTCTTACCAACGCTGATGATTTTTTTTGGCATATCTTATACCTCACTACAAATGGAATACCATTTCGTCCAGGTTAGAGACGCAGTTGAGCACTAAACGGTTCACCAAAAAATCCATGGGGGCGAAAGGTCAATATAATCAAAATGATGCCAAAGGCAATTAAATTTCTCATCGTAGATGGAAATATCATGGTCACAAAGATTTCGATGAACCCAAGCAGGAATCCCGCAAGGGCAGCGCCCAGGATCGAACCTCGACCGCCCAGGATTGCCGCCACAAAAGCTTTCCACCCAAACAAGATCCCCATATTCGGATCCAACACAGGGTAAGCGATCCCAAACAATATGCCTGCCGCTGCAGCAAGTGCGGAACCGATCGCAAATGTCATCAACGCGATACGATCACTGGAAATACCCATGAGCGGGACAACGACATAATCATACGCCATCGCCCTCATCGCCATCCCCCATTTAGTGCGCTGAACGAACTGGTGCACCAGCAATGCCAATACAAGGGAGACAATCACGATCAATATCTTTTTATTGGTCACACTGGCCCCAGCAATAGTGATAGTGGTCGTGGGGATCAATTCTGGAAAAGATCTGCGTTGTGGTCCTAACAGCGCCAAGTTCGCCGTCTCAAGGATGATGCCGATCATCAATCCTGTAATCGCTGCCGAGGCTCGGGGCGCTTCTCGCAAAGGGCGATATCCAATTCGCTCCACTCCCATGCCTACAATGGAATTAAGGAGCATAGAAATTATCAAAGTTAAAACTAAAACCAGGCCCAATTCAACACCGGTAGACAGCCCGATAACTGAGCCCAGATTGAGCGCTAACAAGCCGCTGGAAACAAAAAATCCAATATAAGCCCCCACCATGAAAATGTCCCCGTGGGCGAAATTAAACAACATTAACACCCCGTAGACCATGGAATACCCGATGGCGATCAAAGCGTAAAAACTTCCCCACTGCAAAGCGTTCATAAGTTGTTGCAAAAACACATCCATATTTTCGCTCTCCTGATGGGATGGGGGCGGGAATCCGGATCATTTCGCCCACCCCCATCTCTTTTAATGCTCAAAGATTAACTTTACCGCTTCGCTTGACGGGTTATTCTTCAGGGCATGTTTGCTCGTATACTGACTTCGAGCCGTCATCTCCAATTTTGATGATCAACGCACATTTAATCGGGTCACCTTCTTCAGTGAACGTCATCGTGCCCGTCACACCTTCAAAGTTTTTGATATTTGCCAAAGCATCCCGGACGCATGTGCGGTCAGCTTCGATATCCCCCGTAATCTCACCGCATTCATTTATGGCCCGTTCGATGATGTGCATCGTGTCCCAGGTTAATGCCCCGACATCATCCGGGACATACCCATATTTTTCCTCATAGCCCTCGATGAATTCCTTCGCTTCCCCTGTTGGATTTTCTGCCAGGTAGTGTGAACTGTAGAAAAGTCCATAACAATCCTCGCCACACAGGTTCAGCAACTCAGCTGATCCCCAGCTGTCGCTGCCCACGATGGGTTGATTGAAACCGAGTTCGCGAGCTTGCTGTACGATCAGCGCCACCTCATTGTAGTACTGTGGCGTGAAAAAGAATTCCGCTCCGGATTCTTTGATCTTCGTTATTTGGGCGCTGAAATCTGTATCCCCGGTTGTGAAACTTTCGAAGGCAACCACGGAACCTTCACCATGAATGTCTTCCCACCCTTGCTTGAAATAGTCCGCTAAACCCTTGGGGTAATCGCTGGCGATATCATAAAGAACGCCTGCTTTAGTAAAACCGAATTCTTCTGTGACGAATTTAGCTACCGCAGGGCCCTGGAAGCTGTCCAAGAAAGGTGTTCGGAAAACCCACGGTCGATTCAGAGTAGTATTCGGGTTTGTGGACCAGGGGCTGACCATCGGTGTTTGACCATCATTTGCAGCTCCACCCGCAGGGACAGCTTGCTTGGAGGATTGAGGACCGACAATGGCCAGGACCTCATCCTGTGTGATTAACTTTTGGTTCACCGAGGCAGCTGATTCCGCCTTCGATTCGTTATCCTCAATGACCAGCTCTACTGGATAGGTTTGACCTCCCACTTCCAGCTCTCCCCCTATCTCTTCCAGCCACATTTCGGCGGCAAACTTACTGCCCTCTCCCACTTTTGGGATGTCGCCAGTAAGAGGTGCATTTACACCAATTTTTATTGTCGGCTGCGCAGCTTGTCCACAAGCAGTACAAATTAGGGTTGCAATGACTAATAGCAATGTCAATCTAAATATCTTCTTAGTCTTCATCTGTACATCTCCTCCCAATGAGGGAAATATCTTAGACTCGTCTGCTAAATAAATTCCCTGCTCATTCAATTGATGATCATCACCTCCTTTCTGATCGCTCGTTCCTGTTTAAATAAAAAACGCCACCATGTTACACATTTTTTTACCCCAGCAGGAACATAGTGGCTGATAGGAGCTTTTCGCATCCCCCACCTCGTCAGTGGAAAGAATTTTGTTCATAGGAACAATATTGATTCTTTTGTCGATGAGTCGGTGATTTTATTTTTATGTATTATGCGTAGTATATGACAATGAAAAATGATTGTCAATTAATATTACCATTACATTACGCTTAACACATACCCTTTTTTGGAGATTATTCCTCTATTTCCTTTATAATTCTGTATCACTAACCCTAAAAAAGCTCTTATGATCACTCTCTTCTTTTTATTTTAGACATGAGACGTTTCCCACAGGATTTTCAAGCGTTCATTTCCAACAAGGTTCCTGAAGTCGACTACCTCCAGCGTGTTTTGGATCGCGACTCAGATATCGCTCTTTTGGCACCCCACGCAGGCGGTATCGAACCTGGAACCGGAAAACTTGCCAAATCTATCTCAGGCAATGACTTATCTTATTACATATTTGAAGGTATCCAATACACGAATAACTGCGAACTACACCTTCCCAGCACACAATTCAATGATCCCCTTTGTTTAAATTTACTCCAAACAACAAAAGTTGCTGTTTCCATCCACGGCTGTTCTTTTCCAGAAGAAGCTGTTTTTGTGGGAGGTTTGAATACACCCTTTATTATTCGCATCTTAGAACAATTAAATACTAATGGATTTTGCGCTTCACGTGATCAGACAGATCATTCAGGGAAGGATCCTTCCAATATCTGTAATCTTTGCGAATCCAATAAAGGAGTTCAGTTAGAGTTAAGTCGCCCACTAAGAAAATCTTTTTTTAGATCTCTCGACCGCCCAGGAAGAGAGCATCCCACAGTTGCATTTAATGAATTTGTTATCGCTATACGCAACGCATTGCTTGGGTAATGGATGTGGCTCTTTCATCGCCTGCATCTATATCACCAAGCTTTCTCTTTTGCTAACATAATTTATACAGAACGTTCCCTGCGGGCCTCGTAGACATTATTCAAGCGCTCTAACTGATCTAAAATCCTTCTCAGGTCTGTGACATTTCTGACCCCCAAAACCAAATTAAATACCGCTTCCCCGCGGGAGTGGTCCACATCAACTTTTAAACCACTCAAGCTGATATTGTTATTAGAAAGTAAGTTTGCAATATCTCTAGTCAGTCCATCACGATCATAAGCCTTTATCTTCACAGGAACAGGAAAGGTTCGTTCTGGTGACCCCCAATTGACCTCCACTAAACGCTCTTTATCTTCGATGTTCAAGATATTCGGACAATCACGCCTGTGGATTGTAGCACCCCTGCCACGCGTTATGTATCCTACTATTTCATCACCTGGCGTTGGATTACAACAACCTGCTAAATGATTCCTCAGCCCTTTCAATCCTAAAACCCGGATATCCCCCGAGGTTTCACGGCTTATATCCTCCTGTGAGGGAGCAGGGAAACCCGCTGGCTCTCCTTCTTTAATCGTTACCAGAGTGTTCATCACCCTATCAATAGAAATATCCCCGCATCCGACAGCTTCAAATAAATCCTCTTCAGATTCATACCGGAAAATTCCCGCAACTTCCAGAAAATTTATGTTGTCCCCTAGATCCAAGCGGTCTATCTCTCGGTCTAACAATGACTTCCCACTCGTTACGTTCTTGTCCCGTTCCTGACGTTTAAACCAGCGCCTAATTTTTGACCTGGCTCTTTTGGTTTTCACTAATCCCAGGTTTTCATTCAACCAATCTCGACTTGGGCCTCCCCGTTTGGCGGTAAGGATCTCAACTTGATCTCCCGTTTTTAACTTATGGTCCAAAGAAACCAATCTTCCATTGACCTTTGCTCCTCGACACCGGTGACCCACTTCTGTATGGATGTTATACGCAAAATCAATAGGTGTTGAACCCGCAGGCAGGTCGATAATGTCACCGCGTGGTGTGAAGACATACACCTGGTCTCCAAATACATCAGTTTTCAAACCATCCACAAATTCTTGAGCCGATTCCACATCCTGCTGCCATTCCAGCATTTGTCTTAGATATGTCACACGCTGTTCAAAATCCTTATCTCGTTTCTTGCCTTCCTTATATCTCCAATGGGCAGCTATTCCAAACTCAGCGTTCCGGTGCATTTCCGGGGTCCTAATCTGGACTTCAAGGGTGTTTCCATCGTCATAAACCACAGATGTATGAATAGATTGATATAAGCTAGGTTTTGGAGCGGCTATATAATCATCAAATTCCCCTGGTAAAGGACGCCAATGGGAATGAATAATTCCCACCGATGCATAACAATCTTGTTCCTCGGGAACAATAATCCGCACCCCTCTGATATCATGGAGCTGGTTAAAGGGAATTTTTTTGCGCTTCATTTTCCGATAAATTGAATAGATATGTTTAGGTCTCCCCGTGACATCCGCTTCAATTTCCTCGGTTTTCATGACTTCCTTAATACGCTCAATAATAGCGTTCATTTCTCGCTCGCGTTCCGACCTCCGCTCGTCTAATTTCCCCACAATATCCCTGTAAGTTGAAGGTTCTAAATATCGGAATGATAAATCTTCCAGATCCCATTTTATCTGCCAGATACCAATCCGACTGGCAAGTGGGGCAAAGAGATCCATCGTTTCCCGTGCGATTCTCTTTTGTTTCTCTGGAGGCAAGTAGTGTAATGTGCGCATATTATGAAGCCGGTCCGCCAATTTAATCAAAACAACCCGGGGATCGTCTGCCATAGCCAAAAAAGTTCGCCGTAAATTTTCAGAGGCTAATTCTTTACGCCAGCCTGTCCCTCCTTCCCCTTCGCCCTTCTTCCCCTGAACATCCTCATTCCCCCTTTCATCTATCCGGTCGCTCCGGGAAACCCGGGGGAGTGAATCCAGTTTCGTGACTGCTTGAACTAACCCTGATATTTCGCTTCCAAAATCTCTGTGAAGCTTATCAATTGAGACCTGCGTATCCTCCACAATATCATGCAGCAAACTTGCGGCGACCACCGCCGGTGGGACATGCATTTCCGAAAGGATCTTTGCCACAGCTTTGCAGTGAGACACATAAGGCTCACCAGACGCGCGTTTCTGGCCTGCATGGGATTTCTCTGCAAGTTCGTATGCCCTTTGCAGTAACTCCTGATCCACACGCGAATACTGCTCTGACAACGATTTTACAAATTCTGATATTTCTTTACTCAATTTGCGACCCCATTCTTTAATTTGATTATCTAAATAAATTTAAAGGTTAAAGCCTTACTGTTTATTATACTCCGCAGCCACATCTCATCCAAGCATAAATGCTCATATTGACGCGCGCCAACCGATGCGCTACACTACCCATTGTGATTTCTTTTATGATTTATGAGGACCTTTCTATGCCAATATCAGACTCCAGTTTTAAGTCCGCAGCAGTCACAGGCGGGACAGGGGCCATTGGAAAAGCGATATCGAGACAATTAGCGTCTAATGGGTATTCCGTCACTCTTTTCAGCCGTGACGAAAAGAAATCTCAGAAATCCGTAAAAGACATCGTCTCAGCTACAGGTAACGAGCAAGTTGATTACCAGCTTGTGGATCTTTCTCGCCTGGTATCGATCCAAGACCTTAGGTGTCGTTGGTCAGGTCGCTTGGATATATTAATCAACAACGCGGGAATCACTCCAAAAGAACGGAAGGAAACACCAGAGGGAATAGAATTACAATTTGCGACGAATGTGCTGGGGTATTTTTGGATGATCCAGGAATTTAAAGACCTTCTTATCGAATTTTCCCCATCACGAATAATCAACGTAGCCAGTTACTGGGCAGGTGGTTTAGACTTGAATGATCTTGAATTTGAACAGCGACCTTACAGCAATGGCGCCGCATATCGTCAGTCAAAACAAGCAGACAGAATGTTGACAGTGGCTTTTGCTGACCGGCTAAAACAAGATAATGTGATGGTCAATGCCTGCCACCCGGGTGATGTCAACTCGACATTAAGCAATAACCTTGGTTTTGGCGGTCATCAAACACCAGACCAAGGGGCAGAAACACCCGTCTGGTTAGCAACCTCCCCAGCGGTAAAAAATGTAACCGGCCAATATTTTGAACGCAAACAACAGGTTCACTGTCCTTACGGGGACGATAAACAAAAAGTGGAATCACTGTTCCAAATTTGCTCCCAATATGCTGACGAGGCAGACATTTAATAACAACTTGCTTTCTCTCTCGTTCCCTTCACTTTTCAGGCTGGTTTCCATGAACCTGGCATTCCTGCAAATTAACAATAAAGTAGTCTGGTGGATAAAAATTTTTCTCTTTTTAATCTCCATTCCTCTCGCTGCTTGTTTCTCTTCTGGCTTATCTCCTTCTCCAACGGCAACAAAAATCGGAAAACCAGTCCCACAAGAAACGAACGTACCAAGTGCTTATCCCAGGGAAAGAATTCCAACCAGCACAAGCGCCTCAACGGACATCATTCACCCAACCTCGCCTCCCGTTTCCACAGAAATTTCAAAAATGGTCTGGATAGACCCTGTTTTTCCCACAAACTTAAAAGAAATGATTCATATCCCTCAAGGTTTTTCGGAAACAGATCGACCTGAAGAGGCCTCAATAAAAATATTCATAGGTGATCAGGATGTCGTGGGGTATTGGACTTATGTACTTGTCTCCCCTTTCCCGTCTTTGCATGAGGGAATAAAACCTACTAGGCTAAAACTTTTCTGGGAGGGGATTTCCAAAGGTTTATACGCAAATCAACCACTGCTTATGTCTGATGAGACCCGCCATATGTTATCTTCCCGGCTGGGTCCACCAGATGTAGATTCTATCTCCATTGTGCCCGAGAATGAAATACTGGATACCCTCTGGCCCGATCCAGAATCCTGGGCTGTGATTCCATTTTCAGAGTTGGAACCAAAGTGGAAAATTCTCAGCGTTTCGGGGCAAAAAGCAATCCATGAGGATTTCACACCTTCTACAGATCTGTTGTCCATCCCCATCAGCGTTTCCGGTTATCCGGACCATCGAGAATCTTTTCTCTCTAAAAACACAAACCTCACGAATCGCAATCCAGAGGAAATGACAACACTGATACTTACCGGCGTGACCGCGCTCGTCCGGGATACAGCACGTTTAATGGAGGAAAAGGGAATCACATATCCGGCGGAGAACATCGGTGCTTTCTTGCAGAGTGCGGATTTCACTCACATCAACAACGAAGTCCCTTTCGTTTCAAATTGCCCTCCCGCAACGATTGACAGTTCAAGCCAGCGATTTTGCAGCGATGACCGTTATTTGGAATTACTGAATTTTATCGGCGCTGACATCATTGAACTCAGCGGGGACCATTTAGGGGATTACGGTCCGGAAGCGATGTTTCACACCCTTGATTTATATCAGGAACTTGACTTAGATGTCTACGGAGGCGGAAAGAACCTTCAAGCGGGATTAAAACCGCTTACATTTTCACATCACGGAAATAAATTTGCCTTCTTTGGATGCAATGCAAAGTCCAGTAAAAGATATGCCACTGCGTCCGCTTATTCCCCGGGCGCGGCCAGGTGTGATTTTCCCTGGATGAGACAAGAGATTCAAAAATTAAAAGGAGAGGGGTATCTACCAATCGTCACCATGCAGCATGAGGAAGTATACGGAAATCAAAGCCGGATCAATAGAGGGGATTTCCAATCCTTAGCCTATTCTGGAGCAGTGATCGTCAGCGGCAGCCAAGCTCATCAACCCCAACCTATTGAGTTTTATGCTGATTCTTTGATCCATTATGGTTTGGGGAACCTTTTCTTTGATCAATACGACATCTCGCAACGCCTGCCTTTTTACCAATATACAGACAAGGCTTTTCTAGACCTCCATGTCTTTTATCAAAATCGGCATCTCAACACAGAGCTGATTACAATTCAGTTTGTGGATGATGCAAAAACCCGTTTCATGACAGAAAAGGAACGAAAAGACCTCCTTTCCTATGTTTTTAATTTAAGCAATTGGTAAAAATATTACTTTGAGATACAAGTACATATTCTTATGCTTCTGATCTCCAAATATTTTCATCCTTTTTATTTATCTGCCCAGGAAACTAAGCTATAATATGGGCAGATTATACAAATCCAGAGAGGAAACCCGTCATGTGGATTATAACGATCCGCGTTCCTGGAAAAGAACCAGCAAAATATACGTTAAAACCTGGTGGTAATACCATTGGGCGACACCCCAATAATGACATCGTCATCGCAGAGCCCTCAGCATCTCGCCACCATGCCAGGATCGATTACAACAGAAACACGGATACGGCTTTGCTTCAGGATCTTTCAAGCACAAATGGTACATATGTCAATAGAAGGCGTTTATCATTTACATACCGCTTGCAACACCTGGACATGATTCGGATTGGCAGCTCTACGCTGAATGTCGTCATTCGAGGTACAGAAGAACCCCTTGATGCCATCAAGGGGCCTCAAAAATTTACTCGTGAGCGCTTGCTTGAAGCTCTGGACCACCATACGGTCCTGCTCTATCAAATTTCAGAACGTTTGAATACGGTTATGAATTTGCCCGAGTGCCTGGAAGAAGTGGCCAGCTTAATGAAACAAGCCATGGGGGCAGACAAATGCAAAGTTATCCTAAAAGAGCAATTTCATAAATTGGAAGATCTGGGCTTTCCCTCCACGATAGCCCAATCCGCCATCAAGGAAAAATCTTCCGTAGTCATCCCAGACATGTCTAAAAGCGACGCCATTAACAGCAGCGACAGCGCAGCCTTACTTCAGATTAAATCTGCTCTCTGCGTTCCCATCATGTCAGAAAATGAGGTTAACGGCCTGATTTACATGTATAAATCAATGCCCGAATCTCGCCCTTTCACTCATACAGACTTACAAGTGGCTATTGCCATCAGCCACCAAGCCTCACTCACAATCCAACGGGTTAATCTCCTTGACAAAGTCCAGGAAGAACAGAGTTTACGGCAAATGTTCCAACGTTTTGTGTCCCCACAAGAGGTTGATTATGTGCTCAGGGATTACGATTTACATGGCACAATGCCTGGATTAAAAGAACGCAAGATATCGGTGCTTTTCGCAGATATCACGGACTCCACGGGGCTCGCAGAAAGCATGGGGGCCAAAGAGTTTGGGAAATTACTCAATAAATATTACCTTGAAATAACGAATATTATTTTTGACAAAGGCGGTGTGGTGCGTTACCTGGGTGACGGTGTGATGTCTGTTTTCGGTATGTCAGATGAACAAATCAATCACAATCTCAGCGCCGTTCAGGCAGGAATAGCCACAATCAAACATATCAAAACCTTTTCCAATGAGTTCGACCGGCCCGTAAATCTGCGTTTGAGTGTCAAAACAGGATACGCTGTAGTTGGGTATGTTGGCACCAGCCAAAGGGTGGAATTTACTGTTCTGGGTGATTTGGTCAACGTGGCTCATGGCATGCTCCAACACGCAAAGCCGAATCGCCTTTTAGTGGGAGAGGAAACCTACCAGAAAATATCTGACGAATTTTCTATGGAACCTATGAAACCAATCAAGGTTAAAGGTCGTAAACGCCCTGTCAATCTCTACGAAGTTCTCTTAGAGAATTAATTTCAAGCTCATAACTTTTAATGCGCTTCCCAGGCAGCGCTTTTCTGATTAACTACCCGCTCTTAAATACCAACTTAGGGGGTAATATGAAACCTGCCTCATAGGGCATTATTGCCATGTGCGCTCTTTATCAGCCATAACAAATCCCTCTTGATTATTCATCCTGCTCTATGTTGAGATTTACACATCCAACCATCATTGGAAGTAACCTCCAGGGTCTGTGTTATAATTCCACCGATTTGTAAGGAGTTAAAACATGGATGAAATTATCGTCGTCCACGACCCTGATCAAAAACATCTGGAAGAATTGGGCGTTTTTAACTGGCCCACCTGGTCAAAAGAAGCTTCTGAATTTCCCTGGGAATACGATTCGGGCGAAACTTGTTACCTGCTTGAAGGGGAAGCTTTGATCACACCAGAAAACGGTAAACCTGTTTTAATCAAGAAAAAAGATCTGGTCACGTTTCCAAAAGGCTTAAAATGCACCTGGAAAATCACCAAAAACGTTCGCAAGCATTTCACATTGGGTTAAATCTGCATCCTTCAAGAGCCTGTTTTTGATTTTGGAAAGGCTTTTTTTATTTTAACAAAACAGCATTTTTCAAAATGGATCACGACTGAGATGATGTTTTCAGGCCAGTTTTGGTATTTCACGGATATATTTTATGGAATCAAAAAAAAGCAATAAAGCATTTAATGCCGAAGATGTGTATTCTGTGGCTGGTGGACACCTTCTGCATGACCTGCACACTTCTTTTTTAGCTCCCCTTTTACCAGAAATTATTCAAAAACTATCTTTATCCCTAACCTCTGCAGGTGCTTTGACAACCCTGGTCCGTATCCCCGCAATCTTAAACCCCTTACTCGGATACATATCCGACAAAACAAGTGCTAGATATTTTGTAATCTTTGCTCCTGCTTTGACATCCACATTTATGAGCCTTCTTGGGCTGGCGCCATCACCCTGGGTGTTAGCGGTATTGCTGCTGTTAGCTGGATTCAGTTCTGCTTTGTTTCACGCCCCTTCTCCTGCTCTTATTGGTATTTCTTCTAAAAAAAGAGTGGGGTTCGGAATGAGTTTATATATGGCCGGTGGAGGTTTAGGTCGGACCCTCGGCCCTTTGCTCGTCGTTTGGGCTGTGGGCATTTGGGGTTTGGAAGGGACCTACCGATTAATGCTCATTGGTTGGGCAGCAAGTCTTATTCTTTTTATACAACTCAAGAAAATAGACATCCATCCTCAAAAAGCCTCTTCTTTTTCGATTGATTTACAAAAATTCAAATCTTTTTTCTTGCCGTTATCAATTATCTTAGTCCTACGCAATTTTTTACTCGCTTCCATCTCCACATACCTGCCGACCTATTTACGGCAAAATGGTTCTCCTTTGTGGATTGCGGGTGCCAGCCTGTCTGCACTAGAAATTTCCGGTGTGATAGGAGCTTTGCTGCTGGGCTCATTGAGCGACGTCATAGGCCGAAAAAAAATTTTAATCCCAGCCATGTTGATATCCTCTGTAACGTTGTTCGGCTTCCTAAATACCTCTGGATGGAAAATGATCCCCTTTTTGATTATGCTCGGGATGAGCAGCAAATCAACAGGGACTATATTTTTAGCCCTCGTGCAGGATCAATTTAAAATCCATAGAGCAACCGGGAACGGGATTTACATGCTTCTCTCTTTCCTCACGAATGCAGGAATGTTATTACTCATTGGAATAATTGGTGATGCGTTCGGTTTAAAATTTGCATACTACATTGCGATCATTACCTCATTGTGCACTATGCCAGCTCTTCTTCTCTTACCGGAAAATGAAGTAAAGTCTGATGCCAAAACATCAACCTAAAAACGCCCTGGATATACCTGGAATTACAAGAACTTGGTGGCCGCTTGCCGCCAGCTGGTTGCTGATGGCTCTGGAATTGCCGGCCATCAGCGCTGTGATGGCTCGATTAGCCAACCCAAAAATCAATTTAGCAGCATATGGCGGGATCGTCTTCCCCATCGCCCTGATCGTCGAAGCGCCCGTGATCATGCTGCTTGCAGCTTCAACCGCTTTGAGTAAAGATTGGAGTTCCTACAGGAAGATTCGAAAGTTCATGATGATTTCTGGTGCTTCACTAACTGCAATCCATGCCCTGATAGCTTTTACACCTTTATATGATCTCATTTCAAGTCAAATCATTGGCGCTCCTCAGGAAATCATTTCTCCCGCTCGAACCGGATTGATGATCATGCTGCCTTGGACATGGGCAATCGCTTACCGTAGATTTAACCAGGGAGTATTAATCCGTTTTGATCACACTCGCACTGTCAGTGTTGGCACCCTTGTTCGCCTCACAGCGGATGGTATCGTGCTCTTAATCGGTATGATCATCAAAGACATCCCGGGCATTCTGATCGCGACAAGTGCGGTATCAGCTGGGGTGATCTGTGAAGCTGTGTATGTTGGGCTCCGTGTTCATCCTGTGGTTAAAAATCAACTAAAACCCGCACCTGCTGCTGAGGCAGAGCTTACTCGTCAATCTTTCATTAAGTTTTATTTCCCTCTTGCTTTGACTTCCCTAATGACCTTGCTTTCTCAACCCTTGATCAGCGCTGCTCTCAGCCGTATGCCCAGACCCATAGACTCCCTTGCCGTTTGGCCTGTGATCTCGGGGTTGCTTTTCATTTTCCGCAGTCCCGGCGTTGCTTATAATGAGGTCGTTGTCGCCCTTTTAGGAAAAACTCAAGCCTATTCACCATTGAAAAAATTTACTGCTGTAATCACCCTTTCAACAACATGCATTCTATTTGTAATGGCTGTCACGCCTTTATCAGAGCTTTGGTTTCGGCATATATCCTCTCTCGATCCCGATCTTACTCAATTGGCAGAAATCGCTCTCTGGTCTGGCATGCTTGTACCGGGCGCTAACGCCCTTCAAAGTTGGTATCAAGGCGTGATGCTTCACTCACAAAAGACCAGAGGGGTGCCTGAAGCAGTTGCTGTTTTCTTGGCTGCTAGTTTGATTACATATGGGATAGGGATTTATTGGAATGAACCTGCCGGGATCATTGTTGGAACAGCAGGTTTTTCTTTTGGGATGACTGCTCAAGCGGGATGGTTATGGCTCCGCAGTCGCCCTGCCATCCAAGCCGTAAAGGGCCATAGGTAAGAGCCATCTCCATGATAGTTAAAAATAAGGAAACACCTCTCCTTGATGAGAGGTGTGATTTCAGCTCCCCGGGCGGGATTCGAACCTGCAACCTATCGGTTAACAGCCGACCGCTCTACCATTGAGCTACCGGGGATTGTTTATTGCGGCAAGATTATATATTGAGGTCGGTAACATGTCAAGATCAGAGGCTAAAATAAGTCATTCCAATGCAACTAATAAATTTATTAAGCATTCTACCTTGGTTCCTCCCTCATTTGACTGATATAATTTATGAATGTATAATCTCCACATATTTAGTTAAAGGTTCAATGGAAGTGTAATGGCTTTAAAAGGGAACCTGAGAGATTTTTCATTCTCACAGCTTTTAAATTTAATAAAGATCGCCAAAAAAACCGGCACCCTTGTTATTAATGGGCCGAACCATGACGCCTGGATCTCATTCGAAGACGGGAAACTCTCATATGCACATAAAGATTCTACAGACGGGAGTTTGGCGGGAATTTTATATAGAAACGATAAATTATCAAAGAAACAATACCAAATTATAAAAAAGCAGGCGGGAAATATCGGGGATAAAGAATTGGGCCTGATGCTTATCAATGCTAATTATCTGAACCAACAAGAAATCTTAACTAGTTTGAAATATGAGTTCGTCGAAACCACAAACAATATCTTCACCTGGGGCGAGGGGTTATTTCAATTCCGTAATAATCGACTTCCAGATCCCGACAAAATTTCCCTGCGCATCAGCTTGGAAAACATTATCATAGAAGGATCCAGAAGATTAAAAGAGCTGGAACGTCTTCAAGATGAAATCCCCAGTTTAGATATGGCCCTTAAATTTACTGATAACCCTGGAACGAACATCCGAAACGTAAACTTAAGTGCAAAAGAATGGGGTGTGGTTTCGTATATAAATCCCAAAAACAGTATGCGTCAGATCGCCAATAAAACGAAGATGAATGAACTCGAATTTAGACGCATTGTATATAGCCTGCTTCAAGCAGGTTTAGTGCAAATCATTCGACCAGAAGGTAAAAAACCCCCTCAGCCGCAAGCGCCTTCTTTGCCCGTTGAAGGCAAAGACGAACAAAAAACCCTGGTGAATCGGATTATTAAACGGATAAGATCGCTGTAGTAATCATAAAAAAAACTCGGATCAGGAATCAAGAAAGGATTTCTCCATATGCAAACTGTCAAAATGGTTGTTACCGGACCATTTAGTTCTGGAAAAACTCAATTCATTCAATCGGTAAGTGAAATTGACGTTGTTAACACAGAGCGCAAAATATCCCAAGAATCGGAACGCATCAAAGAAACGACAACGGTTGCCATGGATTTTGGCAGGATTACTGTTGATGATGATCTTGTCCTCTATTTATTTGGGACCCCGGGCCAGAAACGTTTTGATTTTATGTGGGAAATCCTCTCTGAAGGTATGCTTGGTTTTGTGGTCATGGTTGACAGTTCTCGACCTGAGACCTTCCGTGAGGCCCGCAGAATTTTAGAAACCTTCCGGGCTTACGCTCCCACACCTTATGTCGTCACTGCTAACAAGCAAGACCTGGAAGATGCTTGGGAACCTTCGGATATGCGGATAGCACTGCGCCTTGACCCAGATGTAAAACTTTTACCGTGCATAGCCACAGACAAAGAGTCCGTTAAAAACACCTTGCTTGAGCTGCTTTATTCGATTCTGGAGAAGATGGAAACCGGTGAGTTCTAACCCTGCTTAGCGATCCGGTTGTAAATCACGATATTCAAATAATATTGACCAGACCCGGAATGCAGCTTCTATCTGAATCTTCCAAGACATCTTCGAATCCCCCTTTTCCCGATCCGCAAAATAAATTGGCACTTCTGTGATATTAAACCCTTTCCGCTGGGTAATATACGCCATTTCCACCTGAAACGCATACCCCTGTGACTTTACTCTTTCGAGCGGGATCCCCAACAATGTTTCTCTGCGCCAGGCCCGGAAACCACCCGTCAGATCCCGTATCTTCATCCCCAGAATCACACGAGCGTATAAATTTCCAAAAGAAGATAACCCCTTCCGCCAAAAAGCCCAGCCCTCATCCAAACTCCCCCCCGTGACATACCTGGACCCTAAAGCCATATCCCATGTTTCCAGCTTATCCACTAATGCTGGTATTTTTTGTGGGCTATGCGAAAAATCAGCATCCATCTGGACGATGACATCTGCGCCTTCTCGAATAGCTTGCTTAAAGCCCGCAATATAAGCGGTCCCTAAACCTTGTTTTCCCTCTCGATGCATGACAGAGATCTTTCCCGGATAGCGATCTTTCAGAGCTTCAGCAATATCGCCGGTGCCGTCGGGACTGTTGTCATCTACTATCAAGACATGGGTTTGGTTTAAATTCAGATTAAACAAAGCTTTTAAAAGTTCAGGGATGTTATCCGCTTCGTTGTACGTAGGTATCACAATACAGACGCTCAATGTAGGCCCCTTACCGGATTTTAATCTTTAAGTTCCTTCATCAAATACATCATTCAATAGGTTGCTTGTATATCGTGAATTCGCAATATTCATGTCCCATTGCTGAACACTTCGATTCGTTAATGCGAAACTCTTTTCCACCTGAGACCCATTTCAAGCCTTCTTGTAGTATCCCTACCATATAAAAACAAACAGGTTGTTCTACATCCTCTCTCCCCCAACATATAGGGCAGCGCTTGACCTGATATTTGTAATGATCCTCTTCCTCTTCCAGCTTTGAAACTTGATCGCTTTTTTCTGAAAAAATCCTGGCCATAGCCTGCAAACCGATGCGGACCTTCTTTTGCATGGGAAGTACCCGAAAGGCCAAATCGCCAACCCCGGCCATGGCCCCATAATCTTTCAGCACATCCTCAAAGGTGATGCGTCCTGCTCGCAACCCCAATCCCCTTCCTCCCTTTTTCCCGTACATCTCCTCCATGGCGATATTGATCATCGAAAAATGGGCAAAATCAAATGCCCTATCCATATTATCAGGAGGATAATTATCCACCAATGAAGAGAGTCCTGCATAGTTTAACACTGCATTTAAACCGTTCTTCCCCATGATTTCTTTTAAGGCTTCAATGAAAATCCTCGCAAATTTATTTGAATTATAGTAACCGCTTTCTGGTATGGATTTCATAGTATCTCACTCTTTACATCAATTCTGACAGATCATCTGTCGCTCTTCGCATATCAAGGAATATTAAACCTAATTTCGCTTTTGCGCGGGACAGCGTGGTCAACACTGCGTCCTCCCCAATGGACATCAACATCACATACCCCTCTTCTCCTTTAATGTAAACCTGATCAAGGGTGCCCCGACCTAATTCAGATGCAATACGCTCTCCAAGAGATAGCATGGCCGCTGACATCGCAGACACTCTATCTTCCTCAACTCCTTGAGGTAAAGCGGAGGCAATTGTCAATCCATCTACACTCACCACTGCTGAGGCCTGAATATCTGATGAAGACGCTTGTAATTCTTGCAATCGATCCACCATCTGTTGAGAACGAGTCTTTGCCAAGTGCGTCCCTCCTTTTGTTGAATTTATGTTCCCCCGGTTCTCTGTGCTTTGTATTTTATTAGATCTGATGCTCTAAAATGATGACCAAATCTGATTTTCATGTCCAGCATGGTTAATTTTTTTACATCCTAACCACCGACCATTGTGGTCCCATCTCTTTATCTGATTTAAGGTATACTATAGCCGATATGTTGGGTTTAAGTCCAGTTTCTTCTATACCATAGATTTTAACACCAATGACATCGAATTTTATGCATTTCACATAATAATTTTGATAGGAGACTTTGTTCATGGACATTTTCGATAAATGCAGGGAATTTACCACCGCAAAAGAAGCCCAGGAAGCTGGTTTGTATCCCTATTTTATCCCGCTTTCAGAAAGTGAAGGAACCATGGCTGAATACCAGGGCCAATCTTTAATCATGTGCGGTTCTAACAATTACCTTGGACTCACTACCCACCCAAAAGTTAAACAAGCTGCTCGGGAAGCAATTGACCGCTTTGGCAGCAGCTGTACAGGATCCCGTTTTCTCAACGGTACCCTTGCGCTCCATGAAAAATTAGAGGATGAGCTTGCGAAATGGGTCAAAAAGGAGAGCGCGCTCGTCTTTTCCACAGGGATGCAGGTAAACTTAGGCACCATCAGCTCGCTCGTAGGCAGAAATGAATATATCATTCTTGATCGGGATGATCACGCCAGCATTGTCGATGGAGCAAGGTTGAGTTATGGAGATATGGTCCGATATCGCCATAACGACATGCAGGACCTTGAAAATAAATTATCAAATCTCGAAGAGGGGAAAGGGAAATTACTGGTTGTGGATGGATTATACAGTATGGAAGGAGACATCGCTCCTTTACCCCAGATCGTCCCCCTTTGCGAAAAGTTTAATGTCCGCCTCATGGTTGATGATGCGCATGCGGTTGGTGTCTTGGGTGGAGGACGAGGGACCGCAGCTCATTTTGGAATGACAGAGGATGTGGATCTAATCATGGGCACCTTCAGTAAATCATTCGCCTCCATAGGTGGGTTCATCGCTGGAGATGAAGATATTGTCCATTATATAAAACATCATGCACGATCCTTAATATTCAGCGCCAGTATACCAGCCCACAATGCCGCAGCCGTGCTTGCTGCCCTTGAGGTAATGAGAAACGAACCCGAAAGGATCAAGCGCGTAAATGAAATAGCAGACCGGATGAGGAATGATTTCAGAAAACTGGGCTTTGATATTGGCAATTCCCAAACGCCTGTGATCCCGATTATCATAGGGGATGATATGAAGACATTACAAACCTGGAAAATGCTCTTTGACAACGGCGTATTCGTGAATCCGGTCCTTTCTCCAGCCACCCCTCCCGGTCGGCAACTTCTGCGAACGAGTTATATGGCCACACATACGGACGAACAGTTGGATCAGGTGCTTGATGTCTTTGAAAAAGTAGGGAAATCTCTCCAATTGATCTAAAATTTCAAGCGCATAAAGGGATCATATCCTAAGTAGGCGTTTCCATAAGCAGAGGTGGGCTAAATGACTAAATTAATCTACCACGCGGATAGTTATCAAAAAACGTTTCAGGCAAAGGTAACGGAATTGGATGCTGAAAATCACGGGGTTGTCCTGACAAAAACTGCCTTCTATCCTGGCGGCGGAGGTCAACCTCCTGATTTTGGCAATCTCCTTTATCGGGATCAGGCCCATCCCATTGAGCGAGCAAAACGAATAAAGGGACGGATTGTACACTTGCTCAACCAAGAAGCTCCGCTGCCCGCGGTTGGATCCACTGTGCAGGGAAACATCAATTGGGAACATCGTTATCAGTTGATGCGCACTCATACTGCATTACATATCTTATGTGGGGTCGTATTCCGCGATTATGGAGCTTTTGTGACAGGGGGAAACATGAACCCACTGTCTGGAAGGATGGATTTTGAAATCAAATCCCTCCATAAAGAGCTCGTTAAAACCATTGAAGACTCGATAAATAAAGAAGTTAACAAGGGATTGTCCGTTACCTGGCGGGTGCTTCCCAGGGAAGAAGCTTTTCAGATCCCTGACCTGATTCGTACTAAAATCAATCTACTCCCTGACCATATCCAAGAAGTTCGTGTGGTTGAAATAGAAGGTCTTGACCTGCAAGCGGACGGCGGAACTCATGTCAAGAATACATCTGAAGTGGGGGTCATACACATTGACGACTATAAGAGCAAAGGGGCTGAAAACAAACGCCTCTATATATCCCTTGATTAATCTTATTTACCTTCTTCCCATCTTTCTTCCTTTGGATCTCAATGTCAAATCTTAAGTACCCCATTCCGGGAACAGGTCACCTGGTTAATCCAATAGCAGATGATTTGACCCGCTTTGGCGGCGCGTAGAAAATCCCTTTTTTTGAGGCCTATTTCCAATCAACGAAATTATTTCAAGATCAATTTCTGTAGTTTGTTGGGGTTTATGCCTTTCCGATCGTATCTTTGGTTATCTCTCACAATGTGGTACTTAATCCAGCCAATTTTTTCCATTCTCTGCTGATTGCACATCTACAAACCAAAGCACAAAGCAGCCAAATATGGTCAGCAAGGAAAGAGACCCTCCTATCATCAAGGATCTCGGCCTGTAAAGAAAAACTACTTCGTGTTCCCCCGCAGGCACATGAACCGCCTGGAACAAATAATTCCCCCGGTGCAATGTGGTTTCATTGCCATCCAGTGTGGCTTTCCAACCCGGATACCATACCGACGAACGCAACAACCACCCTGCTTGATTCCCGTTGACTTTAAAACTCCATCGACTAGGAGTTTTCTCGACCAACTCTATTTCCCCCTCAGACATTTCACAAGGAACTGTTTTGGATGAAAGCGGTTTATCAATTAATACCCATTCCTGGAGGTCCACGTCTCCTGCCATAGACAAACTCAAAGCCTTGGAGGGTTCCGGAACAACCCGCCCACAACTCACCCAGCGATAAGAAGATTGACCTTCGGGTATCACCTCATACACAACCTCACCTGTGCTTCTAAGCCTCCCAATACTTCCCACCCCCATGAGTTTCAATACTCTATCCCTGTTTTCCCTCCCAACATCTTCTAAAGCGTTCATCCACTCTTGATAACGGCCCGGCACCAGGGGATCGAAATTATTCACAGAAGCTAAACCATCTAACATGTTCAGGTTTGGCAGGGATGATTCCCTTAAAGCTCCCCAAGTATTACTCGGTTCATAAGCTTCAAATTTAAAGAACTGCTCATATTTTATGTCATACTCTTCCGAGGCGGGGAGATATAAACGTTCTACTTTGTCGGGAGAGGGCTCCATTTCACTGTAAAAATCCATCTCAACCCCCGGATTTAATCCCCATCCTGCTACCAACAAATCAGCAGCCACCCACAAGGTCACAGCCCATTTCCAACCTGCATTTACCTTCCTGGATTGGGGAGTCGAAGGAACGATTAATGTCAACAAACCGGCACCGACACCCCAAAAACCCGCGATCGCTGTGGCCCTGATAAAGGTTGGTTTTACATCTCCCAGGAAGAAATAGGTTATTATCGCACCGATCGTAACCGCTCCCGCGCCAGCTGTTGCCAATCTCGTCCAATACAAACTGCGCTTTTTAGGTCTGCGCCAATACTCAACCCCGATCCCTGCCAGCGTCGATAAAGCAAAAACGGCCCAGATGTTGATTCTCGTTGGGGCTTGAAAAAGGTCAAACGTAGGGATATTCTCGTACAACCAGGGAAATACGGGTGTATTCTTTCCCAGAGCCAAGAGAAATGAAGTGAGGAGAATGAAACCCAAAAAAATGGTAAATAGCATAAGCGCTCGTTCGTGTTTGTCTGATCCTGCTTTAGGGGGAGATTGAACATGACGGATTGATTTGATAAGCACCCCAAGAGCTAAAAGCAGCGGCAGCAAGCCAATATATAACGCATCCTCCCAAAAATTTGCATACCCCCAATAATCGCCTAGTTTAGGATTCCCAAATAAATCGGGCACAATTAGATTTAATATATGCCACGGCCAAAAAGAGTAGGTCATTGCAAATTCATATTCGACAGACTCAGCTCTATGTGACTGAACCAGATATTCGGCTGTGGGCAAAATTTGAACAGCTGCAACTGAGAAAGATACCAGCCCGATCACAAAAATCATACCCAAATTACGCAATAATTGTTTGGATTTAGCCTGCCAGCTGGATTCATTTTCTTCAACCCAGGACCAAAAAATAACCCACGGAATAATCAATAAGAGGGAATAATATGTGATTTGTGCATGACCTGCCAGGATTTGCAAAGCCATCACAATTGTCAATTTTCCAGCATTTTTAATTGAACGCTCGCGAACCATCCTCAAAGAAAAAGCCATTAACCAGGGCAGCCATGCGCAGACAGCATTGATACTCAAAAATCCTGCTCTTGCCACCAGGTAACCTGACAAACAAAAACTTAAACCACTCACTGTTTGGGATAATTCATTCCCTCCCAAGAGCTTAATCAAAAAAATCATTCCCATTCCGGCCATGATGAGATGAAATACTACCAATATCCCCTGACCCCAAGCCATGAGAGGTGTTCCACCGATCACATGCAATAAAAAGTAAATCCAATTAGGGGGATAAAACAATGCGGATTGATAATTTGCGACCAAGGGGGCTCCCATACCGACCAGGGGATTCCAAATCGGAAGGTGGCCCGCTCGCAATGTTTCCCAGGCCCAATCCCACCAGGGAACAAATTGTAAGGAAGGTGTTCCCCAGAATAGGGCTTTCCCGGTGAGTATCAGCGGAGAAAAGAGTAGAAAGGGAGCTATGAGGATAGGCAGGTAGGGGAGTTTTATGAACTTTTTCATACGTTAGTTACTCGACTCGTTCGCTTTTGACATGATAAATTTTATAAGGTCCCTGGTCATAACCTGGAGAAAGTATGTCAGCTTCCTCAGGGTCCCAATCGCCTAATGCTTTCTCTGCTGGACCCCAGAATACATAATCAACGTTAAATTCATCTAAAATCTGGATCCGGTCTTGCTCTGTTGCTTGGACCTCATAAAAGGATTCAATTTTCTGACTGACCAGATCATAATTTGCGGTTTCCGGTCCATGACCCAGGACAACATGTACAGGGACCCAAGCTGGCAGCACATTGCCCGTTTCATGAGAGGTTAAGATAACAGAATTTTTATCCGCCTCATCCTCCAGGTATCGGAAAGCATCCACCTCGGCAGTGGGACGGAACACCGGTTTATTTAAGTGCCATGCCGTCTGAGTTCCTCCAATAATTAACAGCACAGAAGTTGGAATAACTAAAACCCACGTGTAAGCCCATCTCTTCGGAAGTGACCCTTCCCCTCCTTCAAAAGCTTTTACGGCCAATATGACAATCGCCACCCAGACACCCTCAGCCAATCTCCTTTGAATCACCGTTGGTAAATAGACTAAAACGGGAAGTACAGCCACCCAGCCCATGATTAACCAACCATGGTATTTAAATTCTTTTCGAATTTGCCATATGCCGCGGACGAAGAAAACCGCCATTAATCCATAGGCTATGAAGTAATGAGCCGGGTGAGGAGAAATGATTTGATTTTGTGATGTCCAGGCCCTTAAGTATGCATCCATTCGAAATTTGACCACAGTGTAAATAATCAATGGAGAAGATATCAGGATATTTACAAGTAACCATTCCACGTTCTTTTTTAAGAAATACAACTCTGTCAACACGCGCTTATCCCTGCTGCGGTGCGCTTGAATAATAAGCAATAAAACGTACATCCCACTGACCACCCAGGCGATGATTACCCCCATGGGTTGAAAGAAACCTAATAATATCCAAAATAATCCGGGTATATAAACCCTTTTCCCAACAAGAAACGCTTTCAATCCCCACAACAACAAGGCTCTTGCCATGGCCAAATGAGGTAATCCATAAAGCGCTAAAAAGCCAAAACTTTCTGGTGAGGTAAATTCCAGGGGAATTGACCCCAGCCATTTAACTTTTCCAAGACCGACCAAAAACCAACCCAGTCCCCCTCCCAGGATGATGGCGGCCAATGTCACTCGCTGCCATTTACCTTTTTTCACAAATACAGACAGGAAATCATAGGTGGCGAAAACCATCGCTGCCCCTGCCCCCAAACGGAACAAATGAAATATGATCAATAGCTGGGTATGTTTTTCAATTGGAAAAACCGCCGCTTTCCCTAATAAAATATAAGGAAGAAAGGCGATTACACCTTTTTGCTGGGTGGATGTATAGGGACTTTTGAACAACCATTCCCCCGCTGACCCCCTGTTCATTTTCGCTAAATATGAATTCCCATCCTCAACGCCAAATACGAAACCTGTAAACCGCCAGTCATCCCCTTGTTTTAATAAACCAACAGCATAAGGGATCGATGTCATAATTAACACTAAGAGTGTAAATAACAATACCCATCGTTTTCCGGGTAGACGCACCTTACCATTCACTGTGGGTTTCCTTCAGGACAATGCCCAATCCTACTAATGACATGAATAAGCCAAGATACACAGTCTTGGGCCGATATACATATTTCACCAGATGTGTTCCCTCTGTTAATTCCACTCCCCGTAAAATGTCAAAGACAGGAAACCAGGCAGCTTTTTCATCATCTACTCTAACTTCCCATCCCGGATAGGCAATTTCTGAAACGATAAGTGTCCCGGGACCTTCTGCAAGGATTTCAATCCCGTTCGGCCGCCAGCTCTTGACCACAGCTGTTTTCCACTCCACCCCGTCATCTTTAATTTTATCCAGGGATAATCGTCTGTCCGGTGGATAAACCCATGCCCTGGGAAATTCATTTAAATTCCGATATTGGAAAAGATCATTTTGATTATCAATGATCTCTAATTCCGGTGCAGCTAATTCAAATTCTGAGATAAGGTAACGAACATTTAAAACTCCCAATAAAGTGGGGTCAGGCTGATAGATTTCATTGGCTGTTGCTGGATCGCCTGAAAAGGGCGGCAGTGTGACACTGTATCCAGGATTTGGAACCCCGGTAGCCCGTTCTGTAAATTCCACATATTTTTCCAACTGCAAAGGATCGACCCCATCCACCAACTCCAAAGATTTACGAGCCGCCACGTGCTGTGGAATGCCGTAGGAGGGAGAATATGTCCTAAACAACCCAAATTCGCTGTTTTGTATAGCTTGCAAACTGTTTGGATGGGAGTATATGTCAGAGCCATGACGAAAATCGATATTTATCCACGCCGCCCCCAATCCATCAAGGACGAGGACGGATAAAATTAATGAGTACAACCATTGCTTTTCAGATAAAAATTTTCGTAAATGGAATATCAGCAAAGAAATTGCCGTGCTTCCCATCCCCCAGATAAGGTTAATGGGAAAGCTTTTCCCTAAATACCCCAAACCCCCTAACAGCAAAATCACAAACAATCCGAAACCTGTCACCCAGTATTCAGCTTTTTTTGTAACCCATTTGGATTTCATCATTGTGTGAAGGGCGTGTGAAGCGATGACGATCAATGAAAAGCCATAAATGAACATGGCTCGCGAAGGAACACGGACCAGTTTCACACCAGGCACATAAGCTAAATATTTTACACCGGGGATGTTTGTTCCCATGGCGATCAATCCGCTGATCCCAGTTGTGGACCACCAAAACCAGGTCTTTTTCATGATCTCTTTTTCACTTACAGCGACTATTCCTAAAATAAGAACGAATCCTCCGGCGTACATGGCGCCTTCCACAGTCCTCCCGCCAGATGGAAAGAAAAGGCCTATCCATTCTTCTCCTCGTAAGGAATGAATAAAAATATCTCCAACCCCCATTTTTCGCCGGGTAGAAAGCGACACATACTGCAGGAGAGGAATGACCAATGGGCCCGCCAATAAAACACTGACCAGGATTGTTTTTCCCGTTTGAAGCACATAGTCAACTGCTCGATTGTGGCTATGCGCAATCACATAGGCTACCCACAACAACCCACTGAATGCGGCCCAGCGCGGATCAGCTAAAAATATACATGCAAGACAAATGGCTGACCAAAAATAACGCCGCTCACGGCGCGCAGCGCTCAACAACCACGGTGTCCAATAAATGGCGAATAAAAGGGTTATATGTCCAGCTCCATAATGCGCGCCTATTTTTGGCATCAACATAAAGGCACAACCGCCAAATACAGCGCTGGGGTGATTTACCCCCTCTTTCCGTAAGAATTTGTGCAAACCTATCCCCCCTGCTAAAGCGTGAAACGCAAGCAGGATTGAGAACCCTTCCGGGATTGGAAACAGGAGCGCAAACCAACCTGGAGGATACCAAAGTCCCGATAGCGGGTTGGCAGCAAATGGGTACCCACTCAATATGGTTGGAGACCAAAAAGGCACCTGCCTGTACCCCAATAAGGCCTCTTTTAAGTAAACTGCATTGGGAACATGGCTGATCAATAGGTCTGTGAATTCGGATTCCGCAGATGGATAAGGAATCCAGCCCATGATCCCCGGGGTATAGATTAACAACGGGAAAAAGAAAGGCCAATATGAATGTAACCACTTTCTTGGCTTCATTGTATTTTGCCTATTTTTTCCAAATATTGGAACATCCTGCTCCGCTTAGAATTCTTTCAATGATCCACTTCATATATCTTAATGCCACCCTGATCATATACAACTTCCAGGTACGCTAAATCTTTCACCGCTCCTAATTTTTTTTCTCGGGGGCCGTAAAAAACATAATCTATCTCATTTTCAACCAGAAATGACTTGCGTTGATCACTTGTCCAGGGCTCTTTAAAAAAACCTTCCGCTTTACCTCTCTTTTCTTCCGCTTCGGTCGTTTCAAAGGGGTGCCCATAATATACTTTCCTTCCCGTATAGGCAGGGATATACAATCCAGTGCTGGGGGATGATAAGAAAACATCAGCATCTTGAGCGTTTTTTTCCACCCACTCCAACGCCTGAAACTCATTTTGTGCCAAAAAAATCTGTGGTGACCGTTGTTTTACGGCCTGCGCACCTGATAGAATCACAATGGCATTTGTGGGCACCGCAAATATCATCAGGGCAATCATCATTGATGTAAAACGAAGCGCAAGTTGCTTCGAGATACGTTCTATGCCTAAAACAGCCAGGCCGGCTATGGGGATATAATAACCAAGCATAAACCGCCTCTGCAAAGACCATGGAAAATACATCAACACAGCGCCTAATATCCCCCAATAGGCTAAGGGTTTCGCTTTTTTCGATCCCCAAGCTTTCCGTATTCCCCAGATAGCCAAAATTAGTGCAGGTGAAAAAGATAGTAACGTATCCCACAAAGGAGGAGAGGGCGTTAAATTTTGTTCATTCCACAACGAAAGCACGGGGTCAGCGTTCGTCACCCACCACTCATAAACCAAAATCGGCAGTCCAATTCCCCCGATAACCCCAACATCCTTCATGTGTTTTGTTTTAAAAACATCAGCGATTTTTTGATAAGGTTCTGAAAATAAATCGTCCAGCACTAACACCCCATGCAAGAGGATAAGGATGACCACGCCAAAAGGTAATATCAATGCCAATAACGCGGTCAAAATTCCCATGACAGAGATCCGACGCTTCTCAGCTGGTTGAATTAAATCCATCAAGATCGCCAAACCAAGAGGGAAATGAGGGTTTGCATATGAAGAAAGGAACGGATAAGCTTCTGCCACCCAGAAATCTGCCGTAAACAAACCCCAGGGTATGGCTATCCAGCCCAATCCTGATCCGATCGCTGCTAAAGAAAAAGCGCTTTGTTTTAGCCGGGTCGATTCCAGCCCTTGGTCAAAAAAACGTGCCATAGAGATAAGCATCAGCGCTGTTCCAATAAATTTAACTCCATGAAACATGATGAGGAGAGGAATTTGCATCAAGCGTGCCAGGTGCCCCAGACTGATATAAAACAAAAATAAATAAGCCCCTTTTCCTGGATTTGCTGTATAAGGCAGGGTAAACTTCCAGCTGCCGTTCCTTCCCTGGCGCATTTTCGCCAAATAGGAATTCCCGTCCATGGGGTTTAATAAAAAACCACCAAATTGATAAGCATCCCCTCCTTGAAAATAGGCGTATAGGTAAGGGACCGTCACCATGACAAGGACCAGGATACTTACAACAAGATAAACCTTTTTTGTTGAGGATAGGTGCATGTTGTTATTTTATCAGGTTTTCCATCTTCCCCTTGCCTTCAATCGTTTCCACATCTATAATTCCAATCAAGCCCCACCAAATCCCGGAATCTCTGAGGACATGCCACGATATGAGCCGTTCGAAAAAATTATTCAAACTTCAGAAGATTGACACAGCTATCGACACAGCCCATAAGCGCATCTCAGATATTGAATCCATCCTGGCTGATGACGAAGAATTAAAAAGAGCTCAAAAAAAAGAAAAGAATACCCGCCTTGAGTTAGAAGAAAAAAAGAAAATTCTTCAAAGGGCAGAAAGAGAGGTCAGGGACCAAGAGCGCAAGATTGCCCAAAACAAAGAAAAACTTTACAGCGGAAAAATAACAAATCCGAAAGAATTAGAAGACCTGCAATTAGAAGCTGAATCATTAGAACGATACCTGGCTGTGCTGGAAGAGCGTCAATTAGAAGCTATGATTGTCGTAGATCAATACCAAACTGCACACAAAGAAGCGCTTGAAGCTCTGAGAAAAGTCAAAGAAAATAGAAAAAAGCTGCATGTGGAGTTAAACCAAGAGAAATCGAAATTAGAAAACGATATTGAGGCTTTGAAAGCTGAAAGGAAAAATGCTCTAGAAGGGATCCCTGAGGAAGATTTAGAGTTGTATGAAGGTCTCAGGCAAACCCTGGGCGGTATTGCTGTCGCAAAGACCAATGAGCAGAGTTGTTCTGCATGCGGCACACAAATTCCTTCCGCTGTATATCAAAAAGCTCGATCCGCGAGCCAACTCACGAATTGTAAAACCTGTCAGCGCATCTTACACGCTGAATAGAAGGGTAGCGTTTCATGTTTCAGTTCCCACCTCGAATCTATCTTGACTTCGCATCTTTTTGGCTGGGCGTTCTGACCGCGAGTATTGCTTGGTTTCTATTTCAAAAAACTAAACCGCGCTTGTCTGAATTAATAAAATGGGCTAAAAACCAAATACTTAAAATCCGTGAAAAATTGACCTCTAACACGGAAGTAAATTTACGCCAAAAGACCCTTCAACACGCCCAAGCCCAACATCTATCTTCTTCCTTTTGTGCCCTGGATGAAATCCTCATCCCGCCCTGTTTCTTACCCCCTCCCTATCAGTTATCTTCAGAGGGGACTTATCCGGATCTGAATTCCATTCAGCAGGCCATCCCATATACACCTGACACGCCTGAGTTTGCTTCTGAATATGGATCCCCGACGATCAGCTTGGAAGAAGCGCTGATGAATGGCGTTAACATAGCGATTATGGGCAAACCCGGGAGCGGTAAAACCGTAGCCCTTTCCCATCTTGCCTCGCGCTTGGCCAGAAGAGACATAGACGCGTTTTCTAACACAGTTCCAATCCTTCTTGACGCCATTGATCTTTTGACTTACCTTCCTGGTGAGGAGTCTATAGACACGATCTATAAAACATTGACCTCGAATCCCCTTTACTTGAAAACCGTATCGCTAGAGAACGTCATTCAAAACCTCTTTCTTGAGCAACGGGTTTTCTTGCTGATTGATAATTTAGATCAAATTCCCCGACAGGGCTTCACGCGGGTCATCCATTTCATCCAAACGGTATCAGATCAGTTTCCCTGGCTGAGATTAGTTACCACCCTTTCAGCGCAGTATATTGATGGGTTACTGGAAACAGACCTCCAGCCTTTGACAATCTCAACCTGGGGAACCAAAGAAAAAACACTTTTCGCTAAAAACTGGGGGAAGATATGGTTAAAACATCATGCTCCGGGCTCCCAAAATCCAAAATCTCACAGACAAGCAGACAAATTTGTGGACCCCTTGCTAATAAACAACTGGTTATTTCAGGATACAAAACATTCAACCCCTTTAGCATTCACTCTCCAAGTCTGGTCCGCTTACGCAGGTGATGCCCGGGGGCCCAATTCGAGTCACGCCATCGAAGCCTATCTCCGCCGTTTGATACCCAACCTGCCCGAAAAGGATCTTCCTGATTTGCAAAAAATTGCTTTCTCAGCGATCAGAGAGGGAGAGATCACGTTCACGCGCGAACACATCCATCAGTGGCTCAAATCAATAGGAAACCAATTAGAAATCGAACCCGCCCATTCTCAAAATTCGCTCAGAGATATCCTATCCACCTGCCTTGAAAAGGATATATTGAAACTGGGGAATGGCAAATGGTACCGGTTTACCCACCCTTCGATTGCCGGATATATTGCCAGCAAAGCATGTTCAAGCTTGGATTATGAAACTATCCATGATGTATTTCAGATCCCAAATTGGATCCACTCTAGTGAAGCCTTCCGCTTTGCCAGTGCAGTCGCAGATATGGCTCCCCTGGCGACAGACCTCAGATCTCTTCACAAGAAGGATAATTTTCTCCAAAAAAGCCTCCTCAAATTCGGCCAGCTTTTACCCTTTTTACCCGATGATTCAAAATCAAAAGACTATCTTCTGAAATACATAACCAAAGAGATCTCGGAAAATCCACTCCTGGAAACTAAACAGCGCCTTGCTGTTCTCCTGGCAACCTCGGGGGATGATAAAACGTTAAGCATATTCCGTTATCTCTTATCCTCCCCCAATGCGGATGTTCGACGTGTAGCCGTCTTAGGTTGTGGGTATTTACAGGATACAAAATCTGTCGAATCCATCATAAATCTTCTGGATGATCAAAAAGAAATTGGTCAGGCAGCATGTCTGGCTCTGGTAAATATCGCCACGCCTCAAGCGCTTGAATCTGTAGCTCATGCTTTATTGACTGGTGATGGAAATCTCCGCCGCGCAGCAGCAGAGGCTTTAGCCAATCACCCCCATGAAGGTTATCCAACCATAAAAGATGCGATCGAATTTGACAACCTTAATGTCCGTTATGCTTCTGTTTATGGATTAAAACGGATAGAAGAAAAATGGTCCATGGACATCTTAGAAGAAATGAGGATTGAAGAAGATGAGTGGGTAGTCAGAGACGCAGCTCAAGAAGCCTTTGAAACATTACGGGGTACTTCTCCCTTCACCCCTTCTCCTCTTCACCCCATCCATGAGGTACCCTTGCTGAAATCATATGCCAGCGAACATGACATCGAACTTAATTCCACACAAGACAAATATCAAATGTTATTGGATATTTTATCGACTGGCAGTATTGAGCAAAAATTTACAGCGCTGTATTACATCAAAATGAAGGGTTTTGGAAGCGTTTTTCCCGATATCTATAACTGCTTATGGGGAGATAACGAAGAAATCCAAAGGACAGCCGCCAATACGGTATGGCATCTTTCTTTGACCGGAATGGACATCCCCAAACGGGAGTCCACAGAGCAAAATTAACACCTCTAAAAGTTTTTAACGTTTGACCTCGCCAAGGTCACTATACGAAAACTAATTTTTAAATAGTAAAAATCTTAAGAATTATGAGATATTTTTCAGGATTTCTTTTTGTACTTCTTGGGGTTCCACATCAATAATTGAAACGAGTTTTTCACTTTTCTTTTTCCCCGCAATGACATTGATGCGTTCATTTGGGATGTCCAAAATTTGAGAAAGAAAATTTTTCAACTCCTCATTGTGGTTTGAGCCCTTAAACGCCAACTTGACCTCTACCGTTCCATCATCCAAAACTTTACTAACCTGGTTTTTCCCCCGGGACCGGATCAGTCGAATCGCTAAAGCAGATCCTCCCTCACCATTGTGGAGCCTGACATCCCTGCGTTTCATACCCACTCCTCACTAAAAGAGTTCCAAATTTTTCACATTATATCAAAATATTTCTGAGGAGTGAAAAAACTAATTGAATTAATATAATCAATATAATCGGGCTAAAATCTATCCCCCCCATAGTCGGCAGCAGTCTGCGAATGGGGTCGAGTAAAGGATTTACCAACTGATCAACCGTCCTGCGTATGGGGTGGAAGGGGTCCATAAAATAAGACAAGATCACTTTTGCTAAAATCATGAGCACAATAATTCGTTCAAAAATATACAGCAACCTAAGAATCATCTTTTCATCCTTTAAGTACGCGACCCCACAATGGCGCTTCCTATCCGTAAAATTGTCGCTCCCTCCTCGATTGCCACATGGTAATCTCCACTCATACCCATGGACAACTCAGGCAAATCATGTTCTTCAAATCTTCCCCTTAAAAAGTTTCGCAATTTTCGTAATTTCCTGAATATCGGTCTTGCTTTTTCCGGGTCCTCATAATAAGGAGCCATGGTCATTAAACCGTTTATCTCTAAATTCGACATTTCCATGACTGTTTCTAGATCTCCAGCAAGTCTTTCCCAGTCTTTTTCATCTTTTGCCCGCCAGCCATATTTTGTCGGTTCCCCACTCAGGTTGAATTCTAACAATACTGGTAAAACGCGGTTCAGATCCTGGGCAGCTTGATTCAGTTGATCCGCTATCTCCAAACGATCGACCGAATGTATATAATCGAACAGAGCCGCGACACGATTCGCTTTGCTGCCCTGGATGTGCCCGATCATATGCCATTCAATACCAAAATCTGAGAGCAGTTCCATTTTGAATACAGCTTCCTGAAGATAACTCTCCCCAATGGATTTCACTCCAGCTTCCAGCACCTCTTTGACAACATTCGCTGGTTTTTCTTTGGTCACTACCACCAACTTAATCTCATCTGGGTCCCTTCCTGCATTCCCAGCTGTTTTCTTAATCTCCTGCTTAACATAAGTTAAATTTTGTGAGATATCCATGGTGTTTAGTATTATATGATTTTATTAGATCAGGGTGATAAGAGCTCCAAATCGTCCCGTGGTTCCGTGTTCTGCGCGATGTGAAAACCAATCCCGCACATGACAGGCTGTGCATATTCCAGCGACTTCAATTCTCTGCACCCCGGTTTCTCTGAGTGCCTGGCGGTTCGCCTCCCATAAATTTAATCTTACCGTTCCCTCTTCTTCTCGTAACAAGTGGGGGTAAGTATTCGGAAAGGAAGCCTTTACTTTTTTGATAACATCCTCGCGAACCTGATAATGATCCGGGCCAATGGAAGGTCCAATACCAGCGACCACTTCTTCAGGTTTCGTCCCATATATCTCCATCATGGATTGGATTGTTTTCAAAGCAATTTTTTGCAGCGTTCCCTTCCATCCTGCATGAGCCAATCCGATTACCTCCTGCCCCTGATCAAAAAATAAAAGGGGGACACAATCCGCAAACCTCATCAACAATGTGACTTCAGGATTGTTTGTGATTACAGCGTCCGCTTTTGGAATTTCTTGCGTCCTGTCGCGAGGCTCTTCAGCGACGAGAACCCGGGCCTTATGTACCTGATGGACCTCAAACAAAGAACCACTTTCACAATTTAATATCTCAAGGACACGTTTTTTATTCTCCATGACCCGGGATTGGTCATCCCCCACAGTCCCTCCCAAGTTAAGTGATTTCCAAGGCTTGGGGCTGACACCCCCGCTGCGGGTAAAGATTCCATGCCTGACCTGTTTAGGATCAAATTCAGAGAACCGGAAATAGCGTATGCTGTCTTTTTCGATATACGGCATTACTGTTTCCGTGACTTAACAGCGGAAATTTTTTTTGCCATGATGTTCCTGGTATCTTCCATCGTTTCTTCTACTAAAGGGTATCCAAACCAGGCTGTTGTCAAACCAAACAAACCACCTGTCAACGTTCTCAGGAAAGGAGTGCTCTCTCGATAGGTAAATATATCAAAAGGCAGCTGGCTGATCAATTGGGAAACTCCATCCAGCCCAATGGGAACCATGCCAAAAACCACCCAGGCCCAAAACGGAATGCTCTTAAACTTTTTCTTCGCCAGTGAAAATACCAAACCAAAAAGCAATATAGAACTGTAAATTGCGACATCTCGCTGGCAGAGTGCTGTTTTATACCCCAATATCGCATTGCCAAGAAAAGATTGTGCCTGTTCCAAGTTCACCGGATCAAATCCTGTTGCCTCCGCATAGGTCATCAACCCACGCACGTTTGCCAGGGCGCGGGGATATGCAATTTGTTCACCAAAAAGAAACCAGGATCGAAAAGAAAGTTGATGGCAAAATCTTCTGTAGATGGTGTAAATAAAACCAGCGGGACGTTCTAAACCGCTGTTCATTAAAATAGGAGCCAAAAAGGCCAAGCCGACGTATAAAAATACAAAGAAATTAAAGACCCACATGTAATGGTTTGAAAACCAATAAAAAAAGCGGTCAGCGGTTGATATTTTTTTACCTCTCTCAACCCTTTTCTGATGAGCTTTGTCGTTGATATTTCCTAAGTGATCCGCCCTGTCCTGTGCCGCCCCTAATGTCATCCGCAGTGTCTTTATGTTAACAGGAGCTTTAATGGTGTAAGGGCCAATCTCAACGACAGGGACCTTTTCTCCATATTTTTGAGTGAGATCTTCTTTTTCAATATCCAGAACCACTAATCGGTGAGGAAACTCTTCTTTAAGATTGCCTAAATTGTTTATTACCTCTGTGCACAAGTGGCAATCTTCTTTTATGTAAAGAGTTACTGTTAACACGCCGTTCCACTCCTCTCTTGAAGGTATCCCTTAACCAGTTTGTTAAAGAGTCTTGATGGATTATATATCAAAAATCTATGGTAATAAAACTTCCATATCTAGCCAGGGATTCAAATGTGCCTAAAAACAGCATTATACCCACAACAATTAGGACGACCCCCATGACAACCTCCACATAATGCATGGCTTTACCATGTCGCTGTAAAACCTCGCTCACCCAACCCATTCCTAATGCTGCAACTAAAAATGGGATAGCTAATCCTGCAGAATATGCGGCCAGCAAGCTAGCCCCTACCAAAACAGAACCACCACTGATGGAAAGGGTCAATATTGCCCCTAAAACAGGGCCCACACAAGGTGACCATCCTGCTGAAAAGAAAACCCCCATCAACAGAGAGGCAATGTACCCACCTTTTTGATCTGGCCGGGCCTGTTTCCTCAAGTCATATTGTAAAAAGGGAATTTTCCATATACCTGTCATGTGAATGCCAAAAATGACCACCACCATTCCCCCAATTTTAGCAATCCATTCCCTGGCTTCCTGGAGCAGCGTGCCCAATGCAGATGTGGCCACCCCTAAGATAATGAACACCAAACTGAATCCCAGCACAAAAGCCACGCCGTGCGTAAAAACCTTCCATCGATCCCTTTCCTCTTCTGATTCTCCAACCCCAGATCTCCCCCCAAGATAACTGATATAAGCGGGCACTAAAGGGAATACACAGGGTGACAAAAAGGATGCCAGCCCGGCTAAAAAGGAAAGGCCTATCGATATATTCGCGCTGCCCATAAAAGCTTACTCCCATCGATTTGATAAGTCAGTTTGCTTTCTATTTCTAAGACAACCACTGGGATGTGAATCTTACTCATCGATAACTTTGACAAGCGTGCTGTTCGCTCTTTGATCATTATCAAATTTTCCATCTTTGTATTCTACAGGCGGATTGGACCAACGGAAAATCCATTTTGCATCTTCAGGTCGGACATTGACACAACCATGAGACATGCGTTCACCAAAATTATTGTGCCAGAAAGTGGAGTGTATGGCGGCCCCTTCTCCATGGAAAAGTGCCGTCCACCCAATGCCTGGTGTGTCCCAACCGATCCCATCATCTGTGCTCCCGCCCATGTGATACGAAATTGCTTTCCGCCAAAAAGGGTGTCCATATTGCGTGGCAGGTGTTGAATTTTTCCCCCGACCAGATGAAATCCGGCAAAAATAAACTTCGGTGCCTCCTTCAAAACAAGATAAATATTGCTTTTTCTGATGAATATTTACCACAATCTGCTTATCTTCAACGTCGGGGTGAATGGGCGATACTTCCTCTTCTTGTATAGGGCGAAATGCTTCTGCTGGTGTCCAAAAAAGATCCCCTTCAGACCCGAACCGCTCGTTGATTCGATACCAGACAACGCCGTCATCATCCTCTTTGATCTCGTCCACCCACAATATTTGCTTGTAATAAAATCGGATGGGAATTTGATTTTGGATGCGGTACTGAACCCAAAAATGCCGCGCTGGCGGGTTTGCTAAAATGGCTTTCACATAGGGAACAGTGACTTCCACCCACATCCCTGGATTCTTGTCCTGGACAAGAAATTTTTTAACTGGCTCATTTCTTTCATCACGCACCGGCTGTACATTTGCTGACCAAATATACCCCTCAGGTGTCTCAACCCAGCGTTGATTATTGCGATAAGGCCTAGAATTCCGCGATCCAACAATCTCACGCAGCCAAATGACAACATCATCTTCATATAAAACCCCCACACTTTCTGAATTATAATCAGGCCTTTTCCGCAGGTTCACCCTGCCCCGGCGAATTTCTGTGCATATCCTACCCAGCCTTTCCGAATCCGGAAAATCATCTCCCAGCTGCTTCAGCGTTGGGAAGAAAGTCCAGGCTCCGATACCCAATCCGGATAGATTTAAAAAGTCCCCCCTGTTGAAATAATTCTCCTTATCTTTGTTCATAAACCTTTCCATCCGCCTAACTTATCCCTGGTCTTTCAGATACGTATACGCTTAGTTCAGCTCTCGGTGATAAACGCTTCTACTTGAAGTCTGGCTTCATCATCTGTGAATTGCTCTGGTGGTGATTTCATGAAATACGCTGAAGGAGCCGTTAAGGGTCCTGACAAACCGCGATCTAAACCCAGCTTCGCACATCGGACAGCGTCGATGATCACGCCTGCAGAATTGGGTGAATCCCAAACTTCTAATTTCAAATCGATATGCAGCGGTACATCTCCAAAAGCTCTGCCCTCTAATTTAATGTGGGCCCATTTCCTGTCTTCCAGCCATGGTACGTAATCGCTCGGTCCCACATGAACGTTGCTCTCGTCTAAATCATACGGCACCTGACTCGTCACTGCCTGGGTTTTTGATATCTTTTTTGACTTCAACCGATCGCGATCCAACATATTATAAAAGTCCATATTGCCCCCAAAATTCAATTGATAGGTGCGGTCCAGATGGACACCCCGATCCTTTAATAGGTTAGTCAACACGCGGTGGACAATGGTTGCCCCTACCTGGCTTTTGATGTCATCGCCAATCACCGGCAATCCTCTGTCACGGAAACGTTCACTCCAATAATCAGAGGTAGCGATAAAAACTGGGATACCGTTCACAAAAGCACATCCAGCATCCAAGACCTGCTCCACATACCACTTTGTCGCCATTTCAGAGCCAACGGGAAGGAAGTTTACTACCACATCCGTATCTGTTTCCCTCAATATGCGGACAATGTCATCTGTTGGGCCGGGTGCTTTTTCAACTTTCTCCCGCAAATAGGACCCCAGACCGTCATGTGTCATACCGCGACTCACTTTCACATCAAGGTGCGGAACTTCTGCAAATTTCATCGTATTATTTGGTTCTATCCAAATCGCTTCACTCAGGTCTTTCCCTACCTTTCCCTTGACTACATCCACTGCTGCTGAGAATTCTATATCCCGTATGTGGTACCCCCCCATGACAGGATGCATTAACCCGGGAATATCTTTTTCTTCGGGAGCGTTTTGATAGTAATGAACGCCTTGAATAAACGCAGAAGCACAATTTCCCACGCCAATGATTGCTACACGAACTTTGTCGTTTTTCGCCATTTCTTTCCTTGTTTTCAAATCCGATTACTTATTATATATTTTACCTTATGCCTGTTATGTAAACTTCAGACCTTATATCTGAAACAAATTCACACCTTATCAGATTACTGAGGGCACAAAAGGAAAAGATCTTTCTTAGCTAATATCTTTATTTCGGAGGCGCAAACTGTTGCTGACAACGAAAATACTGCTAAATGCCATCGCACCCGCGGCCATGATAGGATTTAATACTCCTGCAACCGCAGCTGGAATGAGGATAATGTTATAAATAAACGCCCAAAATAAATTCTGTTTGATCGTCCGCAGTGTGTGCCTTGACAGGGATATCGCCTTTGGAACCCCTTCTAAATCTCCACTGATCAAGGTGATTTGAGCTGCGGAAATGGCCACATCCGTCCCTGTGCCGATAGCGATACCGACATCCGCTTGGGCTAAAGCCGGGGCATCATTAATGCCGTCCCCAACCATAGCGACTACTTTCTCTTCTTCTTGAAGGACTTTAATCTTGCTTGCCTTTTCTCCCGGCAATACACCAGCCAACACTTCATCCAGGCCTACTTTTTGAGCAATCGCTTGTGCAGTTTGCTTGTTATCCCCGGTGATCATGGCTACCTTTAATCCCATTTTATGGAGACGACTGATAGCTTGCACAGATCCGTCTTTAACAGTATCTGCAACGGCGATTAACCCCTGTACTCTATCCTCAACGGCGACCAACATCGCTGTTTTCGCCTCGGATTGTAAACGAGATAGTTCCTGTTCCCATTTTGTGATGGGCAAATTTCGTTCTTCCATCATGCGCCTGTTCCCTACGAAAACTTTTTCCCCATCTACATACCCCTCTACCCCCCTTCCGACGATCGCTTGAAAACCATCAGCTTCCGTTATCTTTACTCCGCGATTTCCTGCTTCAGCCCAGATGGCTTCTCCTAATGGGTGCTCAGAACCTTTTTCCACGGACGCTGCATAGAATAATAATTCACTTTCGGAAATCCCCCCATCTCCCTTTTCTTTGACCAGGATATCCGTCACTTCAGGCTGTCCTTTCGTTATCGTACCTGTTTTATCCAAAATGACCGTGTCCAATTTACCTGCTCGTTCTAACGCTTTCCCCGACTTCAAGAGCACTCCCATTTCAGCGCCTTTGCCCGTTCCTACCATAACAGCTGTTGGGGTAGCTAATCCCATCGCACAAGGGCAAGCGATGACCAGAACAGCTACCGTATGTATCAACGCCCTCGTGAAAACAGTGATCTCCAGGTTCGCTGGCATGGGGATCAAAAAATACCACATCATAAATGTAAAAAAGGCAATCACTATCACAGCAGGCACAAAAACTGCGGATACTCTATCTGCCAAACGTTGAATGGGAGCCTTGCTTCCCTGGGCCTCTTCCACCAGGCGGATAATTTGCGACAAAGCAGTGTCTTTCCCAACCTGAGTGGCTTCGAACTTAAATTGTCCTAACTTATTCAAGGTCGCCCCAATGACTTTGTCCCCCGTTCCTTTTTCAACCGGCATGGATTCCCCGGTGATCATCGATTCATCGACCGACGAGTGGCCTTCAATCACTACACCGTCCACTGGAATTTTCTCTCCTGGCTTTACGATGACCATATCCCCTACCCGGACTTTTTCAGCAGGGACTTCAATTTCCTCCCCATCCCGGATCACAAGAGCTGTTTTTGCTCGCATTCCGATCAATTTTTTAATGGCTTCACTGGTCCTGCCTTTTGCGCGGGCTTCAAGAAATTTCCCCACTTTAATTAATGTGATAATCATCGCCGAGGTTTCAAAATAGACATGACCAGGGAAAAGGTCAAAAAGAATCGGGATCGAGTAAAAATATGCTGCAGATGAACCCATGGCTACCAGCACATCCATGTTTGCTGACCGGTTCCGAAGCGATTTATACGCTCCTACATAATACTGCCACCCCACATAAAACTGGACTGGGGTTGCTAAAGCAAACATAAACCACTTCACCCAGGGACGAAAAGCCCAAGATCCCAATATCCCGAAATCCCTTCCCATAGACAATAAAAAGAGAGGAATAGTGAATAACAAACCCACTGTTAGGTAATGGCGCTGTTGGGCAATTTCTGCTTCGCGCGCTTTACGCTCCGCATCTTCCAGATCATCCCCTAAAATGACAGCCTCAAATCCCGCGTCAGAAACGCTTCGCCGCAGTTCAGACTGGCTCACCACCGTGGGTATATATTTGATTTTTGCTTTTTCTGTAGTAAAAAATACCTGGGCTTCCAGCACGCCTTCTACTTTTGTTAAAGTCTTCTCCAACCTTCGAGCATCATTGTCATCACTCAGCCTTTTGATGACCAACTCTGCTTCTCCAGTGGCGACCCCGTACCCTGCCCGCTTTATCTTCTCCAGAAAATCGTTTATATGAGCTGAATTTGGATCGAACGCTATCGAAGCCCTTTCAGAGGATAAATTTACATTCGCTTTTCTTACCCCTTCAACTTTTTTGATGTTCCTTTCTACAGTGGCTACACAGTTCGCGCAGGTCATACCTGTAACAGGCAGCGTCACTTGTTTATTGTCAGTCATCATTCCCTTTCCAATCGGTTTTTAATTAAGCTGTAACCAAGTCTAATAATTCGTGCTCAACACCCATAAAACAATTAAAACCATGCGGCTCAATTAATTTTCAGATTTCTTTTGCTGGATAATTAATCTTCGCTAAGACTTGTTTTATTTCATTTTCTGTAGCGGGTTCATCAAATGTCACGTTGGCCTTTTTAGAATCCACAAAAGCCTCCACCCTTTCTACCCCCTTAACTTCTCCCACCTCCATCTCGACGGTATTGACACAATGATTACATGAGATATTTGGAATTCGATATGTCACAGTTTTCATACACTATACTCCTCTTTGAGTCTTTATACTTTGTTTGAGGTCTCAAAAACGTCCACGATTTCTCTGAGAACACGTTCTCGTTCTTTGGGATCATCCCCGTTCACAGCCTTGATCAAACATGAACTCAAATGATCATCCAGAATCACGGTGCTAAGCTTATTCAAGGCGGATTGAACAGCATATATCTGATTGATGATATCAATGCAATATGCGCCATCATCAATCATTCGCTGAATTCCACGTAAATGGCCAGCGATGGTGTTAATTCTCTTTTTTATATTCTCATCTTTTTTCATCTTTCCTCCGGACCCCTCCCCGGGGGGCAGGGTTAAGGATAACAAATCCCGCGCAACATGTCAAGTTACCCCATACGTCTTGTTACACCACCCTTTGAAAACGAGTTCCTCGTTTATATCCCCAATGAAGCTGTTTATCCTCCCTAAAAAACCTCACTGCCCCTTTAGGAGCCCGTCAAATGCTTCCCGAAATTCACTTATCTCCACCGGGCCCAACCATTGTTTGATAATATTTCCATTTTTATCAAGCAGAAAAAAGTGCGGCTGATACCGAAATCCTAACTCCTTCTTAAATGGCTCGGTCCCGGGATCATCAATATTGAGGTATATAAAATCCATTTGAGGATCGTATTCTGCTTCCAGCCCATGCACGATGGGCGCCATATTCTGGCAGGTCGTTCACCAAAAGGCAAAAAATTCGATCAGTTGGACATCACCAGCAGCGATTTTAACCGAATCGGGATCAGTCGCTTCCAAGCCGCTCCGCACTGTGGGAGTACTTGCTCTCTGATTATCCTCAGCCGATTCATCTTGCGCTGGCTCCCTTGTTGTCGGGGTTTCTGCCTCACTTGATTCTGCAGCATTAGAATTGTTTAGATTATCACTTTCAGCAGTTGAAGTGGGGATCCCAACGCCTTTTTCAGGTGTTTCCGTGTCCTGCATACATGCCGGAATCAAAAAAATCATGCTAAAAATAATCCCGGCCGTCATAAAGTTTTTTATTTTCATTACTTAACCTCCATACTTAACCGCCACCGTTTTCCCATTTTCTGATTTTACAATTCAATAATCAGAATATGATGAGTATAAAATAAGTACCCCGTAAGCTTTCTCAGCTGTGCTTGACAGGTTCATCTGGTCACTTTACACTTGAGCTACATACTGGATGAGATGAGGAGAAAGTATTGAAGGACACACTTAATAAAAACCGGATCATATTTTCGATTTTTCTTTTAGGATTTGGGGCAATTTGGATTTGGGTTACAAGGGCCAACCCAGACGAGGTTTCCCAAACACGAATCTCAGCCCCCCAGGAAGGACTGCTGGCCCCCGATTTCACTCTCTCAACATTAGATGGCAAGGAAATCAGCCTGGTGGACTACCGTGGATCCCCTGTCCTTGTCAATCTTTGGGCAAGTTGGTGCCCTCCCTGCCGTAAAGAGATGCCCGATATTCAAATGGCCTATGAGACATACACAGAGCAAGGTCTTGTGATTCTGGCTGTAAACGCTACTCACGAAGACAATCTCAACTCAGTGAAAGAATTTGTAGAAAAAAACAACTTAAGTTTCCCAATACCCCTTGACACAACAGGTGAAGTAAACAGGTTATACAACCTTCACTCACTGCCGACTACTTATTTTATAAACCGGAACGGAATCATAGAAAAAATTATTATAGGCGGCCCGATGAGGTTTCCTGCAATCGAAAAGCATCTCAATGGTATGCTGGAGGGTGACCAGTAATGTTCCCAACTCTCCAATTAGGACCCTTGTCGATCCAAACCCCGGGCTTCGTTTATTTAGCTGGATTCTGGCTCGGATCTACTTTAAGCGAAAAGTGGGCTTCACAACCCTCCTCGTCCACTAAAAATATATATAACTTGGTATTTACATCTTTTATTGCTGGTTTCTTAGGAGCGCGTTTATCGTATATAGGCAGCACACCTCAATGGTTCTTAAAAAACCCGCAAGCTGCAGTCTCTTTAAACTCCACCTTGCTCGATCCGGTTGGCGGCATCCTGATCGCTCTCTTAGCTGGACTGATTTTCACTCACAAAAATGGCATGTTTTCCAGAGATACCTTAGACTCCCTGACCCCCCTTCTTGCAGTTCTTAATTTGAGCCTGGGAATCTCTCACTTGGCATCTGGCAAGGCTTACGGATCTGTGACAGATTTACCCTGGGGTATTTACTTATGGGGTGCTTCCAGACATCCTACCCAAATATATGAAATTCTTTTCGGTTTCTTGGGACTCTTTGTGACCTGGTATATGATCCACCGATCACAAGGCAATAGTGGTGAGGTCTTCGCCGCTTTCTTGATCACAGCCTCCATGGGGCATTTAATCACCGCTGGTTTCCGAAGTGAAACTTCATACCTTTTATGGAGAATTCGTATCGAGCAGTTATTTGCATATGCTATTCTGGCTTTTGGACTTTGGTTCGTTGGCAAAGTTTATGGCGATCCAGGGAGGGATTCATGAATTTGATCAACAAATATGTCCTGATCACAGGATCGTCTCGCAGGTTAGGCAGAGTTATGGCTTTATCTGTTGCCAAGGCAGGCGGCAACGTGATCATCCATCATGGCCACTCACCCAAAGAAGCACAAGAGACAAAACGCGAGATTGAATCTATGGGCCAAGAGGCTCATGTTATCCAGGCAGATTTCTCAAAATCTGAAGACGTCAAAATGCTCATAGAGAGCGCTTTAGCATACCATCCACTTTTCGCGTTAGTAAACAGCGCTTCCATCTTCAAAGACCTCGATTGGGATAATACGTCGCTAGAAAATTGGAACGCGCATCTTCGCATAAATTTAACCGCCCCTTTTTTACTCAGTCAATCTTTTGCGAAGTATCATTCCTCTGACCGCGAAAGGAGGATTGTCAACATCCTTGACTGGCGCGCAAGCAGACCCACAGGGGACCATTTCCCGTATACAATATCCAAAGCAGCGTTAGCAGCTATGACTAAATCCCTGGCAGCTTCCCTGGCCCCCACCATATCTGTAAACGGGCTTGCTCTGGGGGCTATCCTGCCCCCAAGCGATAAGACAGATATCAATTCTAAGGATATAATTAGGGATGTGCCGGCCCAGAGGTGGGCTGATTTAAAGGAACTTGGAGAAGCTCTTATTTTTCTACTCACAGGCCCTTCATATATTACAGGGGAAATCATTCACTTGGATGGCGGAAGGCATCTCATTTAGGAGGATAACACTCATGGATAAGGTTATTATCAAGGATCTCATTGCCCGCGGGATCATTGGGGTAAACGATTGGGAAAGAAAAAAGCCCCAAGAGATCTTGATCAACCTCGAACTTTATGGCGATTTAACCAAAGTGGGAAAAACAGATCAGGTACAAGACAGCCTCAACTACCGAACCATCGCAAAAGAAGCTTTACGCATCGCGGAAACAGCGGAACGCTTTACTGTTGAGGCACTGGCTGCGGATATCGCGGACGCCTGTATGTCATTTGAGGGCCTGAAAAAGGCCGTGGTCCGCATCGAAAAACCCGGCGCGGTACGATTTTCTGAGTCTGTAGGAGTAGAAATTGAGCGTCACAAATAAGAAAAACAAGTACACTGCGCTAATTGGCATTGGCAGTAATATCGATCCCGAGAAGAATATCCGCCTTGCCATCCGCCGCCTATCCCAAGAAGTTGACATTCTTTCCTGTTCTCGAGTCTGGCAAAATCCAGCTGTTGGCAGCACCGGTCCTGACTATTTAAATGCAGCCCTCCTGGTTGAGTCCGAGATGGGGTGCCACGAATTAAAGCACGACATCCTCCTCCCTCTGGAATCCAATTTGAATCGAGTCAGGACATCCAACAAAAATGCGGATCGGACCATTGATCTTGACATCCTGCTATTTGATGAAAACTGCCTTGATGAAGAGATGTGGACACAGCCTCATGTCTCCATACCCTGTGCTGAAATCATACCGCATCTGAAAAACCCTAAAACAAAAGAATCTCTCCAAGCGGCGGCTGAAAGGCTTTTTCCCGGGGAAGGTTTCTTTTTAAGGGAAGATATCGATCTATGCAGTCTCTATCAAGGTCCCTGATTTCTTGACCTTCAATTCCATCCGGATTAGAGATGGTATGGACTGGCCCCGCGTGATATATTATCCAGAAACTCCTGCCTGGTGGGCATGTTGTTCCTGAAAGCCCCTAGCATTGCAGAGGTGGTCATACGCGCATCGTGCTTTTTTACACCCCGCATCACGGAACACAGGTGCAGACCCTCCACAACGATCGCTACACCCTGGGGATGGAGGAGTTCATCAAGGAGGCAGGCGATCTGGCTTGTCATCCGTTCCTGAACTTGAAGCCTTCTGGAGTACATATCAACAATCCGTGGTATCTTGGAAAGCCCGATAACTTTTCCGTCCGGGATATAAGCCACATGAGCCTTTCCTAAGAACGGGAGCATATGATGTTCACACAAGCTGTAATACTCAATATCGCGGACGATGACCATCTCATCGTATGAGACTTCAAAAACCGCTTCATTGAGTAGCTCTATAGGATCGGTCCGGTAGCCTGCAAGCAGCTCTTCGTAAGCCCTTGCTACCCGTCCTGGAGTGTTTTCAAGTCCCTCCCGGGAGGGGTCTTCGCCAATAGCCCCCAAGATCTTTTCAACAGCTTCTCGGATCACAGCTTGATCAATCTGGCCTTCAAATAAGCCAGCTAACCTGTCACATATTTCCTTGCTTCTTTGCATGATCCCTCACTTTTTATTTAAGACGTATGGTTTTAAGTGATTATCGTCCCCCAAATCGGTCCAAACTTTTTAGGTCCCTTCGATCCCAACCAAGAAACCCTCTCTATCTTGCGAATAGATAATCTTTCATACAGCCTGATAATATCATCTCCAATACGAAAATACGTTTGGGGCCGGCATGGAAACCTTCCTACTTGGTTTGATGCGCCACAGTACTTTCATACCTTAGGTCCGCCTCATTGAAGACCCATCATAGTTCAAACACATGAGTAAAAAGAGGCTGTAAGCATGACCTTCATCTTGATAAGATCTCTGGAGATAGACGAATCCGTGGGTTCTTTTTGATTTAATTCCCGCAACTTTTCACCCCTTCTCACAAAAAATAACCTTTATCAACATTCAAACCGCTCTCATTATATCACCTCGAAAAGCCTCAAATATACCCTCATGTTTACTTTTCCCATCCAGTTTATTGAAGGTTTTGCCTTTATCGTTTATTGAGAAAAAGATCCTAGGCCCTTCCTTCCCCCGGAGCGATTCATGGACATGAAATACCTGTTGAATAAAAATTAGTTCTTTCGAGGCTTGATGGACTCCAAATTAAACGACATCTTATCGATTTGGCAAGAAAGATCCCTTTCTTCCGGGACATCTACGCGTTGGCGGGGGAACCCGGACATGAGATGTGTATCTTCCAACAGGTGCTGATGGAGATCATCATTAAGCAGGGCGAGAACCTACCCCCCAAAGCCATCATCCACTTAGGCAAAGGCCAATTGATAGGGGAGATGTCCCTGGTTGATACCGGGAATCGTCAACCTGGACTTCCGTCCCGAATTGGGTCGCGTCATTGAAATTGGTAGAAAAGAATATCAGGTTCAAAAGGTCGTTGAGCTGATGACCTCTAAGGGTGTTTTTTACTACCCTCATGTCACCTGTGACCTGTTATCGGGCGTTACCCCTTCTCCTTCTCGATATGGATTTGAATCTTCCTCTCCCCCTACGCTTAAAATAACAACCAGCACAGGAAAAACCTGTGCTGGTTACTTTATTTAGAAGTTTAATAGGCTACTTCTGGCTGCAAGAGACCGTATGTCCCATCTTTTCTTCTGTAAAGTACATTTATCGAATCTGTCTTGGCATTGTAAAAAACAAAAAATTGGTCATGTCCAAGCAGTTCCATTTGTTCAACAGCTTCCCACTCATCCATCGGCCGAATTGTGAACTCTTTCCGCCTGACGATCCGCTCCTCATTTTCATCTTCATACGGAACAGAATCAAAATCCACTTTGTTTTGGGCCTGTTTCCAACGCTGATTCCTTTTTCCCTTATATCGTTTAATTCTACGCTGAATTGTGTCCACAGCTAAATTCAAAGCTCCCAGAATATCCCCGGCCCTTTCTTCAGCGCGCAAAATGATTCCCTTTCCTCTCACGGTAATTTGAGCCACCTCTCTTTCTTCTGCATTCCTGGCATTAGTTGACTTTAAATCTACCCTGGCTGTGTTGATATCTCCCAGAAATCGGTCCAGGTTAGATACCTTTTTCATGACCTGGTCTCGGATATGATCTGTGACTTCTATACTTTGACTGAAAATTTTTACTTCTAGAGTCATAACACCTCCACTTATCGATTTAATCAGCTTCCATTGACTTGGGTTGAACCGCTCTGGCTAGAGTTGCTGCAAAGACTTTCTCTGCCCCTGCTTCTTTTAAGGCTTTAGCACAGGCATTGATCGTCGCCCCCGTAGTTACTACATCATCCACCAACAAAATCCTTTTTCCCTTTACGACTTGTTTTTTTGCAGTAAACGCATTCTGGACATTAACGATCCTCTGCTTCTTTGACAACCCAACCTGTGAGCGGGTTTCGCGGACACGCGTAAGAGCCTGATTTTTTAAAGGGATATCCAGGTCCCAGGCGAATGGTCTTGCCAATAACATAACCTGATTATATCCTCGTTCTTGAAATCTTTTCGAGCCTAATGGTACCGGAACAATAAAGTCAACATCCCAGCTCAAGGATTCAAATAGGTTGACCAAATTTTGGGCTAATTTTTCCCCCAACCCCACATTATGTCGATATTTTAATTCATGAACTGCTTCTCTTATTGGACCCTTGAAAAAGACCCACGACGACAATCTTTCGTAATATAACCTTAAACCACAACAGCGCCCACACATGGTACCGATCCCATCCCAATTTGGATCTCCACATCTAGGGCAGCTTCCTTCTCCAATGATTTGCACTTGATCTTGACAGGATTCGCACCATCTAGTCCCCCAGCATTTACATCCCCCACATCTTGGTGGTATAACCAGATCTAAGAACTTCCAGCCTACTTCATATAAGCGAGACTGCACACTTACCTCTCTGTAAGCGGATGATTATCCCCCTTACTCAACCCCATTATTCCCTTTATCCTTTTTTTATCATATGTTTCTTATCCGCCAAACATTCCAGATAAAGCCGAGTTCTTCAGCTGCAATCCAGCAGGTCCGAGCAGAATGATCAAGAGGGAAGGGAAAATAAGCAACGCCATGGGAAATAACATCTTTACAGGCGCTTGCTGCGCTTTTTCCTCTGCAGTTTGCCTTCTTTTCGTTCTCATCTGATCAGATTGGATTCGTAAAACTTTTGCCATGCTCACGCCTAATTGTTCGCTCTGGATGATAGCTGCAATAAAACTGGTCATCTCTGATATTCCAATTCGATCGTCCATATTCCTCAGCGCTTCCCTCCGAACTTTTCCCAAGCGAATTTCCCGTAGAACCTGATCAAACTCATCCGCTAATTCGTCGTCCCACTTTTCCGCCACTTTTTGCATTGCTGCATCAAAACCCAATCCCGCTTGAACACAGATCGTTAATAAGTCCAATGCATCTGGCATGGCTTTTCGAATCTCGTCCTGCCTGCTGTTGATCCGGCTCTGGAGCAGCAGTTGAGGAACAAAAAAACCGATCGCTGAAAAAACTGCCATGAGCAATATTTTTCTTCCCCAAGTCCATTCCACAGTGCCGAAAGTGAACACCATGATTAATAAACCTGCAACTACAACGACCGCGATAAACCTGGAGGCCCAAAATATGGTTGGGTCTAATCCTTTGGGATTTCCAGCTAATTCAAGCTTCCTTTTTGTCTGCTCATAAGCTTTCTGGGGAGTAAACCTCTCCGTAAATTCACCTATTGCCCTTACCAAAGGGATTACAACCCTTTCAGTTATGGGCTGAGAAAGCTCAATTTCCTCCAAAGTTACATCTTCACCTCTGGCCGCGTATTCTGCCAAGCGGTCCTCTAGCGGGGATTCCTCCGCGCGGTCCCGGAATCCTACCACAACGAGGGCTATAGAAACAATTAGGACGACGAGTACACCTACCCAGATAAGAACACTCATAAACGACTCCTAGGTTTTCTAAACTTCAATATCCGCCAATCGTGTCATGATGATATATCCGCTGAGTACCATCACGCCCGCTATGGACAACAAGATAATCCCACACAAGAGATCACCGGGCGCAAAGAAACTCATTAAATATTCCCGATTAGCAAACCACAACAGACCCATAAGAATCAAGGGCAGCAAAGCCAGGAATTTTCCCGAATACATCACCTGGGATGTCAGAACTTGGATTTCTCCTTTAATCCGGATTCGTTCTCGAATGGTATAAGAAATCGTGTCCAATATCTCCGCCAGGTTACCACCAACTTCGCGCTGGACGTTGATCGCTGTTATGGTCAAATCCAAGTCATCGCTGGGGATTCTGCGGTGAAGATTATCAAGGGCTCTCTCCATCGAGAGGCCAAGTTGCATCTCCTGCACGACTCGCCGGAATTCATCACTCATCGGCGGGGGAAGTTCTTTACTCACAGCTTCCATAGCCTGCATGGTTGAATATCCCGCTCGAAGGCCGTTTACAACCAGGTTAAGCATATCCGGTAATTGGTTATTGAATGTCGTCAAACGCTTTTTTTGCTGTCTTTTGACATATGTTCGGGGGACGATCCCGCCGACAATAGCTCCAATAATGGCAGAGATAATGGATCTCCCCCCAATCAGCCAGGCTATCAACGCCAAACCAAAAGAAACAATGACGATCATTGCCAAGAATTCTGCTGGCCGGAGTTGAATGTCAGCTTGGGCTAAACTCTCCCGAATCCTTTTCCCCCATTGGTAGCGTTCCAGGATACTATCCAGCCATTCCGTAATCGGTGTCGGTTCTTTTTCTTCCTCAGTGGTTTCTACTTCAAAATCTTCATCAATGTAATGAGAAAAACGATCATCAATCAATGATCTCTCTTCACTAAGAGAAATTACGATCCCAATCAGCAAGAGCACAAAAGCCAATCCACCACCGAACACCAAAATAAGTGTCATGATCAATCACCCTCAATTCATGTATCCATCCGAATGAATGTATCTGCTACCGTGATCCGCTCCTTCGGTTGAAAATTGCCGGGGGTAAATGGAACCCGGATCCTTCAATTTTATCCAGCCCTTGCGGCCTCAGACCTGTGGGGCGCAGTTCCCCCATAACCTTTCCATCCTCTATCGCTGTCTGTTCGAAATTAAAGATATCGGTCATGGTGATTGTATCACCTTCCATGCCCACGACTTCGGTCACATTGACAACTCTTCTAGAGCCATCTGACAGCCTGTTTTGATGCACAATCAGATCAATAGCTGACGCTATCTGCTCCCGAATAGCCCGCACGGGCAGGTCCATACCTGCCATCAAGGTCATGGTTTCAATCCTTGCCAGTGTATCTCGAGGGCTGTTGGAGTGGGCTGTTGTTAATGACCCATCATGGCCTGTGTTCATGGCCTGCAACATATCTAGAGCTTCCTCACCGCGGATCTCACCGACGATGATTCGATCCGGCCGCATACGCAGCGTGTTGATTACCAGTTGCCGGATCGTCACCTCGCCGCGCCCTTCAATGTTCGGGGGCCGCGATTCGAGGGTCACAACGTGATCCTGCCTCAGTTGGAGTTCCGCAGCGTTCTCCACCGTGATAATCCGCTCATCGTTGGGAATAAACTGAGAAAGCACGTTGAGCAATGTCGTTTTCCCGGAACCCGTTCCCCCCGATATAATGATGTTCAATCTTGATTTCACAGCCGCTTCAAGAAATTTTATTGCTCCGGGAGTGATCGTTCCAAAATCGACTAATTGTTCCACTGTAAACGGGTCTTTGGAGAACTTACGGATGGTCAAACAGGGCCCAACCAGAGAAATGGGGGGAATCACGGCGTTCACACGTGAGCCATCCGGAAGACGCGCGTCCACATAAGGACTGGATTCATCAATCCGCCTTCCCAGGGGAGCGACAATACGATCAATGATGCGCATCACATGTTCGTCGCTTTCAAAAGTAATCGGAACCCGCTTGATCTTACCGTATTTTTCCCGGTAAACATTCTTCGCTCCGTTAACCATGACTTCTGTAATCTCATCGTCTTCGAGGAGGGGCTGCAGGGGGCCAAACCCCAATATCTCTGCTGAAATCTGCTCAAACAAGCGGTGTTTCTCCTGGCGGGAGAGAACGATGCTCTCTTCAGAGAGTATTTGTTCGAACAATTCTCGGATCGTACCACGAACTTTATCAACCTCAGAGACATCAATAGAAGGATCTAATTCCGCTAATAACCTATTTTGTACTCTCACTTTTAAATCCGCGTAGGTTTCTTCTTGAGCCCGTTCTCGCGGTGGTGATACCCTGCGAGCTTCCAACGTGCCCAGACGGGAGGACCCCTTCTCTTTATTTGATTTATCTCCACCTGAACCCTGACTTTGTTCTATCCTCTTTAATAATGACATGTATCCTCACATCCCTTTAATACCGGGCACCCTTAACTGCTGGAACCTAATTTTCAGTAACAATTTCTTGCTCAAGTTCATTCAAACTATCTCGGACCTGTGCAGAAAGTTTTAGTATTCCTTTTCCAATTTCCTTTGATTTCACATCATCGAGCATAAAAGGAACGCCCCTGTTCACCGCAGGCATGACTATTTGTGGATCCTCAGGTATCACAGCTACGATCTTATGATTTAAGTTTTTACTTACTTTTTCAGGGGAAATCGAGATCTGTTTTTCAAACCGGTTCATGGCCATGACAATTTTACCTTTTGATATGTTCAACGCCCGTAATAAAGCCAACATCATCCGGGAATTAATGATAGACGGTATGTCTTGAGCTGTGACCAGGATTACAAGATCGCTGGCATCCAACGTATCAAGCGTGATATCAGATAGACCTGTCGCGGTATCGACAATCACATAGGTATACAACCTTTTCAGGTACTCAAGTACTTTCACCAATTGTGGACCGGTAACTGTGTCCGCATCTTCCGGATGGGGAGGAGCAGATATGATATCCACTCCGGACGCTTTATGATGGATGGCCACTTCGTCCACTACCTCTGGATCCAGCTGATTAGCCATTGGGGTCAGGTCCACAATGCTGTTCTTACTCCGCTCATTCATGAACACAGCTACATCACCAAATTGCAGGTTCCCATCCACAATCACTACTGGCGTCTCATCTCTGTGCAGGGTGATAGCCAAATTGGTCGCAATGGTTGTTTTACCGACCCCGCCTTTAGGGCTGTAAACGGATATGACCTTCCCAAATCCCGAGAGCTGAGATGTCGTACCGTATTTCGTCCGTACCCCAGCTTGCCCGGGAACTGTAAAGGCCGCTTTCTCTTTTTCCTCTTTCGCTTTTTGACCCGCGCGTTTGATGACCGTGATTAATTCATCACTTTTGGCAGGCTTGGTCATAAAATCACGAGCGCCTGCCAACATAGCTCTGCGCATGTAATTGGTATCACCCTGAACAGATAAGATAACGATCTGGGTCGAAGGAACCTGTTCTTGAATGGCTTCCGTCGCCTTAATGCCATCCATATCAGGCATGTTGATATCCATCAGCACCACGTCTGGGGTAAGCTCCCTGGCTTTCTTGATGCCTTCCTTACCCGTACTCGCAGTATCAACCACTTTGATATTGCTCTCGAATTTTAGCAATTTGCTGATATTCTTTCTGGTATCGTCATGGTCATCAACAATTAATACAGTGTAATCTTGTTCTGTCATGAATCAGCTTCCTCAAATTCAATTAATTATTAAGGCGTTGGCTCAGACCCACCATTAGTTTCCTCTTCACCATCCACTCGGGGATAAAATCCGTAGGGCAGTTTTTCAGGCAGCGGGATATCATAATTTTCCAAAAGGTTTTTTAGTGTCACCGTTTGCGTATCTACGACCGTGCTGTCACCTGCAGACCTTAAAACCAGATGTATATCCACTCCACTCTCAATCAAGTACGTCAAATTCACAGCCTCCTGGGGAGTGATGATCAAGGTGATAATGTCTGGTGGTTCCTTTTTGGGTTCCGGTTGCACTTGGCCTTCCTGTTGGTCACCGGGGCTTGGGGTTGGGGTTGGAAGCGCTTGTTCAGGCTCTTCTTCAAAGCTGAATTCTCCCACCTTTAACACTGTTGCGCTGGGAATGATGGCTTGAGAGGCTAATCTTGGGCGCTGATCTTCTGATGGAAGCACATAAATTTCTTCCTCTTCTAATCCAAGCGCGTCTTCTGTTCTGCCTTGAGGGGGGGAGTCCTTACTGCCCTTGATTTCGATGGTCAAGCTCGGTCCAGTCGTCGCTTCCCCTTCACCTCCACCTCCTTCCGGTACCGTGCCATAAACCGAGCCCACGCGGTTCGGCAATTTCGTCTGGAATGATTGGTCGATATCAATAAACGGCATGGAAGCAATTACTACCACTTTATCGCCTGGTTTTAAAGCGTATGCCACACTCGAGAAACGGTCCATAGGGATAGTTTTAGCCACCATGCCTTCAGGTATAGACAAAGAAGCCACGGATCCAGCATCGGATAATTGATCAGCTGTGTCCACTAACATATTTGCTGTGACTGGGATGCCACTATCAAGATCAAACTTAGCTTGTCTTCCAACAACTTGAGCTAAATCCGTAAACATCCCGGGAATGACAACATCTCGCGGAAGAGAAATCTTACCCAATAGTGTCTCATTTAACACCGTTCCTCGGGACGCTTTTTGAGTGACGACGATGATGTCCACAGTATCAGGAACGGGTGTGGGCTGATTTGCTGGTTGGCCAGTTTCCGTTGGTTTAAGGAAATTATTCCACGCAAAATACCCCCCTACCAGCAATAAAATCAGGATCAGGCTAAGATATAAAAACACTCTTCCGCGACTCATGTCAACCTCCTGGATGAAAAAGAAACAATGTCTTCATTAAAGTTTTTGTTGAGTTCTTGACTTTATTTGGTAATTGAATCTTATAAGTAGTTTAACTGATATTGGAATTCTTTTCTACCCCTATTCTTGATTTCGACTTATGAATTTTGATAATTCTTTTAGCATACCCCCTTATTTTGTTAAGAAAAAACACGCAAAACCTTACCAAAAGGCAGGGCTTTGCGTGCATGACATCGTAGGCTGTCACGGGCCCTAAGGATTTATTTAGCTACATTAAATCGAGTTAACGATGTTGCTAAATACGTTTCCAATAGCAGGACCAAGTAGGGAGAGAATGACAATTACAACAACTGCAACTAAAACAAGAATTAGCGCATACTCTACAAGACCTTGGCCTTTTTCCTTTGGTGCGAATAGCATGGTTTTCACCTCCTAATAAGTTTGGATTTCCCGCCAGGCGTATGCGAACCTATTGGGTTACTTGCCATTATAAAGAATGAGTGTTTAGAATGCAATATGCTTTACCTTACAATTATGCAAAGACCTCTTCACCCTCCGTGCCGGCAGGAACCTCAAAGTGGATTCTCGTTCCTTGTCCTACCGCTGTATCAATAATCATTTCACCCCCTAATATATCGACGCGGTCTTTGATGACTTTGATACCCATACTGCCCTCTAAAGCTTGTTCTACGTTGAACCCTTTTCCATCATCTTCTACACTCACTTCCACTATGTCTTCCTGGGTATCAATATGCACGTTCACCTTATCCCCCTCGCTGTGTCTGCTGGCATTACTCAGTAATTCCTGAACTGCTCGAAAAATCATGATTTCCAGGTAACCATCCAAACGCCTTTCCGTACCGGATGCTGAAAAATTCACTTCTAAACCGGTCTGTTCTTGATAGCTTTCTATATAATGCCGTAATGTCGGCACTAATCCCAAATCGTCGAGCATCATGGGGCGCAACTCAAATATGAAATCCCTTACTTTGCCAAACGTAGCACTTGCTGTGGATTTCAGCTCATCTAATTCCTCTCTAGCCTGTTCGATGTCCATATCAAAAAGCCGTTGAGCAATCTCTGCCTGGAGGATAAAGTTGGAAAGCGCCTGGGCCGGCCCATCGTGTATTTTCCGAGAAAGCCTATGCCGTTCTGCCTCTTGAGCCTGTATCACCGACTCAATTAATTCCCCCGCCTCTGGTTGTTCCTTTCCATCTTTAAGTTGGGGTTTATCCAAATATTGATCCTTTAACACTTCCAATTGTTCAATATAATCTTGCAAATGGAATTGCTCACTCTGCAGTTTTTCCATCTGTCCCCGCATCACAAATAATCTCTGCTGGGTTTCTAACGCTTCATCATAAGCACTTTGTACCTCTTCGGATGATGTATTTTGGATGTTCTTCTTAATTATTTTTAATCGAGAAGATGACTGTACATTCTTTTGCGCTAATTTGTCAACCTCTTCTTGGCTTTGCTGTAATTTCTTGGAGACCCGCTCTAATTTTTGCTTCGCCTGTTGAACATCCATTTGTATGTTTTCACGAAGCCCGGTCATCGTCATTTCATCTGCATCCGTGTTTCCGCCAGCCATAGTTTTCTCCTATAATTTTGCCTTTTGTGAGTATAGCACAGGTAACGGAGAGAGGCAAACCAATAATAACTGTACCGCTCATTCGTCAGATTTCCATTCAAAAACTGCCATGTTTTCCATACCCATTCGGGGGGCAAACGAACCTTTTGATGTATATATTTTTTTTCGCCCTTCAACTAATTCAGGATACCAAAATGGAAACGTGATTAGATAATCCACTTTTTTTTCATCGAGGTAATATGCAATTTGTTCTTCATCGCGAATAAAAGGAATCACTTCTGGAGACACTAAACCAGCCAGATCAACAATTTCCCGCTCCGTAAAATATCCAAGAGCACCGATATCATGAGCTGCGATCACATCTCCCTGGGTTGTTTTTGTTCTAACCCAATGAGCGGTGCGGACCATTTCCGACTCGATGAATGCCACATCCCGCCCGTACACCCAGGCACCAATCCCCCAAAAAAGAATTGTAAGGACCAGGATGAGTATCCCCCAGGTTTTGCTCACTAAACGGCGAAATATATTTTCTGACTTCCATTCGACCCAATCCGTAAAACCTGCGAATCCCCAAATATAAAAGATAGACATGGTAGGTATCAGATACCGCCCGTGTTGATAGATCACGGGTAATTTCCATACATAGAGTAAGATATAACCTAATGCCCATAGCGGTCCCGCCATTATTTCCCATGCCCTCTGTTTTACAGCCTTGATTAAGATAAGTAGAAAACCCGGCAACAAAACAATCCCAACACCCACAAAGGGCTGAACTCCGAGCTTCCATAATCTTTGTAACAAGGGCACACTGCGCGCAATCGCGTATTCAGCCTGTTTCGCATAAAACGTATTGGGGAGAAGATCTCCTGCCACCTGAAGGTTGAATAATAGATAAAGGCCTGTGGGGAGAAGAAAACCTAAAGCAACTCTTGTTCCCTTCTGCAGGATTTCATATAAGTTATAACGCAAGATCAACACAAAAAGTATCGGGCCTAAGAGGGTCACACCACCCGGACGAACCCAAATACTGACCCCAGCTAAAAGACCCGGGATAAACCACCGTTCACGAGGCTGCAATAACCACCCACAAACAAGCAAGGCGATCACAGAAAATAATAAGGTTTCCATACCGGAACCAGCAGCCCAAACCAGGTGCCACTCAAATAAGAGCAAACATCCCATGAAAAAAGATTTTTGTTTCTTGTTTGGCAGCAGCCACGAATACGTTTGGACTCCCAGAACTGAGATTCCCCCCAAAAGTAGAAATCCCAAAAAATACGTCCCCACATATGGAGCCAGGTTTATGAAATAAAAGAGTGAGATCAAAAAACCCCATAACGGCCCTGTGGATCCTCCCGATATATTCCCAGAAAAAAAACTCCACCTCAGGTCTTCTGAAAAGTTCCGGGCGTAGGTTTGATGGATCCAAGCGTCATCCAAAGGAAAACCCAGTTTATAAGTCCACGAGCTGACACACAAATAGATTCCCAATGATATAAACGCAAAGGCCCAAATAAATATGAATTTCTTTCGTTTGATATTCAATAAAAATTGGTTCATACCTAATTCTCAATTTTGAAATAATGAATATCTTCTTTTGTCTTCAAATACACTAAACCCTGATGGCCTTCTGGTGTTCGGTACACTTCTGATAGACTTTCAGGTGTGTTTCGGTCTAAAACGAGATATTTTGCGCCATATCTTTCAGCAGCCTCAAAAAGGGCCTTTTTTCCACCTTCGGGAATCACAATGGATGGCGAACGTGTGGCTACATAATATCCGGGCGGGTTATTTATCATGACCAGATCGTTTTTCTTCACGCCAAGCTTCGCTAAAGTATTCCCTATCATTTTATAGTCATTCATTGGTTGATTCCACGCAGGGGAACTGACATCTTCACCAATCACTCGGTTTTTTACAATATAACTTGTGGCCAAGAATGAAATGACGACTAACCCAATTCCCAGCATGCTCCATGCCTGCTGATAAATCCAATTCCTCTGCTCAACACCCCATTCAACCAGTCCTGATAGTCCTGCAGCAGTAACGGACCATATCAGGGGCTGCAGGGCAGCCCCTGCGTGAAAAAATCCGCCCCGCGCACCTTGCAGTGGAAACAATAATGTCATTAATGTAAACAAAATCAACCACGCTGCTAATCCAACTTTGACCTCTTCTTTCGGCCAACTGTTTTTAACGCCCAAATAAAGGAGGGGAAATAAAACTATTTGCCCTTGGACAGTAATTGATGTTATCGTGTTTAATTTCAATGCCCACAGTCTATCTTCCATGATCGATTTTATTCCCTGACCCCACCATCGGGAAATCGTTAAGTTGTCTGCGGGATAGAGAAATAATTGATCATAATCCGTTATCCACATGGTCTGAATACCGCCAATACCTAAGGGGCTTCCAAATACAACCACGTTTCTAATCATCCAGGGTCCAAAAATGAGAAGATATCCTGCAAGGCAAGCAATATATACCCACATTTTTTTCTGGCCCTTTAAATATAAGGCAATAAACGCGATGCCCAACCATAGGAACCCTTCTGTCCTTGTTAAATGCATCAATCCAACTATAACTCCCAGAAGCAATGCACGAATCACATTCAGATCACGGCTGATAATCAAGAAGTAAAATCCCCCTAAAACCATCATGATGCCAAATGAGTCTGAGATCGGCAAAAATGGCGTGTAAAACACCGGAAAACAAGCGAAAAAACCAGCCAGATAGCAAACTCCGACCTTACCAGTTTGCCTATACGCAAGCTTTGCCGTCAGCGGCGGAACCAGGGCGGCCAGTAAAATAAACCCCGATTGTGCTGTTGAAAAATTTTCGCTTCGAAATAAAACCATCCCCAAAGCGCTGATAAAACTCGTCAGAGGCAACCAATAAGCATGAGAGGGGTGAGATACAGAAGAAAAGTCTCCCAGGTAATTCCATAAAAAGGGTTCTGTTAACCCCTTGTTATTGGCTATGCGCAGCCCCGTTGCGTAATAATAATCAGCATCCATGTACCCTGGAGCTTGTTGAAAGAGTGACGTGATGATCATGACGCCGGCGCTAACAATAAAGAGAATGATGTATGATCTTGTTTTCATTATTTTCCCATCTCGTATAAGGTGTACCCGCCGCCTAGATCCCTAGGCTCCGGCAAGGAGCCTAATAACACATCTAATTCCGCCCAAGCGCCTGCCTCATATCGGAAATCTGTCCCTTTAATAAATTCCGCTCCCTGTGAATTGTATAGTATATGTGTGTACCCCTCTTCCTTCCAACTTTTGATTATAGTTTGAGTTGTCGAATACCTCAGATAATCGTGAATCCATCGATCCAGGATTTCATCCGGGTTGCAGCGGGGTATACAGTATAGGCCCCTTGGTTCCCAGAGCAAAAGCACATTGGATCCTTTTGGCAGATCTTGAAGCTCTTCCATAGCAGGAGCATACCAGCCCGTATTTACAGATAAATACCCCTCATCATCGACCAATCCGACCACTTTATTGAAAACGAGTTTTTCTAGGTTAATTTTTAGCAGCTGGAATGAATTCAACCCAACTACCAAAAGGATCAAAGCAGCGACAACGCTTTGAAGTCTGATTTTCTTGATCCGTAAATCTTTCATCCCTTCAAAACCAATCCCTGCTAAGACAGCGATGGAGGGGAATAAAGCGTAATATAAGCGCGTTTGGATCAGGAAACCTGAAAAGAAACCCGCGATCCCCCAAATCATGAGCCCGGGAATAATGATAAGCAGAGCTGTCTTGTAAAGTTCAGTGCCCTGCAATTTTTCCCTTTTTCCCAGCACAGCCCCCACAAATCCCAGGGGGAATAAAAGAGGGCCTATGGAAGCCCCAAATCCAGCAGCTCCCTCTTTTCCCAGAATCGTTGATGAAATAGGCAATAAGAAATCCTTCCACCATGCGTCATAGGTAGGTTGATTCTGATAAAAATTTAACCGAATTCTGTCCATGGATCCAGCGGGAAAAATAAATGGATACAAAGGGTTATTAGTTGCTAAAACATTCTTAATCAGCCAGGGAGAAAAAGTCAAACCCGCTGCCCCCAAAAACATAAATAAATTTGACCAACCTCTCTTCCTTCCAATTTTTTTTGACCCAAATAGGATGATGATAAAGCCAACGAATATCAACACACCCGATGTGTATTTCACGCCCATTGAAAATCCCATAAATATGCCCCCCAGGGTTAAAAAATAACGCCCATTCTCCCCCGAAAGACCCTTATTATTCTGCCTTTGATAAGTTTCTACCTGGGCTTTATACCATTGCCACATGCATAGCAAAAAAGCGGTCCCATAAAGCATATTCATCCAATTTACATATCCCCAGGAAAGAGACTGAGCTGTTGTATATCCCGCCAATAAAGATGCCAAAGAAACATATCCTGCTGTTTTACTCACGTTTATCTGAATAACACGAAATACAGCCATGGAAGCCAGGAGCCCAACGAGCCACCCCATCATTAAGGGCGTTTGTAAACTGCCCAATCCCATGGCCCATGTAAAGAGCATTTCTGTCACCTGGGGCATTCCCCAATACATCAACCAGGAAACAAATTGAAAATGGCCTTCTTGCAAATATATTTTTGGTAGGGAGATGTGATACACAAGGGAGTCGAATTTTGTGGGCAATGTGAGCGCAACTAAAAAAGTTACCCCAAAAACCAAGCCTACATACAAGAGCAGAATGGAGCTTAGACCATCCCTTTTCCGGTCTTCATCATTGATTTCCCGGGCCAATTTCCACCAGCTAATCATTCTTTCAGGCAATAAAATGAATGGGGCAATCAGCAATCCCCATAATACCCATTCAGAATAGCCTATAGATATCCCAATGAACAACATCACCACGGATACAATCCCCAAACCCATGGATGCTTGAAGCATCATAGTTATCAAAGGTTGTTTATCATCATTCCTGACAATTAAGGACCCCAAGCCCCCGGAAATTGATAAAATCGAGACGCAGATCACTAAACTGAATAGCCCTTGGGCCAACGTCTGAAGTTGTGAATATTGGATAGGTTTGTGGAAGACATAATATGCTGAAATCATGCCAAACACCCAAAGTAAAACAAATCCAAATACGATCCCCTTCGTAATTTTCTTCATAGAAACCTCAGCCTCAACGGACTGGAACACGTTTCAACAAAAGCTCAAATCCTACTTTTTGGTTCAGAATATGATAAATAACCGTGGTCTCGGTTTTATAAACCTTTTAAAGACCCTATAGGGTACAAAGCTACATACGATTATCAATACGGAAAATCAATTCGTCATTTCCATTCAATCATTCTATTTGTTCAGCTCTGGCTCTTTAAAGTGAAGGTCTTCTCACGATCATCTTCGAATTTTACCTATGTAAAGAGTGATTCCAACAAATGGGGATAAATGCCATGCTCTTGCATTCCTTGCTGGTTTGAACCTACCTCAAATTGCAGGAGCCAAAATCCGAAAATCATAAATGAAAAAAGTTTACCGCAAATGGCAAAAAATCGTGGACGGTCCTCTTACGTCCCCCTTGCGGCAAGAGAACGCTAAACAATAAACAACCACACTGAGACAGTTGCGATTTCCAGCCCTGAGGTAAACACCCTAATTATGGGTTTCTTAATATTCATAAACCCTCTTTCGCTTTTCATTGTGATCCAGGATATTTCCGGGGCTTTTTTCGTAAAAAATTATCACATCATCATTTTCAAAGACTACAGAATAAGATGAATGATTTTTTAAGTCGTCAAGCAGTAAATCCACTGATTGGCCATTTTCCCGGATTGATTTCTTAGAGATAAAAATGTGTGCAAAATCTTTCTCGTAAAAATGCTCCCAATTGTTCAGACAAGCCAAATTTTCTTCAACACACTTCTGTAAATCAAAATGAGCTTCTGACATCTTTTGGAATTGATTATCAGGCAGCCATTCCATTCCCTGGGGAGTCGTCACGCTCTTTCTGCCGCTCAAAGCAGGGAACCATTCGCTTGCGTAATCCTTTCCGTAGCTCTGTGTTCCCGTCAAGACAATAAAGGTTTCATCCTGCGAGGTATTTTTTTCTGTCCATTCCATAGCTTGCATCTGCTCTTTGGAGAGATGCTTAGTATGCGGCGCAAGATACGCAGCCGTTGTTACATACAGGAGCAAAAAAATTACAAATGTAGTTGTTAGCCAATCCCAATGGATTTTGTCTGCATCATCGGTCTCATCCCGAGATCCATCTTTTTGAATCGCAGGTAAAATGCCATTTGCAAACCCCGTTCCAATCAAGATTGAAAATGGAATCACTGAGTATATAGCGCTCAACCGGGGTTCCAACAAGAACACAACGATGAACCACACAGGTATCAGGTAATTTTTCCTCCTGAAAGATATGAACAATCCCAACAGCCCAACGACGGCGAAAATATCGAGGAAAGGTTCATTGGTGAATAAAAATGTAAAAGGGGTTAATAGTGATGCAAATGAACATGATTCGGTTTGAAACGGATATACAAAAACTTTCCAGCCATGCCTCTTGACAATGGTCAACCACCATAATGAACTCAAAAGGCCTGAAGTGACCATTACCGATCCCAAATGAATTAAAAATTTTCTCTCAGAAAGAGCTTTATACCCAAACAAAACGCACAAACTGTAAAATGTAAACCAGGCGATTCCTGGATGCGTTAATATCACCAGCGTAAATCCAACCGTTACAACCATTAAATGCTGGTATCTTTTCTCCTTTAAGAAGGAAATTGCCCCATTGAGAGCCAGAAGAGAAAACACAAACGCGGCTGCCCTTGTCACCCCCGCGCCTACGATCAGCCAATCAAAGGAGGTGGGTAAAAAAGAAAATGCCAGTGTCGAGAATAAAACCGCAGTTTTCGAGGTCAAGATTTTGTGTGTAAAACTGTAAAAGAGAGGGATCGTTAGACAGCTTACCAGCGCTGGAAACACTCTCATAAGATCTAATAAAGGGACATTTAACAAAGTTTTCAATGTGCGTAAAATGTAAAATGCGGATGGTGGATATGCATATGGGATGCGCGCTTGGTTGTAAGAAGTGTACACAGGAAGTATGCGATCCGAATCTCCCAGATCTCGGATCATGGAGTAAAACAACCCGCCGTCATTAAGGGGGAAATCAACAGATATCACGTGAGCGATTCGAACATACATCCCAAAAATGACAACCATCAAGAGCATGTTTGTGTATTGAGATGGCTGTTTTAAAAAACCAATCAGCTTTTTTTTATCCACAGTAAACATGCAAATGGCTCCATCTAACCTATTTTAAATTATCAAGAATCTTGGAAAGTTCAAATATATTGTACTTTGATAACTTGCTGATAATCATCTCTCTCGAAATTTATACACCCTGATATCCTGCCAAATATCTAGGTCTTCCTGTCGGAAATTTTCTTCTAGCCATAAGAGATAGGGGTGAGTTTTCAGGCCTTGCTCTTTGACCTCGGAGATCTCACGAGAAAAGATAACGAAATAAATTGTATTGACTTGACTCGCAGCTGCTTCTATATTCGGTTTTTCAATGACACCTAGCGCTTCCCGGGATTCATCGGATAGGGTATCTGTGTCACTTCCCTCCGGATCATCGACATAAACCTGAGGTATCGAAGAATCGTGATAATAAGTTGGTAACATCGTTAATTTATTAGAATGGACAACCCTTTCCCCGGTCGACAAATTCTCAGAGAAATATGAGGATAATTTCCGATAGGGACCATAAGGGAAACCCTGATAAGTATAGTGTTGATAAAGGCCTGATCCCATGACACCTACAACGCTGAGAGCCAGCAGGGCTTGCATGATTTGAGGTAATTTAGTTCTCCAAAAAACCCAGCTTACCCAAAGCAAAAACATCATGCCAGATGCCAAAAATGCCCTTTCAATAAAAACTGGGCGCCATAATGAGATACCAAACAACAAGAAAACAGGTCCGAAAGAAAGGGCTGCCAGCCAAAAACCAGGCCATGCTTCCTGTTCTTTTTCCAGGGAAAGCCGTATCGTCTGCCAAAGGGTTAATATCGTAACTAACAATACGCCAAAAAGCACAGCAGGAAGTAATGTATTTTTAATGGGTAAATGGGAAATGTAACTTAACAAAGTCGTAAAGATCCTCGCTATGGTCGGTTTCTCCGTCCAATTAATGTTGGTAATTTTTGAAAATTGAGACAACAGGTGGGAAAGCCATGGGATGTAAAGAAGCAAGGAACCCAAGGAGGCGACAAAAGTGTGGATAAGGAATTTTTTCTTTCTAAAGAAAAGGGGAGATAAAGCCAGAAGAACCAAGTATATAATTGCCAAGTTGTGAGTATATTGCGCTAATGTGCTGGATAACGCGAAGGAAACCCACCAAAACCATTTTTCTTTACTTATCGCTTTTAGCATCGAATACGTCGCCAAGAGAAGGAAAAAACCTAACATGGAATACATCCGGATCTCTTGTGAATAATGAACATGAAATGGAGCTACAGCCATCAATCCAGCTGCCGTATACCCAACTTTTTTACTGAATAATTCAGTGCCTACCAAATAGATGACGAGTACGGAAGCCAAACCAAAAACTACTGAAAATAATCGGGCACTTAATATACTTTTGGGGAATATTCTCATCCACCCCCAGAACGACAGATAATATCCTGGAGGATGCACATCTCCTAACAAACCTCGGAAAAATTTAGGGAGTGGTTGTTCCACCAGCAATAGAGAAAATGCCTCATCATACCAAATGGGCCGTGTTGATATGAAGAGCAGGCGGAACACAACCGAACATACCAGTATGATTCCCGCTGCCAAGGATTCTTTCCGTTTCATAAATATCCTGTCTGGAGCCTTAATTGAATTAGATATATCGTACTAAGACAAAGTATGATTGTGCTCGCCTGTAAGAAATTGGAACTGGATTTGTCTTCTGTTTTCTGCAACCTTTCGTGTACGCAAAATTTTAATCATGTGCTGATTGGTAGAAGCTGAATCCTAAAAGCGCCATGACCAGGGACCGGAGCGGCACGATCAAATACAAACTCCAAAAGAATCCTCGGGACAACAACACAGGCCATTCTAAGAGGTTGATCAACACCAAAACCAGGCCAAAAAGTCCCGCTTCTGAGATTGGCAAGCTCAGAAATATTAAGGGAAGTAAATACAGCAACCACTGGGGGCTGTAACCAGGACTCCAAATAAAAAAGATAATGAATGTAAGCCCCACAAAAGAAGTCAATTGTCTTAGGTCTTGCAGTTTTGTTTTCAAAAACAACCAGATACCGAACCCAGCAAACACCAGTAAAGTTATCCAAGGTGAAACTTTAGGCGCATTTCCGCTCGAGAGTAGAGCAGTTTGAGGTCGTTGCCGATCTATCTCGGGTACGAAATTTCCTGTTCCAAGGTTCCCATCAATTAAAGCCCACAAAGTTTCCCACGACCCCTTTTTGATTTGCGCTGTGAATGAAGCTTGAGTCATTACAGGATTCAAAACAAACAGGCTTCCCCAGACGACAGCCATTATCCCTACAATAAAAATCGTAATCACAAGGGCTCTCTTCCCTGGTTTCTTCTTCCAGATCACTGGAACAACCATGATGGGAAACCATTTGGTTAACGCGCCGAGGGTTATCATAAACCCCGCGGAGAGATCCTTACCCTTAGTCAACGCGTAAATCGCAGCCATCATGAAAAAAACAGCTACCGGGTCAAAATAGCCCCAGCCATAAAACAAGGGAAGCAAGAGGGAGAAATATAATAAATTTCTTCCTTTCTGCTCAATTTCCCCATGAATCCACTGGTTGATCTTGACAAAAATGTATAAAGAACCCGCCTGAGCAGCGGTAAACATCCCTGTTAACAGATAGTCGAAGCTGTGTTGCTGGCCTCCCGTCAAAAAATTAACGAGGTACGCGAGAAACGGAAAGAGGGGAGGGAATTCTGTCCAGTAATCCAGGAAAGGAACGCCCAACTGGGATTGGTTGTAAAAGTTCCAGAGATCGCCGTAACCCCTTATTCCTTCCAAGGGGAGGGATAAAAACAATATCACCCTGCCGATCACAAATAGGACAGGAAGGTATATCGCTGGCTTTTTTGAATATCTCTTGAGTACGTTTTTCATCTCTGTCACTTTATCGGATTTTTATAAACCGCAACATCACCCGATTGATATACAAGTTCCCACTGGGTAACCACATCCACCATCTTTTCAACCTCCTCCATGTTGGGAATCGCCCAATTCCACCAAATGGGGTCAAGGATCACAAATTTTGCATTTAGATAAGAGGCATTGAAGGCAAATCGGGTCCGTGGAATGTCATCAGGGAAATGTTGTGTCTTCTTTCCCATAAATGCTAGTGACTGTTGAAAATCAGTTGCATTTGCTTCTATCGCCCATGCCAAAGCGGGTGATGTGATGACTAGATCATCTTGATTTAAGTTTTGATTGACATACATAATAGCTCTTCTAGCATCCTGTGTGTTCACCAGAAGCGGTGAAATCTTATGTGCATGGACACTATTTGTATCATATAAATCCAAGTATATGGTGATTACAAACGGGGATAGGACTACTAGAAAAATGATCAAGCTTGATCCGATCAGTAATAACAATCTCCTGATTTCGCCAAATTTATCCAACTTCTGTTCCCATCCAAATTTTTCCAGTGCATGATCCAAACTGCGAAAACTTAGATCTTTTACAACTGGTATCCCTTTTTCTAACAATGAAGCAACACCTAATGATAGGATGGGAAATAGAGGAATAAGGTAATAAAATCCCGCTTCTGTTAAATTCGCAGTGCGACCAAGAAAAATTAAGGGAATGAAAAAAGATAACAAAACAATCATTCGTGAAAATGATTTATGAAGGATAAAAAAGCCAATAACAGCTAAGCTCCACCAATAATCTCTGAATATTAAGGAAGCATAATTAAATACAATAACAGGGTACTGTGCTAATAATGGAATTGTCCCTAAACGGAGAAATGTAAATTTATAATCAAAAACAAAGGGGGATGTATTGAACAGCAATGACAATATAGAATAAATACCAAAGGGCAAAAGAGATACGAGGGTTCCCCATAAAGCATGTTTCCCTTTGTTAATGAAACCGCTCAATCCTACGACTGGAATAAAGACTAACATCATTAAATCAGACATTGAGCCAAGGCCTACGAATATTCCTCCTAATATGAGCCATGCAACATTTTCTGTTTTTAAGTATTCCGAAATCGACCATATCATCAGGAGAACTAGGAGAGCTAAGAGATTATAGCTAAATCCCAACTTATTAAAAAGGATCGATTCTGGGTAGATTGCAAGTAAAAATGCAGACAATATCGCTAAATACTTCCTTTCATTTGAGAATACACATTTAACTACCCAATACAATAAACCAACCGAAATTACACCTAAGGTTGCAGTGAAGAGCCTTAAGGTATAAATGCTGGAACCAAAAAGATTAAATAATCCTGCTAACAATATTGGAAATAGGGGCATCCTTGCAGCTATTAGATTAGATTTCGTTATCGCTAAATACTGCCTTTTCCCTTTGTTTATATTTTGCGCAATTTCAACTAAGGTTCCCTCATCACTGTACCAACCGGGCATTGAATCAATATTTTTTATTCTCAAAAATCCTGCTAGAGAAAGGATCATTAAAAGCAAAACTAATTCTAGGTAAATTAATTTTTCTTTTGATTGAATTTTCATATTTTTATTAGGAGAAAATGTGAATAATTTAATTATTTATTTGGGTAATCAATTTTTCAGCTTCTTTATTATTAGGATCTTGGCATAATACTTTTTCCAATAATTTTTCTGCAAGTTCAACTTTATCACTCTC
>JAGXKM010000125.1 GCA_018335275.1 Anaerolineales bacterium | reverse complement strand
TGCCTGCACCCATACATTTGGCACCATCCTGGAGAATGTAATCTACGACCCGGTGACAAGGGAGATTGACCTTTTTGACGACACAATCACAAAGAACACAAGGGCCTCTTACCCGCTTCGTTGTATCAATTATTCAATACCGGAAAAACGTGGAGATCATCCCCGGAACATCGTTTTCCTGACCTACGACGCCTACGGCGTGATGCCTCCTTTAGCAAAACTTTCCACATCCCAGGCCCTGTACCACTTCATATCGGGTTTCACATCCAAAGTTGGGGGAACAGAAGCGGGTGTGGGTGAATCCCCGGAGCTGACGTTCAGCGCGTGCTTTGGAGCCCCTTTTATGGTCCATCACCCTGCCTACTATGCCTCACTGCTGCGTGAAAAAATTGACAAATACAACGTCAAGACCTGGCTGATAAACACCGGCTTAGTGGGAGGGCCTCATGGCGTTGGGGAACGGATCAGCATCAGATACACGCGGGCTTTGCTGGACGCTGTATTAAACGGTGACCTCTTGGAAGTCAGCTACCGTGAGGATCCCTATTTTGGGTTCAGCATCCCTGAATCCTGTCCGGATGTGCCCGGGGAGATTTTACAACCTGTCTCCATGTGGGATGATCATGATGCTTACCACAAGAAATACCGCCAATTAGTCGTCAAGTTTCAGGAAAATATCAAGCGTTATGAAGATAGAATCCCAGCCAATGTCCTGAAAGCAGGCCCCCGCCTTCCCTAATTCCCCCCATGTGTTCTCAATCCTCTTGGATCAGATAGGGTTTATATTTTGCAACATGGCGGAGCGGGATCCGTCCTTGAATGAATACCCCCTGGTATTTGTTCTCCAGCTGCTCAATATGTCCCTCTTCATGAAAGAGAGAGATCAACTCCCCTTTGTTATAGGGTAATTCAACCAGGACAGGCTCATATGATTCATAGAGCCTATTTTTTACCGTCTGGAGCAGATCTCCAATCCCATCCCCGTGCAATGCTGAAACAGCCACTGCATTAGGAAAAGAATCCAGGTTTCGCCTCGCCTGATCAGGATGTGTTAACCGGTCAATTTTGTTCAGCACCGGTATGACAGGGATATGATCTGCTTCGATCTCCACCAGGGTTTGATGAACTGCCTCCGCGTGCTTTTGGACTTGTGGATGGGTGATATCCAGGACATGCAGCAGAAGATCCGCCTCTGCTATCTCCTCCAGTGTGGCCCGGAAAGCAGCCACCAGCATCGTGGGGAGTTTTTGTATGAACCCGACTGTATCGGTAAACAAAGTTGGCGATCCATCGGGCAGCTCCACCCGTCTGGTGGTGGGATCCAGGGTGGCGAAAAGTTTATTCGCCACGTAAACATTTGCGTCTGAGAGTTGATTCAACAGGGTAGATTTTCCAGCATTTGTATAGCCAACCAAGGAGACGACAGGGATTTTGGATTCTTTTCGTCGCGAACGGTACCGTTTCCGGTGCGCTCGAACTTTTTCTAACTCCTGCCGGAGATGGCTGATCCGGCGCCGGATCTCCCGCCGATCCGCCTCCAACTGTGTTTCCCCCGGTCCCCGCAGCCCGACTCCCGCTGTTCCTCCCGTTCTTCCCCCACCTCCACCCGCCTGACGGACAAGATGGGTCCAGGCCCGTGTTAATCGCGGCAGGCGGTATTCGTATTGAGCTAATTCCACCTGCAGGGCCCCTTCCCTTGTCTGGGCATGCTGGGCAAATATATCTAAAATTAACGCTGTTCGATCTATGACCCGGATTTCCTCGCCGAGGATTTCCTCTAATTCCCTTTGATGTCGTGGGGACAACTCGTCGTCAAAAAGGACCACTTCCACTTCCAATTCTTGGACTATCCTTTTCACTTCTTTTGCTTTTCCGGAGCCAATAAACGTCTTGGGATTTGGATGATCTAATTTTTGTGTGACCTGGCCGGCAATTTGAAAACCAGCGGTATCCGCTAATCGCCGCAACTCTGCCAATGAATTTTCAAGCGATAATAAATTGTCATCATAAAATAAATCAACACCTACAAGCAAGGCACGATCGCTTTTTAAGCGCTCTGTTCTCACGGTTTCACTCATGAATTATCTTTTTTTCTCCTCAAGGTATCAGGTTCAGCGTTCTAACCGCCCCTGTCAGGCGGTGATTCGCGTATATAGTGTACGACAGGTACGCACATTTGCCAACTCACTCCTCAACAGCTTCTGTTTGTCCCATCAACCACTGGAGCACCGTCTCGCCCACCACCTCTAAACTTTCAGGGGAGACTTTGTCCAGGGTGTCGGATGTGGTATGCCAGTATGGATAATCAAAATCGATGATATTCACAGCAGGGATACCCTGATTGAGAAAGGGAGTGTGATCATCGATCACGGCATATTTTGGAGACGGGATAAAATATTCTTCGTAGCCCAACTCCCTCCCCAGGGTCCAGATCTCCTCTTGGATTTCCCTCTGGGAAGTTTTTTCATAATAAAGGTTCAGGTCTGCATCTCCGATCATGTCTAAGATGAGTACGATCCTAGGGTGGGTTTCCATCTTTTCCACGTACATCCGAGAACCCAGGATCCAATCCCAACCGGGGATATCACCATTATCTTCTGCATCGAAAAACACCAACCGGACCGGGATGTCCATCTCCTTTGGCAGAACCCGGGCCAGCTCCAAGAGCACTGCCACACCAGAAGCGCCGTCGTTCGCGCCTGGGACAGGTTCTTTACGCAGCTCAGGATCCGGGTCTTGATCCGCATACAGCCGGGTGTCATAATGCGCTCCGAGGAGGATGTGATCACCGTCTTGTTGGCGATACGCGATTACATTCTGGACAGGGTTGCCCATCATCTCTCCCATCTGCAATTCCACTTCCCAACCGGACTCTTTCAAGTTGGTGATGATCCAGCGGACTTCCTGCTCATGGCCCGGTGTTTCCACAGCTCGCGAGCCAAATGAGAGCTGAATTTTGATATCCTGGTACGCCCTGTTTTCATTGAAATCAGGCCTGATCCTTGCCGGTACCAGATCTCCGCTTCGGCAGCTAGAAACGCAGAAAGGGATCAATAAAATTACGATAAATTTGGCTAATGAGTTTAAGGAAAACATGATCATGGGTGTAATTGACTATACGCAATATTTATAATTGGAATCTTCGGTGTTCCCAAATCTCTTTTATCCTTCTTGACCTTTTCCATTTTACCACCCGCAGATGTTTGCCGCCGCCTTGCTCTGCCCCCTCTTCCACCCTCCTTCTAAGGAAGATCTTTGTCATTTTTGGCTCTTGCAACCTAATCTGGCATAGGCCTTGCAACCTGTTTGGCACAATCCTTGCAACTTATAGCAAAGCAGGCTATACTTCAGAAGGAGGACCCTATGTTTCAAATTCAAAATCAAGAACTCCGGCCCCAGGTCACAGCTCATTTAGCGCAGACGATGTCTCTGTTAGAAATGACCTCGCAGGAGATCCAGCAAAAAATTGAGACGGAGCTGGCCAATAACCCCGCTTTAGAAATCGTTGAAGAACGCCGCTGCCCTAACTGCGGCAGGGTCCTCACGACCCCCGGTCCCTGCCCTGTTTGCAGCCAGCCTTATGAGCTCACCACAGAGGACCCCATCGTCTTTGTCTCCTCCCAGGAGGATTTCCCCTCCATCTCCGGGAAAGAAAGGAACCGAGTCGCAAGCGGAAACGGGTTCTCCCGGGATAATTACATTCCCCAAGTGGACGATCTGCCCACCTATGTACTGCGCCAAATTGCCCCTGAACTACAAGAAGACCAGCGTTTAATCGCTGCGCACATCCTTAACAACCTGGATGAGGACGGGCTGCTCACCACCCCTCTCAGCGAAATCAGCCAATTTTATCATGTTCCGACCTCAAAAGTCTCCAGCGTGAGCGAGATCATCCAGCATGCCGACCCCTTGGGCGTGGGCGCTTCCTCCCCCAAAGAAGCGCTTTTGATCCAACTCGAAATGCTTGAAAGAACATCTGATGTGCCGGAATTAACCCGAGAAGCGATCGAAAAGGGCATGAAAGATCTCAGCAAACACAGTTACCGCAAGTTGGCCAAATTGTTAGATACCTCCCACGAACACGCTGAGCAGATAGCGAACTTCATCCGCGGCAATCTGAACCCGTATCCCGCTCGCGCTTATTGGGGAGACTACCGGCAGCAGAGCGAGGCACCACCGCAAGCCTATCATCGTCCAGACATCATCATCAAAATCCAGGAGAATTCCCCCCGGAAGCGCTTGATCGTGGAAATCATCAGCCCTTACCGGGGCACGCTCCGCGTCAACCCTCTTTTCAGAAAGGCACAAAAAGAAGCCCCTCAAGACAAAAAACAGGCCTGGGGAAAAGACCTGGAAGGTGCATCTTTGTTGATTAAATGCCTCCAGCAAAGAAATCACACTATGGAGCAGCTGATGACCGTCCTTGTCAAAGGACAGCGCCCCTTCATTATCAGCGGGGATCCAGCGAAACTCCACCCCCAAACCCAGGCGGAAATGGCAGAACTTCTTGATGTACACGAATCCACGATCTCCCGGGCTGTATCCGATAAATCCGTCCAATTACCGAACAATAAGATTATTCCTCTGCAGCGGTTTTTTGACCGCAGCCTTCCCGTCCGAACGATCCTCTGCCGCCTGGTTGAAGAAGAAACCACCCCGCTGACCGACGCGGAACTGGCAGAAGAATTGAAGGGCAATGGGTATGACATCGCCCGGAGAACGGTCGCGAAATATCGATCCATGGAAGGCATCCTTTCTTCACGACTGCGCTAGAAAACGAAACTCATGGTCTCTATCCTATCGAACCAGGGAAATCCGCTTGATGATTTAGAATTGAAACCCGGTGAGCTGAGTCACCTGCTGGACATGACCACCGACCCCACTGTCCTGGTCTCCCTCCCCGACTTGAAAATCCTCGCTGCAAATCGGCACATCGCGGAATTATCCGGATATACTCGCGATGAACTCCTCAAGCTTCACCTGGAAACCCTGCTCCCCCAAATCGTAAAGGTCCAGGACAACGAAACTTCCGCGCTTGAGCTTCACAGCATCCAGGGCCATGATGTCGATTTGATCAACAGGCGAAAACAAAAAATCAACACCAGTGTCCAGGCGTTCAAAATCGGGAAAACCAAACGTCTATCGATGTATAAGATCAAGCCCGCCTCCCTGGAGAGACGGAAGAGGCTTGACAAAAAA
>JAGXKM010000024.1 GCA_018335275.1 Anaerolineales bacterium | reverse complement strand
CGGTTCGTGATCCGTCTCACAAATTCCAGGGTCTCTTGAACAGGCCCGTGAACCTGGGGGGCGCAGCGCAGTGAATAGGCATCCTGAACTTTATCTGCGGTGTCAAGCAGTGTGCTTTGGCGAGTTAAGTGCCGAATGGTTTTTGCGACTTTAATCTGCCCCGGATGTTGTCGGACCTGATGGATTCTGGGATCAAAAGCAGAAGACACTCCCAGCATGGCTTCCAGACTCATTGCCATCGCAATCTCGCTGGACCGGAGGAGGTTATCAGCATCCTCGCATACCAGGGCTGCGATGGCTGCTGAGAATGTAGCTCCATTGGTGATTGCCAGACCCTCTTTTGCTCCCAAAACCAGGCGGGGAATATCTGCTGCTTCCATGGCCTTTTTGCCCGTCATGTCCTGGTCCCGGTAGTTTGCCCATCCAGATTCATCCTCCCTGTCTTCCTGGTCTGTCGTGAAGACCAGCGCGAGGTGGGAGAGGGGGGCTAAATCGCCTGAAGAACCCAATGAGCCCTGGGAAGGAATGAGGGGGGAAACGTTTTCGTTGAGCATCTTCAGTAGCGTATGCACCACTTCGAGCCGGACGCCGGAGTGCCCTTTTGCCAATGTGTTGGCGCGGATTAACATCGCTGCCCGGACAATATCCTCTGCCAGGATGGGACCAGTGCCCACGGCATGGCTGAGGATGAGATTTCGGCTCAGTGTTTGGGAATCCGAGGCGGAAATTTGATGGTTGGCAAAGGCTCCAAAACCCGTGTTGATGCCGTAAACCGGATCTCCAAAGGAAATGATCTCTTCCACCCATTTTCTTGATTTCTGGATTTTAGCAGCGGCCTTTTTGGACAGGTCAACGGGAAGTTGATGACGAGCAACTTGGATCACTTCAGACAAGGTAAGGGTCTCTCCATCTAACTTCAACATTTGTCCCTCTCAATCACGTTGGATTTGGTTTGTGGGTGGTAAATTTCACAGAATCTCAGTTTGAATAAGTTCCGTATGTGAACTAAGAAGTTAGGCGTATTTTACCAGGGAACGCCTTTAGCGGTTAGACTCTGGCATGTTTGCCGATATCTGTCTGGATTGTCACATTGGGGTAGGGATGCGAAAACATCTCATCGTGAATCGCCCGGGACCGGGGGCGATTGCTGTTTTTAGCTCCCGGGAAGCGGAAAACTGTGCTCCCACCTTAAACGCTTTTTCTCTTTCAGGATGTTCCGCGGTTGATTCCATGACCGTCTTTGTTCCATCCGGAAGGCGGTCGACATTAGAACGTTTAGGAAACATAAAATTATTCCAACAGCTCGGGGGGAGTATTTAAACGAAAATTATTGTCTTTCAGGAAAGGGAAGGCGGTTGATTTCACCGTTGCAAATGGTGAGGGTATGATGACCTCTCTGTACACGGAAAGCTAAAAAAAAGTCCTCTAGAAGCCAAAACGCCGCATTTCTCGCTCTGCCTGGCGTTCTGCATCACGCTCTTTGATGTCCTCCCTTTTGTCCCACTTCTTTTTGCCTTTGGCGACTGCGATTTCCACTTTTGCGATGCCGTCTACCAGATACACTTGCAAAGGGACGATGGTTCGGCCTTTAATCCGGACTTTATCCCACAGATCCATGATTTCCCGCTTGTGGAGGAGTAATTTTCGCTTCCTTTTTGGGTCGTGGTTAAAAGGCTGGGCTTGTTCGTAGGGGTGGATATAGGCGTCCACCAGCCAGGCCTCTTCGCCGTCAATGTACACATAGGCCTGGTCTATGCTGATGTTGTGTTCCCGGAGGGATTTGATCTCGGACCCTCTGAGCACGATCCCCGCTTCGTAGGTGTCGAGGATTTTGTAATTAAATTTAGCTTTCTTATTTCTGGTGATGACTTTGATACCCATGAGATGTCTTCTGTTCTAGTTAAATGTACTGGATGGTTAATTATAGATGATAACGGAGGTGCCTCGTCCATGAGTTTCCCAATTGCAGTGGTCTCGATAAGGCGGGTCATAGGGAGGGTCTACCCATCGGAAAAGCCATTTTGCGTCCTCTGTTTTCATGTTGATGCAGCCGTGGCTCATCCTGTGCCCAAAATTGTTGTGCCAGTAGGTCCCGTGAAACGCCACGCCCGTTTCGCTGATAAAGAAGGTCGCCCAGGGGACGCCGGGAAGCGCGTACCCTCCGGGGATTTCATCGACGGAACCTGGTTCCAACCCACCCATGTGCCGCGTGGGGTGTTTTGATGTCACATCAAAACTGCCTAACGGGGTCGCGGTGCCGTCTGGGACCTCCTCATATCCAAGGCCGGTGGACACGCTGCATGTTTTCACGGGCTTGTTGGATTCATAGGCGATCATTTTTTGTTTGATCAAGGACACTTCTACCCTCTTTTCATGGGGTGGGACATCGATGGAAAGAGGGATGTATTCAGCGTCCGGGATGGGCCGGAGGTGTTCCTGGGGTACAAAATAATACAGGGAAGGGGCCCATTCTGAGGTGATTTTATACCAGGTTCTCTGATCAGGACCTATTCTCTTTCCTGTCACCCAATGGGTCGTCCCGTAGTAAAGCCGGAAATATCTTTCCCAGCCGTCATGTTTGTGATACTTGAAAGATTGTGTGAACGGGACGGTTATTTCTGCTAGTTGACCGCATTCCGGGATCGTTTTCAGGGGTTTGTTCAATTGATAATACGTGGGCTGCACGTAGGATCCGGGTAAATAGCCACCCCAGACACGGTACCAGGTGTGATAGTGATCTTCCTCAACGAGGATTTCTTTTTGATAATAGATGTTAATCAGCTCATCAAAACTGGTCTTTCGGACCACATCGCTTTCCTCATCCGGTTTCTGATAGATAAAAATCTCTTTTTCATCGGATGCGATGCGGCCGATGGGTCCAGGCAGCTGAAAATATCCTTCTTTGGACCGGGTGCGGGAAGAGAACCCCATACCCAGCAATCCAGACATACACAACTTTAAGAAACTTTTCCGCGATATCGAACTCACCTTATACCTCCAGAAACATTCTAACCGTGGCCATTAGATAAATCAAGGATGGATGGGAAAATAAAATTTCGTCCAGCATGGGGGAACCCCTGTCTTCAGAGAAGGAAAGAGGCTCGGTATAATGGGGGAGAGAGACGGGGCAGGAGGATGTATGGCATATAAACCGGGGTACCTGAGCCTGCTTGAATCGGGAAAATTTGAAAGGCGGATTCAGAAAGCAAGGGAACTTTTATCTTCCTGTACCGTTTGCCCCCAAACCTGCCAGGTTAACCGCCTGGAAGGTGAAACCGGGGAATGCAGAATCGGTTCCCGGGCAAGAGTGAGCAGTTATGGCCCCCATCTTGGAGAGGAAAGTCCGCTTCGAGGGTGGAGGGGATCGGGGACGATCTTTTTCAGCGGGTGCAATTTGCACTGCCAGTATTGTCAGAATGCTTCTATCAGTCAGTCTGGAGGTGGGCGAGAAGTGTCTCCAGAGCAGCTGGCGGGGATGATGCTGAGTTTGCAGGAACGGGGGTGCCATAATATCAATTTTGTCTCTCCCACTCATGTAGGCCCCCAGATCATGGAGGCTGTGTATGTGGCTGCAAAACAAGGCTTAACGCTCCCACTTGTGTATAACACCGGAGGGTATGATTCGATCCAGATGTTGGAATTGTTTTCAGGTATTGTGGATATTTACATGCCGGACATGAAATATGCTGATCCGCAGGCTGGGGAGACATATTCCCGGATAGAGAGCTATCCAACTGTCAATCAGCACGCGGTCAAAGAGATGCACCGCCAGACGGGGGACCTGGTGCTGGATGAGCAAGGAATCGCCGTCAAAGGTTTATTAATTCGTCATCTGATCCTTCCCCATCAACTGGCTGGGTCAGCGCAGATTCTAAAGTTCATAGCCGAGGAAATATCCCGAAACACATATCTAAATCTCATGGATCAATACAGACCCAGCTATCGCGCCCATCGCTATCCTGAGCTAAATCGCCGCTTGACACGGGAAGAATTTGCTGAGGTGAAAAAATTGGCATCCGAGTTGGGGCTGGAGAGAGGAGACAGACATTAACATATTCATCTGTGTGATCTGGTATGGAGCATACGGAACGCAGATTCATGGATAGCTACCAGCGAGGGACGCCGGAAGTGAGGATGAAGTGATCATGAAAGCCATGCAATTTTCTAAGCCAAGCAAAATTGAAGAAGAGCCTTTGGAGCTCGTGCAGATAGAAAAACCGGAGCCGGGTCCAGGTCAAATACGCCTAAAAGTTCACATGTGCGGCGTTTGTCACACGGATTTGCATATCGCGGAGGGGGATATCCATCCCTCGAAGTCAAAAATCATCCCCGGCCACCAGGTCGTGGGTGAAGTGGACGCCTTAGGGAAAGATGTGAAAAAATTTTCGAAAGGCGACCGCGTGGGGGTGCCCTGGTTTTATGACGCCTGCGGGGAATGTGTGTATTGCAAGGCGGGGAAGGAAAACCTGTGTGAGGATGCAAGATTCACGGGATTTGATGTCAACGGAGGGTTTGCTGAATTTATGACAGCGGAGGCCGCGTATACCCTTCCTCTCCCTCCTGAGATGAGTGACCGGCAAACCGCGCCCTTATTGTGTGCAGGTATCATTGGGTACCGGTCCCTCCATCAAGCGGAGTTCAAACATGGAGAGAGGTTGGGGTTGATTGGATTTGGGGCCAGCGCCCACTTAACGATCCAGGTAGCTCACCATTGGGAAGGAGAGGTATTTGTGTTTACCCGAGCAGAGGAGCACCGGGAACACGCTCGAAGACTGGGGGCAGCCTGGGTTGGTGGGATTGAGGATCAAATTCCCGGGAAACTGGATTGCGCGATCATTTTTGCCCCAGCAGGTCATTTGGTGCCGAAAGTGTTGGAAAAATTGAGACCGGGAGGTACCCTGGCCATCAATGCCATCCATATGTCTCCTATCCCCGAAATGCCTTACCGGTTGATTTATGATGAGCGGACCTTGCGAAGCGTGGCGAATGCGACCTATCAGGATGGGGTTGAATACCTGACATTGGCAGCAGAGATCCCCGTAGAAGCCACGACCCAAGTATACCCTCTGCGAGAGGCTAACCAGGCGTTGGAGGACATTAAACACAGTGCCATCAACGGCGAAGCCTTGCTGAAAATCTCGTGAAAGGGGAGTTTTTCAGGGGAAGACATCAGTCCGTGAATGTTATAATAAGGTGCAGTAAAGAAAGGGTCTTTCTCTGCGCGGCAGAGGGTGGGGCTGTTTTTGGGGAAGAAGGCGGAGGCACATCATGGCTGGACATTCGAAATGGGCGAACATCAAGCATCAGAAAAAGAAAGAAGATAAACGGCGGGGGAAACTATTCACCAAGTTATCTCGCGAGATCGAGATCGCAGCCCGGGAAGGAGGCGATCCTGAAGTCAATTTTAATTTGCGTATAGCCATTGACCGGGCCAAAGACGCGAACATGCCCAATGATAACATCGAACGGGCGATCAAGCGGGGGACGGGTGAAGACCGGGACGCTTCAGAAATGGAGCAGATTCATTATGAGGGCTACGCCCCTCATGGTGTAGCGTTGATCATTAAGACCATCACGGATAACCGCAACCGCACGGTGGCAGATATACGTCACATTCTCTCGAAATATGGGGGAAATATGGGTCAGGGAGGCTCCGTTGCCTGGCAGTTTACGCGGAAATCCTTTTTTGTGATCCCTGCGGATGGGCATGACTATAACACCTTGTTTAAAGTCGGCCTTGAATCCGGCGCGGAAGATGTCATCGAAGATGAAGAATATTTTGAGATTGTGGGTTCGGTAGATGTATTTAAGGAAATCCACGACAGCCTTAAGGAAAAAGGCATAAAAACGGAGAACTCTGGTTTACGGATGGATCCAGATCAAGAAATCGATCTTGATCTCGAAAAGACCTTTCAAGTTATGAAAGTTATTGAGGAATTGGAAGATCTGGATGATGTCCAAATCGTGTATTCGAATCTCCGCGTATCTGATCAAGTCTTAGAGGAATTAGAGAAAGAGCATGTCTAAAACGAGGGTAGTGATCGGGATCGACCCCGGTACGGCGACCACGGGGTATGGCTTGGTCAGAATGAACAGCCACAGCGAATTAGAAGAAGTCGATTACGGCGTCGTGACCACCCCCAGCGACTGGGAAGAACCGCGGAGGCTGTTGTTCATCTATCATGCACTCAGGGAAATAGTCGAAAAGTACCAACCCGAAAGTTGTGCTGTGGAGAATATTTTTTTTCAGAGAAACGTTCGCACCGCGATGCGGGTGGGGCAGGGGCGGGGAGCAGCGCTGATTGCAATGGCAACTTCAAATCTTCCCATGGGTGAGTATACACCTTCCCAGATCAAGCAAGCGGTGGTGGGTTATGGAAACGCGGATAAGAATCAGGTCCAACAGATGGTAAAATTACTCCTGGATTTGGATCAGATTCCCCAGCCGGATGATGCTGCGGACGCGCTTGCTGTAGCCATTTGCCACCTTCATACATCACAAAAGATGACTACCTAAAAGAGTGAATATGACGAATTATGATCTTATTTTACGTTTTGGTTCTGCGTTGTTGATTGGCGTGCTGATCGGCCTCCAACGGGAATATGCGTATGGAGATCCTTCCGGGGGGCTTTTTGCCGGGGCAAGGACATTTGCTTTGATGAGCTTGTTTGGAGCCACGGCCGCTTTCCTTTCAGAGGAGTTGGGGGCTGCATATATTTTCGTGGGTCTGAGCACCATTTTGGCTTTGATGGTCATTGTGGCTTATTTTGTTGGGGCTACCGAACGGGGGGAGGTGGGCCTGACAACCGAGGTTGCAGCTTTGGTGACCATTTTGATCGGCGCCATATGTTATGCCCATTCTGTTGAGTTCGCCACCGCCTTAGGGGTCTTGGTGACTGTGCTCCTGGCCATCAAATGGGAAATGCGCAATTTGGTGCAGGTGCTCACCCGGGAGGATGTTTTCGCTACTCTCCAATTTGCGGTGATCACCGCTGTCATCCTCCCCATTCTGCCAAATCAATCCTTTGGACCTCCACCGCTTAACGTCTTGAATCCTTATAAAATTTGGCAGATGGTGGTCTTCATCTCCGGGATCAATTTTTTGGGTTACATTCTAATTAAGATTGTAGGTCCAAAACGGGGAATCGGCATCAGTGGATTATTGGGGGGGCTGGCATCCAGCACTGCTAACACACTCAGTTTTTCACAGCGGAGCACCTCACAGCCTGATCTTAACAAGCCATTTGGGGTGGCGATCATCATCGGTTGGACGATCATGTTTGCTCGGGTCCTGGTGGAAATCGCTGTGGTAAATAACAAACTGCTGCCGGTGATCTGGCCATCCATGGTTGCCATGGGTGTTGCCGGGTTGCTGTATTCCGTTTATCTCTACCTCTCCCAATCAGCGATGGATGAGGAGCAGATGGATGTTTCCAACCCGTTTGAATTGGGACCCGCGATAAAATTTGGACTTGTTTACGCGATTGTCTTGGTGATTTCCAAAGCGGCAGAAGTGTACCTGGGTGAAAGCGGTTTATACTTTTCAAGCTTTATCGCGGGTTTGGCGGATGTGGATGCCATCACCCTGTCCGTCGCTGATTTAAGCAGAGGCCCAAATGGGATCAGTCTGGTCACAGCGAAACGAGCGATCATCTTGGCTGCTGTTGCTAACACGGTGGTTAAAGGGGGGATGGTTTTATCCTTAGGTACCAAAAAGTTGAAGCGGGTGATTTGGCCTGCATTTTTGATCATTATCTTTATTGGCCTGGGCTTCGCATTCATTATCTGACATCAAAGGTTAGGCATGATAGCTCATTTATATGGGAACGTGATCCAAACGGGAAGTGACTTTGTCATCCTGGAGGTGGGGGGAATGGGATTTAAGGTCTTTGTTCCCCATTCTTATCCCGAACAGGTCAGAAAAGGTGAAACGATTTCACTTCACACCCACTTGGTGGTCCGGGAGGACTCCCTTTCTTTGTATGGTTTTCCAAAATCAGAACAGGTGGATTTGTTTGATCAATTAATTGGCGTAAATGGCGTTGGCCCCCGTTTGGCTTTAGAAACCCTTTCCACGCATTCTCCGGTCGTCATCAAAAGAGCGGTGATCCATAAGCAGGATGGAATTTTTTCTCAAGTGTCCGGCATTGGAAGTAAGACCGCACAAAAAATCATCCTCTACCTGGAAGACAGGGTCAGATTAAGAGAAGAAGAGGAAGAGGTACCCGCATTGAGCAACACAAACGCTGAGGTGCAAGAAGCTCTGGTTGCTTTGGGGTACAGCGTGGTTGAGGCTCAATCCGCTCTGCAATCCTTGCCAGAAGATGCGCCGGATGATGTTGAGGAAAGGTTGACAATTGCGCTGCGGTATTTTAGCTGAGAAACGTTTTTATAAACTGGACAATCTACAGGCTATCGGGTATCATGACAGGGATTTTGTGTGAAGGTGTTTCCGATTAATTTAAGGGGTATTCCCCTGGGATAAATTGAGCTCTTGCAGATCCTGTTCCGCTGATTGCAACCTTGGATAAAGATTAAGAAACCTGCGTGAAGCTTAGGGAGAGGAGGATTTCACGGTTACAGGGGGGCTCATCGAAGTCCAGCCGATGTCCAGCGGGTGAAAAGGGCTCTAGATGGAGCGAAAAAACCCTTGTAAGCGGCTTCAGATGACACAGACACATATTTTTCAAGCAGCTTCAGGGCCGTCTCACCTTCGATTCTAAGCTGTGCAGCATTACCGAAATCGTAGCCAGGGGGCAGGGCCACCTGGCTTGGGTTCAGCAGAGTAAATAACTTATGGCGTTTTTCTCTCAAGACTTTGGCATAGATATTGGCACCTTTTTCATCATGATCGCGGAGGGAGGGGAACTCCTGGAAAGGGAACCCACCGTGGTTGCTATTGCGATTGATGAACAAAAGATCGTGGAAATCGGGCAATCCGCGAAAGAAATGTATGGTCGCGTACCGGAGTCTCTGGAAATCGCCCGGCCGATGAAAAACGGTGTGATCGCCGATTATGAAGTCACAGAAAAGATTGTCGAGTACATGCTTAGAAAGGTCACGGGACCGGTACGCTTTTTCCGCCCCCGTGTGATGGTCACTGTGCCTCATGGGGCAACCAGTGTGGAAAGCAGGGCGGTTCAGGAAGCGGTTTTAGAAGCTGGAGCCCGGGAAGTCCATTTGATCGAGCAGCCACTGGCGGGTGCTTTGGGCGTTGAGCTACCCATCAATACCCCCACAGGAAATATGATCCTCATCTTAGGGGGAGGATCAACGCAGGCGGCGGTCTTAGCGATGTATGGGATTGTGTCCGCCTCTACTCTCAGGGAAGGAGGGGTTGGACTTGATCAGGCGATCATATCCTATGTCAGGAAGAAGTACGGCTTGATTATTGCCCAGCCGACCGCTGAAAAAATTAAACTTGAGATCGGTGCTGCCATTCCACAGGATGAGGAAGGTGGGATTGAAGTGCAAGGACAGGATCAGGTTTCAGGTTTACCTCAACCTTTGTCATTAAAAACGGGAGAAATTGTTGAAGCTCTTCATGACCCCCTTCAGGATATCGTGGAGACCTCCCGTCAGGTTTTGGAGAAAACCCCTCCGGAATTGGTCTCTGATATCATTGATCGGGGCATCGCCTTGTGTGGGGGTACTGCGCTGCTGCCCGGTATTGATAAACTTCTCACCAAAGAATTAGGGGTCCCTACTTATCTTGTCGATAACCCGAGGACATGTATTGTGGAGGGGGCTTCCCTTGGTTTGTCACCGGGTGTATTCCCGAAAATAAAACGGAATCTGATCACCTGAGATGCGGGATCAGGAGAAGATAAAAAAATAAAACCGGGCTGGCATTGAGCTGCCCGGTTCAGCTTTTAGGGGTGGATTTCACCCTAAATAATAACTGAGTTTTTGGAGGTGGATGGCTGGGTCTATATATTCTACTAGTACGTCGTCAGGAACCTTGAGATATATAGGTGCGTAGTTCAGAATGGCCTTGATCCCATTCTCAACCAGACTGTCAGTTACGCTTTGAGCAGCAGATGCTGGGGTCGCAACCGCTGCGATCTTGATATCCTCTTTGTGGATGACCTCCTTCAAATCCTTGATATCCCTGATCACGAGACCTTGAACTTCTGTCCCAACTTTCTTTTCATTGGAGTCAAATATCGCGGTGACCTTGAATCCTCGATTTACAAATCCGTTATAACGAGCGAGAGCGTGACCCACATCCCCGATTCCTACCACAGCTATATTCCAGACTTGATTGATGTTCAGGATCTGTCTTATCTTTTCAATTAGAAATTCGATTTCGTATCCTGTCCCTCTTTTCCCCAATTCTCCGAAGTGGGAAAGGTCTTTTCTGATTTGAGCGCCGGAGATATCCAACATCTCCCCTAATTCCTGAGAAGAAGCGTAGACTTCCCCCTCATTCTTTAACCTTCTGAGCACCCTGAGATAAAGCGGTAAACGACCGATGATAATCTTGGGTATTTCTTCTCCCATAATCGCTCCCTGTGTATATATTTGGTGTGTTTATGGAATCGAAATCTTTGCTTGTGACTATTTGCACAATTTTACCATATACGCATTCCTGGGTGGTCACGGATGGTATAATTTTTTATGCTTGAAAATTGTTGATGATCAAAGAGAAGCTTTTTTTTACATGAAGGATGTGGCGTTGGCATAAGTCAGGCATGAGGAGGGTATATGCAGGGGGAGACCGCTTTTGCCAGTGGGGATTTCGGCAAAAGCGATTTATGATTAATCGATCTTGATGTATCCATGGGAAAAATAAATGTTTGTTGACGAGATTACCATTGAAGTCGAAGCGGGAAAGGGTGGGGATGGCATTATCCATTTCCGGCGGGAAAAGTATGTCCCTCGTGGAGGTCCCGATGGAGGAGACGGAGGTGAGGGAGGGGATGTGTACTTCAAGGTTGATCCCCACGTAAACACGCTGGGCGAATACCGGCACCAAAAGCATTTCAAAGCAGAGGATGGAGAAAGGGGTGGGGGAAGCAATAGAACGGGCGTTTCGGGTCAGGACTTATACCTGAAGGTCCCTTCCGGGACCATGGTTTATGACCAGGATAATCAGGAGCTTCTGGGGGATCTAAAAGAGCCCGGTGAAACCCTGCTGGTCTGCAAAGGAGGTCGAGGAGGTCGGGGAAACGCCCGCTTTAAAAGCTCAAATAACAAAGCTCCCAGGATTGCAGAAAAAGGGGAACCTCCCCAGAAACGCACCCTCCGTTTGGAACTCAAACTGATCGCGGATGTGGGTTTGGTGGGCGTGCCTAATGCGGGTAAATCCACGCTGCTCTCCGTGGTTTCTAATGCAACCCCTAAGATTGCAGCGTATCCCTTCACAACCCTGGAGCCCAATCTGGGAGTGGTGGAGCTGGATGTTGAAACGCAATTCGTGATGGCGGATATTCCCGGGTTAATCGAAGGCGCTCATCAGGGAGATGGCCTTGGTGACGAGTTCCTGCGGCATATCGAACGTACCCAGGTGCTTATTCACCTGTTGGATGGCCTTTCTTCAGACCCTATCGCGGATTTTTCCAAAATTAACCGTGAACTTGCTTTGTTTAACCCTGGTCTGACGGAAAAGCCACAGATTGTGGTTTTGAATAAGCTTGATCTACCGCAAGTTCAAGAAAAATGGCCTCGTGTAAAGCAGGAGATTATGGATCAGGGGTATCAAGATGTCTTCGCTGTTTCCGCAGCCACAAATTCAGGGATCCGTCCCGTCCTATACCGGGCAGCAGAAATCCTGGCTGAGATCCCTGAACAAACGATGGAAGAGGAGGAAACCGGAGCTGAAATGCCGGTCTATCGGCTGGAAGAAGATCCTGGAGAATTCAAAATCTTGAAATCTCCCCGGGGTTGGAAAATTGAAAGTGATACTCTGGAGCGCGCAGCAGCTATGACCTACTGGGAGTATCATCAATCGGTAAGGAGGTTCCAACGCATTCTGGAATCTCTGGGGATTGATGATGCTTTACGAAGGGCGGGAATTAAGCCGGGCGACACTGTTTTTATCGGCGATCATGAACTGATTTGGGAAGAGTGAAACATGAAAATTGGCATCTTTGGCGGGACGTTTGATCCTCCGCATATGGGTCACTTTATCCTCGCTTCGGAGGGATATTCCCAGTTGGGTTTGGACCGTGTGTTTTGGGTCCTTACTCCAACTCCACCTCACAAACCTGATCGAAATATCACCGCCCATGAACTCCGGGAGAAGATGTTGGAGTTAGTCCTGGAACGGGACCCGAATTTTATCCTCTCCCGCGTGGATATAAAACGTCCCCCACCTCATTACGCGGTGGATACGTTAGAGATTTTTCAAGAGAATCATCCAGATGACGAATTATTTTATTTGATCGGGGGCGATTCTTTGCGAGACCTTCATCTCTGGGAGCGCCCTCAGCAATTAATTGATCGGGTGGATGGCCTGGCCGTGTATTCCCGGTCGCAGGCAAATCCGGCCTCGAATCAATATGATCCCGAATTGAAGGGGCTGGATAAAAAATTGATTCGGATTGAGGGACCGTTGATTCAGATTTCCTCATCGGATATTCGATTACGAATTCGAGAAGGAAGACCTTACCGTTATTTTCTTCCTACCTTTATTCACTCGTTTATCGAGAAACACCACCTGTATTCATAAAGTAGAATAATATTTCATGTCAGATATAGAAGAAAATGAAAAAAGGAAAATGATGACAGGCTATCAAACCATAATTTCTGCTGGTGAACTGGCTCCTAATTTAAATGATCCGGATTGGGCGGTTTTAGATTGCAGGTTTTCCCTCCAGGATCCACGAGAAGGATGGGAATCATATCTGGAGGCCCATGTACCCGGCGCATTGTATGCCCATTTAGATGAGGATCTTTCAGGAAAAATAATCCCGGGACAGACCGGACGGCACCCGCTGCCTGCCAGGGAGGCCATCGCGGAAACTTTTTCCAGTTGGGGAATTGATGAAAAGGTTCAGGTTGTCGCTTATGATGACCGGGGTGGTGGGATCGCTGCCCGGTTGTGGTGGATGCTGCGCTGGATGGGGCATGAGAAGGCAGCTGTTCTCAATGGGGGTTGGTCCCATTGGATAGATCAGGAGTATCCTGTTGATGAAACGGTCGAAACCCGGCTCAGAAGGGAATTTCAACCGCATCCAAAACCGGAACTGGCGGTTGGTGTTAACTTTGTGGAAGAGATCCGCCTGGATGATGAATTCCTTCTGCTCGACGCGCGGGATGCTGAAAGGTATCGCGGGGAAGATGAACCCATTGATCCGATTGCCGGGCACATACCGGGGGCCATTTCAGCCCCTTATATTGATAACCTAACCGATGAAGGGTTGTTTCGCCCTCTTGAAGAATTAAGGGAACGATTTGACCGTCTTTTAGAAGGGCGCTCCGCGGAGAAATCCGTGTTTTATTGCGGTTCCGGGGTCACATCCACTCATAACATCTTAGCCATGGTTCATGCGGGTTTTGAGATGCCCCTCCTTTACCCGGGATCATGGAGTGAATGGATCACGGATTCCACGCGTCCCATTGAGTAATTCCTTCATGATCCATCCTATGAGAGATGTGGGCAAGAAACTTGGTTGCGCAAGGTGGAAAGAAGGGTAAAGGCGTATGAACTTGACCATAACTTTAGCTCAAATGGCGTTTACATTTGGGGAATCTGAAGAAAATTATCAGCGAGTGAGAAAGTGGGTGGCGAATGCGGAAAAAGAGGGAACAGACATCCTTCTCTTTCCTGAGTTATGGGCCAGCGGTTATGATCTGGAACACTGTGCAGCGCATGCCCAGACCTTGGATGAAGGCCTGTTTCTGCGAATGTCTGCTCTGGCCAGACAGCATTCCATGATTCTCGGTGGATCTCTCCTTGAAAATCATCAGGGGGATATATTCAACAGCTTTTTCCTCTATGGAAGGGACGGCGAGTTGATGGGTTATTATCGAAAAGTTCATCTCTTTCGCTTGCTGGAAGAGGAAAAATGGTTGCGGGCTGGAGATGAACTCGTGCTTCTTGATGCGCCCTGGGGGAAAACAGGTTTGAGTATTTGTTATGACCTTCGTTTCCCTGAAATGTTCAGGGTGTATGCTGCAGCAGGGGCAAAACTGATTCTGATGGTCGCTGAGTGGCCGGAAACCCGCATTGGACATTGGCGGACGCTGCTGATTTCCCGGGCTATTGAAAACCAGGTTTACATAGCCGCTGTAAATAAGGTGGGGCGGAGCCAGGGCGCTGATCTGGGAGGCCGCAGCGTGATCGTTGACCCCTGGGGTGAGCGGGTAGTTGAGGGGGGGACAGAAGAAGCCTTGCTTACAGCGAGGATTGATTTGGGATTGGTGGATCAAGTCCGTGAAAAAATACCTGTCCTTAAGGACCGGCAGCCTGATGCCTATGAAAATGTCAGGGAATATAATCATGATCCACGTTGACGGGTCTTTAGGGGAAGGAGGTGGACAGGTCCTGCGGACATCCCTGTCCCTTTCCGCTCTGACCGGGAAAGGCATGAGAATAAAGAAGATTAGAGAAAACCGCTCCTCTCCCGGATTAAAACACCAACACCTGCAAGCGGTTCGAGCTGCAGCAGAAATCTGCGATGCAGAGGTCGAGGGGGACAGAATGGGCAGCAAGCAGATCCAGTTTATACCTCATGAAATCAAGTCCGGAAATTATCATTTTTCCATTCCAACTGCGGGTTCTTCTTCCCTGGTCCTGCAAACCCTATTTTTACCCTTGACAATGGCTGGGGATACCTCCAGAGTCACCATTGAAGGGGGAACCCATGTCAAGTGGAGTCCGTGTTTCCATTACCTGGATTGGCAGTGGATGGATTATTTGGAAAGGATTGGATATCAGGGTAAGCTTTCTTTGATCAAAGCCGGATATTACCCTCAAGGTGGGGGTGAAATCAAGGCTGTTATTGTCCCCGGCCAGGGATCGCGTTCAATAGACCTGGTTGAACGGGGCAACCTGAAACAGATTCGAGGTATATCAGCAGTGACAGATTTGCCGGATCATATCACACGCCGGATGAGGGATCGCCTCGTAAGTCGTCTGGGAAGGAAGTATCCACTCAATGACATCCGAATCAACCAGATCCAGGGTCGTGGGAAAGGGGCATTTTGCGGGCTGCTGGTTGAATTTGAATCCTCGCAGGCTTGTTATTTTTCGCTTGGAGAGCGCGGAAAACGGGCAGAGTCCGTTGCGGATGAACTGGTCGATCAAGTTTTACGATTTATGAACACGGATGGTTGTATTGATCAATACCTGGCAGACCAGTTGTTGTTACCTTTAGCGCTGCTGGATGATAAGTCCCGACTGCGAGTCCCGGAGATCACATCCCACCTCGTGACCAACGCAAAGGTGATCCAGAAATTTATTTCCGTTGAATTTGAAGTTGATAGTGACCTGGGGCAGCCTGGAATAGTGACCATCATCCCTTAACCATGCCGAAAGCTACCTTTCGTTTCTATGCAGAATTAAATGATTTCCTCCCGGAAGAAAAGCGGCAGAGCGCCTTTTCTGTGTCGTTTTCTGGGCATGAAACAGTGAAGCACATCTTGGAAACTGTAGGGGTTCCCCACACCGAGGTTGATTTGATTTTGATCAATGGGATGTCAGTGGGATTTCGCCAAAAGGTAAAGGATGGGGACAGAGTAAGTGTCTACCCGATGTTTGAAATCCTGGACATTTCTAAGCTGACAGAAGTCAGACCTGATCCTCTCCGGGAGCCCACGTTTGTCGTGGATAATCACCTCGGTAAGTTAGCCGGATACCTGCGCCTCCTCGGTTTTGATACGTTGTATGAGAACGATTTCCAGGATCCTGAGCTTGCCTCCATCTCGTGCCATGAAGATCGCATTTTGTTAACGCGGGATCGCGGTTTGTTGAAACGTAAACAGGTCACCCACGGTTATTGTGTTCGAGCGGATGACCCGAAGGACCAGATCGTTGAAGTGCTGCGAAAATTTGACATCGCAAATTATGTTCAGCCGTACACCCGGTGTGCTCGCTGTAATGGCTTGTTGAAACCCGTGAAAAAAGAAGAGGTATTGGATCACCTGGAGCCACTGACGAAAAAGTATTATGATGCGTTTATGCAGTGTCAGGATTGCCAACAGGTGTACTGGAAAGGCGCACACTTTCAAGAGCTACATGAATTCTTGACTCGGGTTGTGGAGAAGTCGAAAGGTTGAATAGAAAATCATCGGAGATTGAGTAATTACCCTTCTTCTGGACTGTTTCCTGGGATATAATGTGCCACTGTATGTTAATTAAAAATTTACTTTCTAGAATAATATTCTTCTAGAATACTTCTCTGGCAAGATTTAGGATCACATTTACGTCGGATAATGTATTAGGATAAAGATATGCTGGATTATTTTTTCAAACCCAAATCTGTAGCTGTGATAGGCGCTTCCACGGACCCTGATAAACTGGGGTATGCGGTGTTAGAAAATCTGGTAGAGGGGGGGTATGCCCAACAAGGAAAGGTTTATCCCATTAATCCCCATGCCGAAAAAATTTTAGGATATGAGGTGTTTTCCTCAGTCACAGAAGTTCCTGGCGAGATCGATCTTGCTGTGATCGTCATCCCATATACGTATGTTCCCGATGTGCTCCGCGAATGTGGAGAAAAAGGGATCCCCGCTGTGGTGGTGATCAGCGCTGGATTCCGGGAAGCAGGGATGGAGGGTTTAGAACGCGAGCTGGAGTTAATTGATATCGCTGAGGAGCATGGGATTCGTTTGGTGGGCCCAAACTGTCTTGGGATCATAGACACGTTCACCCCACTAAACGCCTCATTTTCAGCGGGAACCCCACCCAAAGGACCCATGGCTTTTATGTCCCAATCCGGCGCCTTGGGAACCGCTATTCTTGATTGGGCTCAGGCAGGTCGGTTGGGTTTGTCAAAATTCGTGAGCTTGGGAAATAAAGCGGATGTCAGTGAAATCGATTTAATGAAAGCCTGGGTGGATGATCCGGATACAAACGTGATCCTGATGTACAGCGAAGGTCTGCCCAACGGGCAGGAGTTTATCGAGGTGGCCAGAGAAATAACACGGAAGATACCTTTGGTTGCTGTGAAATCAGGGGTCACCGAATCAGGTTCCAGGGCCGTTTCCTCTCATACCGGTTCTCTGGCAGGATCTGAACAGGCCTATCAAGCAGCTTTTCAACAAGCCGGAGTGCTTCGAGCAGAGGATATGGCCAGCTTATTTGATATGGCGTTGGCACTTGGATACCAACCTCTCCTTAAAAATAACCGGATTGCCATCGTCACAAATGCGGGTGGGCCGGGTATTCTGGCGACGGACGCCCTGGAACACAGAGGGATGTCTTTGAGCAGGCTAGAGGTGGAGACCATTCAGGATTTAGAAAAGTACCTACCTGACGCGGCCAGCGCTGCGAATCCCGTGGATGTACTTGGAGATGCCCGAGCAAATCGCTATGAATTTGCCCTGAAAGCTGTCTCTGAAGATCCCAATGTGGATGGTTTGTTGGTGGTTCTCACTCCCCAGGCTATGACTGAGATTGGAGCAACAGCTGAAGCTGTCGGAAAAATTTCTCAAGAGATCGATAAACCGATCATGGGGTGTTTCATGGGGGAGGCGAAAGTTGAATCAGGGATCGAGGTGCTTAGGAAGTATAATGTCCCCAACTATTCCTTCCCGGAAAGGGCTGCGTTGGCGTTCCGAGCGATGGCAGACTATCGGGAGATCCGGCTTAGACCCCAACCGAAATTTGAAACATTTGATGTGGACCAACAGACTGTACGCGATTTGTTAGAGAGGGTAAAATCCGAAGACCGGTATTCAATTGGAGACCTTGAGGCCTGGGATATATTGGAAGCTTATGGGATCAGAATTCCCAAATCGAAATTAGCAGAGAGCCAGGACCAGGCGGTAGAATATGCAGCTGAAATCGGATATCCGGTTGTGTTGAAGATTACCTCTCCGGATATTCTCCATAAAACGGATGTAGGCGGCGTAAAAGTGGGTTTGGAAAGTCCGGAAGAAGTAAGAGATGCTTTTGAGTTAATGCTGTATCGGGCAGAGCGTTATTTACCGGAAGCTGAAGTCTGGGGATGTCAGGTTCAGGAAATGGCTCCCCCGGGAGGGTTGGAGGTATTAATTGGGATGAACCGGGATCCCCAATTTGGCCCTTTGATTACATTCGGTCTCGGTGGGATCTACGTGGAGGCTTTAAAAGACGTCACCTTCAGGGTAGCCCCCTTCTCCAGGAAAGAAGCGCAGGCTATGCTGGAGGAGATCCGGGCCAGCTCTTTGTTAGAAGGGGTGAGAGGGGAACCGCCCGTTGACAAAGATTCTATTGTGGAGATTTTGATGCGTATAGGTCAGCTTGTACAACAGTTCCCAGAGATCGCAGAACTCGATATCAACCCTCTGATTGTGTATCCTGAAGGGCAAGGAGCCATTGCGATTGATATGCGTCTGGTTTTATCCAGCGAAAAAGAAGGAGAATAAGGATGAAATCGTTATATATCACGTCCGTAGAAAAGTACTCAGGAAAAACCGCTGTTTGTCTGGCTTTAGGGAAACTTTACCAAAAGAAAGGGTTAGGAGTGGGATATTTGAAACCATTCAGCCTTCAGCCGTGGCGGTTTGAAGATAAAATCGCGGATGAAGATGCCTCATTTGTGATCAGTACCCTTGGTTTGGAAGCCTCCCCTTGGGAACTCGCGCCTGTGGTCGTCACCCCAGAACGATTAAGGTCGCATTTGATGGGAAAGGGCGAAAGCGATTTGATGGGGAAAGTCAAAGAGGCAGCTGAGCAGGCGGCAAAAGGGAAAGACCTTCTCCTCCTGGAAGGAGGAGGCAGCTTGCGGGAAGGGTATGTGATGGATTTACCCACCCCCAGCGTGGCCAAGGAACTAGAGAGCGATATTTTGGCTGTTGTCCGATACCATGAAGATGTGTCGCTCCTGGACGATGTCCTGACCGCGAAGTTCAGGTTAGGCGAAGCCTTGAGTGGGGTGATCATCAACCGTGTGCCGGAAAGCGCTTGCGGTTTTGTCAATAACCTCGTGGTTCCCTACCTGGAAAAACAGGGTGTTTCTGTCTTGGGTGTCTTGCCGGAGGAACGCAAGATCGCGGCTCTTACAGTGGGAGAGATCATCAGTATCTTGGATGCGCAGATCTTGACGGAAACGGTAAGAGAAGAGACTCTTGTCGAGGCCTTAATGGTAGGGGCGATGACGGAAGATGCAGCCATTCGACGTTTCCGTAAACAGCATAATAAAGCGGTCATTACGGGGGGGGACCGCACGGATATTCAATTGGCGGCGATGGAAACATCCACATCTTGTTTAATTTTGACAGGAAATCTGCATCCCAACCCCTTGATTGTCAAGCAGGCCGATCATATGAACGTACCCATTTTGTTAGTTTCAAAAAACACGATGGAAACCGTCGAGAGCCTGGATCGAGTTTTTGGAAAAACACGCCTGGGTCAGAAATCAAAATTGGAAGCATTTAAAAAATTAATCGTGGAAAATGTGGACCTGAATCTTTTGAACCAGAAATTAGGGATCTGAGAAACCCAGCTAGAGTCGACAGGGAATATATCAACAACAGTCCCTTGCCTTATTTACGGCAAGGGACTGATTGGTTGGCAAGAAGAAGGGAGGATAAGAATTTTGCCTCCCCTATTTCTGTGCTAAAGGGTAGGTATTTAAGTAAAAAAAGTCCGTTTCACAGCTGTGAAACGGACTTGAGAAAGCAATCCTGTTAGCGGCCTAAATTAGGAGCGAGGCGTTTGATCCTTTTTTTCAAGCCTGACGCTTCGACCTCATGCATTTTTTTCATTTGCCGCTTCGATCGATCTGACTTTCGGCGGCGCAAATGCCCTTGGTGGCCTTTGGCGCGCAAAATCTTTCCGCTTCCAGTTTTCCGAAATCTCTTTTTTGTGGCCTGGTGTGTCTTGATCTTGTATTTTCCCATGGTGGCTGTACTCCTTTCACTACTGTCAATCAGGTTTGAGATTTAATCTTCTTCGTTTTCAGGTGAGATGTCACGTAGTATTTTATTCAACTTCTTGGTTGCCTCGCGAACAGAAATCTCCTTGGTGGCGGCCCATTCCGAAGCGATTTTCTTCTTCAATTTACGGTGAGCGCGTTGTTCGGTTGTGTTTAGCTTATCGCGAACCCTTTTGCCTTGCAGGTCGCGCAGCAGGGCACAAAAGCCTTCTAATTCACCTTCCTTCGTGATCTGCGTAATTCTACTTTTCCGGGTGGTGTGTTTATCGGCCATTTTCTCCGGAGGCAATTTTAAGATATCAAGTGCCTTTTTTAAATCTTTGTTTGAGACAACAGGCCGGATTCGTTCGCTTTCAGCTTCTTTGATAGGAATCCAATAAATCCCTTTCCGGGCTTGTACCTTGTAATAGGTCTCGCTTTCGTCTCCCAGGACCTTTTCTTCGATGCCTTGTATCTCACCGACCCCGTGGTAAAGGTGAAAAACCCAGTCTCCTTTAGAAAATTCTTTCTTTTCTGCCGTCATCCCGTCCTCCGCCGCTACTTATCGTAACTAAATAATCCATGTCATACACCAAATAATAATTTTATCACAGAATTACCTAGTTGTGTTTTTGTTTTTCAATATAATCCCTTAAAATTCGTTGAATGCGGGGTTGACGTAGACGGCGCAGCGCCTGCGCTTCAATTTGCCGCACACGCTCCCTGGATACGCCCACTTTTTGGCCTACTTCTTGAAGCGTATGGCTTTTTCCGTCCGGGACACCGTAGCGTAAACGTAAGATGCGGACCTCCCGGGAGGGAAGGGCTTCCATCACCTCTTCCAGGTGTTCTTTAAGTAGGTGTTTGGTGGCTGTCTCATCCGGTAAGGGGGTTTCATGGTCTTCTACAAAATCTCCTAAAACCGCATCTCCTTCTTTTGTGGTTGGCATTTCTAAGGAAAGCGGCCTGCGGGCAACTTTCATCATGTACTGCACTTTTTCCGGATCTTCGTCAAGGGCGTCCGCGAGTTCATCAATGGTCGGATCTCGTTCCAGAGACTGTTTGAGATCATTCTGCATACGAAACATCTTTGAGATCTTATCGCCCATGTGGACGGGGACACGGATGGTTCTCCCTTGATCTGCAATCGCCCTTGTAACCGCTTGGCGGATCCACCAGGTGGCATATGTGCTGAACTTATACCCCCGGAGATAATCGAATTTCTTGGCTGCCCGCATCAAACCTATGTTCCCTTCCTGAATGAGATCCAGAAAGGGGACTCCGCGTCCCATATATTTCTTGGCCACGCTGATCACCAGCCTGGAGTTGGCAGTTATCAGGTGGTCTAAGGCAACCCATTCATCCTCGATCATTTCGTGAAGTTCACGGCTCCGCTCAGGGGATACATTCCCCCTGGCTAACTCTTTCCGGGCCAGTCTTCCCCGCTCGATCCGCTTCGAAAGATCCTTCTCCTGTTCTTTGGTAAGTAAAGGGATGCTTGCAGCTTCTTTAAAGTAAAGTTCAATGAGGTCGTTCGTATCGATCTGACTTAATTTGTTCTCGTCATCGTCTAGAAGTTCCTCTTCGTCCTCCACCACCTTTCCGTTTCCCCCATCATCACCAAATAAGGACTCAATTTCCTCGTCAGCGCTTTCCTCCAGATAAGGAATGTCCTTTTCCATCAGGGTTGTAAAGGCTTTTTCTAAGCTGGAGATGTCCTTTTTTGCGTCTGGGAAGTAGTCGAGAATATTTGAAAATGTTACATATCCCTGGGAATGTCCTAATTTGATGAGCTCACTGATGGGTTTGGTTTTTTGCTTTTCATCAGATACAGTTGTAGGATCTGTTTTTTTTGTCATTTATTTTTTAAGTTGGCTATGAAACGATTAGGGATCTACGTTCAAATTTACGTATCCGTTTCCTGAGCTAAGGCACAGGTCGGTTTTCCAGAGTGAGAGAGGTCTGTATCCGTTTTTGCCCTTATTCCCTATTCACCCCAGATATCGGTAGCCCACAAGAATATTCCGGATTACTCATCCTTGTTTTGGCTTGGCCTTTGCTTTTTGTGCCGGTAAACAATCCGGCCCCGAGAGAGATCATAGGGGGACATTTCTACCGTCACGCGGTCTCCCAGCAAGACGCGGATATAGTATTTCCGCATTTTCCCTGCTAAGTATGCCAGCACCTCATGTCCGTTATCCAGTTCAACTTTAAATTGCGTACCCGGCAGGGCTTTGACAACCGTGCCTTCCATGCGCATTTTTTCTTCTTTTTTGGCCATGTTACCTCTTCGTCATGTCAACGACTTGCCCATCGAAATGGGAGCAAATGATCAACAGCTGTCAGATCCTGATAAAAACAGGCTGTGGATCCCGCCTAATACTGATATCGGCGGCGGCGTTGGCTTTTTTGACGACGTTTTTTCGAAAGCCGGCGCTTGCGGCGTCGAATTGCTTTCTTACGTTGGATTCTTTGCAATTCACTCTTGGACACGAACCATCGTTTGCGGCGCACAGTGCTTAGAACACCGCTCCGGGCAACCTTTTTACGAAAACGCTTCATTAACTGCTTTTGTGATTCATTCGGTCGAAGTTCAACTTTTACTGCCAATCTTCTCACATCCTTTCTATGTGCCATTCAAACAGACAGGGTGAGGCGTATTCTATCTCACCCTGTCTGAATTGTGGCTGAATTATGTGTCTTCCCGAAGGTGCCAGACATTTTTTTCTGGCAGAACCCTCCTTTTTCCATGGCTTACAGTATACCGCGCTATGATTACAAAATACTTAATGTTTACGCCTATTAATTACAAAACACTTACATTGACGGGCCGTTTTGGTCGTGCTAGAATGGAATTATGGAAAAAGGGCCCCAAAAATTATCCGGAACTCCTGCGATTAAAACCACAGATGTGCAAGAGGCGACTCTGTGGCTGAAACATTTACCCATGGGCGCATTTTTCGTTTCCACTCGGGGGCGGATCACGTTTGTTAATCCAGCTTTGTTGAATTTGTTGCAAGCTGATGAAGATACATTTACGGGACAATCATACCACAATTTATTTCAGGCGTTCATTTCCCAAGCTGCAGCCCCGAGCGAGGTCCGGAAGGGGTTTTATGGGGCCCGCCTTACCCTTCAGAATTTGCCCCGGGTGGATTGGGTGTTGAAAGGGGGAGCAGGACGTCACCTGCAGGTGATATTCTTCCCTTTCAATGATCAGAAAGGGCAAGAAGTGGGGTGGGGAGGGGTGATACACGAATGGACAAGAAAGGTCTCCCAAGTTAAACAAACCTTGGAGACCGCTGCTGACCAGATGAAAAAATTGCCCTGGGAATTGGCGTCCATTCAAGGCCAATTTCGGGCCCTGTCAAAGCATCATCTGCAGTGGGACCAGGACACGACCCGTGAGTTATTCCAGACCCTGAATAGAAAAATGAACCAGGTCGCAGGGCAAGTGGAACAAGCCTTTGAATTGGTCAGGTTTGAACGAGAAGGGTTGCTTGTTTATCCTGAGGAAGTGGATTTAAGCGAGTTGATAACGGACTTTCTTGACCAACATATCCCTCAATTTCCCAACTTAACGTTTCATTACCCGAAAGATCTGGAACTCCCAGCGGCACGAGTCGATCCTGGAAGGATTGAGGATGTTTTCAAAGAAATCACCCGGTATGCCGCCAGCAGATCTCCAAAAAACAGTGATGTGATGATTGACGTCGATGTCCACGATCGTGACCTGGAAGTCTCCGTTGTCGTCGAGCTGGATGGTGAGGTAAGGAGGCCGCCTCCAACTTCGGTTCAAAGGCCTCGTGGAGCAGCAGAAATCGGAGATTTCGTTCTGAGTCAGGGGATTATCCAATCCCATGGAGGTCAGATGTGGGTTGAGGACAGGGACCGGGGTCAAAATGAGGGGTTCAAGATATCTTTTTTGCTGCCGCGGATGCCCCACCAAAAATCCCTCCGGATCAAGGATGGGGAACCTTCCCGGGGAAAAAAAGATCAGCGAACGATTCTCATAGCCGGGTCGGATTCCGATACGCTTCATCTTTTGGCATCGGTTTTCAGGGACGAGGGGTATCAGGTCAAAATCGCCTCAGATGGTCCTTCTGTTGTGGATATCGCACAAGCTGAGACCCCAAACCTGATCGTCCTGGAATGGGAGCTGGCTGGGATGAACGGATTACATGTCAGCAGATATATTCGCAGATGGTCCTCCATCCCAATTTTTATGTTAACGACAAAAACCCATCCGGGGCCCATGGTAGAAGCGTTTGAGGCCGGTGTGGATGATTATTTAGTGAAGCCATTTCTGGTGGATGAAGTATTGGTGCGGGTCAAAGCCCTGCTGCGGCGGACCGAGAACGGGAACGGAGATCCGGAGTCGGAAGTCTTTGAGAAGCGAGGGTTACGGATCGATTATGACTCCCAGCAAGTTTGGTTTCGTGGCGACATGATCGAGGTCACTCCCCTTGAATATAAACTCCTGACCTATATGTCCCAACATCAACGGCAAGTGCTCCCTTACCAGCAGCTTATTGAACATGTCTGGGATGCACCTGACAAAGGATCGCGCAGGGGGTTATTTGTTCATGTCAGAAGATTGCGGGAAAAAATTGAACGAGATCCGGAAAACCCCGAATTTATCGTCAACCGGTGGGGTGTAGGGTACGCGTTTCTGCCGGATTGAGCGGATTTGTATTTGACAAAAGGAATAAAGTTTGTGATAATTATTTTGTTCATGCGAGGCTTAGACATTCCTTTATCATTTTCATATGATTTGATGACTTTGCTGCCTCCCATTTTGGATGGCAGCAATCTTGTTGTTAAGCTTTTATAAAGCCTGCAATTATTTACATCTGTGGGTACCTATATTTGGAGGAGAGTACGAGTTTTTTATGGAGACAGAAACCAAGGAAAAGGAGAAGAAAACAAGCGCTGTAGGAAATGAACAATCCCAGGAAAACCCGGATTGGTTCCAGGATTTTGTCGATAATTATGATTATGATCGACCTCAGCGTGGGGAAATATTAAAAGGCGTGATCTTGGATATTGGGGATAATTCGATTTTGCTTGACGTGGGTTTAAAGCGAGACGCCATCGTTACCAGCCAAGATTTAGATAAAGTCGATAAAGAGACGCTGGAAGAATTGGACATTGGTGATGAAGTATTCGTCAGTGTGATTCGCAGCCCAATTGGAGATGATGACCTTCTCGTCTCATTAAGTAGAGGAATCGCTTATGAAAGTTGGGTAAAAGCCAAACAATACATGGAAGAGGATAAATTATTAGAGTTACCCATCATCGACCAGAACAAAGGGGGATTACTGGTAGAGTTTGAGAACCTGCGTGGGTTTGTACCCAATTCCCACATCCCATCTTTACGGCGAGGTACGAGCAGACAAAAAGCGAGCGAAGAAAAATCAAAGATGATTGGGGATACCATTCCCCTTAAAGTAATTGAGGTCAACCGCAAACAGCGTAGATTGGTCTTTTCTGCGCGAGTTGCCCAAAAAGAAAAGCGTGAAAAACGGCTCAAAGAACTTGAAGAAGGCGATGTGATTACCAGCCGTGTGGTCAACGTGGTAGATTTTGGTATATTTGTTGATTTAGACGGCGTAGACGGTTTAGTGCATAAATCCGAAATCGCTTGGGACCGCGTGTATGATCCCTCCAAATATTTCAGTGTAGGAGACGAGATCGAAGTCAAGGTCGTAGACGTCGACGTGGAGCGGGAAAGAGTGAGTCTGAGTCGAAAAGCGCTTCTCTCTAATCCATGGGAAAAACTGGAAGAGACATATGATGTAGGCGACCTTGTGGAAGGAAAAGTTGTCTCCGTTCTGGATTTTGGCGCATTTGTCGAACTCCCGGAAGGATTACAAGGCCTGGTCCATGTCAGTGAAATTGGATATGCAAACATGGGCGACCCAGAGAGTGTCGTGCAGGAGGGGGACAACGTCTTGGTCAGGGTTCTGAGTATTGAACCGGAGCGTGAGCGGGTTTCCCTCAGCATGCGCAGGGTGCCAGTGGATGATCAGCTGGCCTGGATGATGGATGAGGAAGACGCAGACACCGTATCAGATCTAGATATTGAATCTCAAGAAGAATTGGAAGACAGTGGTGTGGAAGACAAGCTCGAAGATGAAGAGGAAGACACGATCTTTGAGCCGGAAGAAATGGAAGCCGCTGCGTCCAGTGAAGAAGAAGCAGAGGACGTCGAAGACAAGGAAACGGACGCCGAGGCTGAGGCTGAAGAAGACCAAGAGCTGGAAGCTTCGGTAGAAGAAGATCAAAAAGAAGGATCTGAGGAACTGGAGGCTGTCGAAGAACCAGAGGAATCGGAATCGGACGATGAGGATGAAGAAGAGGACGAGGAAGAGGAATCGGAATCGGACGATGAGGATGAAGAAGAGGACGAGGAAGAGGAATCGGAATCGGACGATGAGGATGAAGAAGAGGACGAGGAAGAGGAGCCTGAAGAAAACCAGGAGTAATTTTTTTTCAGCAGAATAATATTGGTTTCATTTCAAAGCCTGGAGACTCCCTCACTCCAGGCTTTGTTTTTTGGAAAATTTATGGATGCAGGGTAACCCTCACTGCTGCCTGAGCATTATCCTCTCTGTAATCCTCTTCGCGAAATTCACCACATTCACACCTCAAGCCTTGTTTACAATCCAGGCAGCAATAATGGAATTCATTTTCTATAAGGGGAATCCACGTGATTTCAACTCCACAGCCATCACACCAAATCGTCTCTTGATATTGGACCATATCTCCCTCCTTAGCGATTTTGAAACGCTTAAACGATCTGTACGCATCAATCAGGGTATGATATCAAGATCATAACTGCGCATGAGGAAGGTGTCGGGCACAATTGCCGTAGTTTCACTATAGCAAATTTGGGGATGGTTTGCAAGAGACGTCTTTTCAGACCTAGATATTTAACCAACGGGCAGCGACTTCGGGTGTCTTATGCAGGGGGCCTTCCTGGATGGTGCATGGGGGAAGCGAATTGATGAACAAAGGCCCATAAGTTTTCGTAAGTAAGCGTCTGTCCATACTCACCACAATCCCGAGATCTTGTTTGGACCGGATCAAACGGCCAAACCCCTGCCGGAATCCAAGAATGGCCTCCGGAAGCATATATTCGCTGAACGGATCCTGGAAGGTTTCTGAACGCGCGGAAACAATGGGATCAGATGGGACATCAAATGGGAGTTTCGCAATGACCAGGACTGACAGATCTTTTCCGGGGATATCTACCCCTTCCCAGAACGCTCTGGTGCCTAAGAGGACCGCTTGATCCGACTCCTGAAAGTTTTTTAATAAGGTGTGGGGTGATGGGCCGCTTCCTTGTTCATAGACGATGATCCCTTCTTGCGCTAAGGGTGATGTGATCGCTTCCGCTGTGTTGTGCAGTTGGGTGTAGGATGTGAAGAGCACCAGAGTTCGACCGCCGGTTTCCTTGCACAGGGGTATCAAACACTGGTTCAGCGCTGTTTGATGGCCACGGTAATCCGTGGGCTCCGGGATATCGTTTACCAGGTACAGCAGGGCAGCAGTTTGATAATCGAAAGGAGAACCAAGGGTCATCTCTTCAGCATCTATGGCCTGTAAACGGTTTCGGATGTAATCAAAATTCCCGGTCGTCGTCAGGGTGGCAGATGTGAGGACGACCGCTCGCTTTTCATACCAAATATGCTTTTCCATCAATTTTCCAATATGAAGCGGAGCGGCTTTAACGGAGATGTGTTTTTGATTCGGCGTGACTTCTGCCCAATAGATCATGTT
>JAGXKM010000023.1 GCA_018335275.1 Anaerolineales bacterium | reverse complement strand
CTCTTCCGGATCCTTCTTGAAGATCCCCTGACCATGTTTCCCCTCACGGAACCCGACCCGGACTTTTTCATCCGGGGGGGAGAACTCCATCCCAACGAGCGCTGGTTGGTGTACGGCGCGAATTATGACTTCGCAGCAGAGAAAGAGATCGAACCCACCTGGATTTACCGCCATGACCTTGATACAGGGGAACGGGAGGTCCTGGCCCGGCCCAAGAAAGGCAGCTACATCGTCCCCCAGCTTAGTACGGATGGACGGTGGATCCTTTACAATCGCAAAGACCTTCATCCGGCAGGACGGCAGGTCTGGGTTGTGGACATCGAAGGGGATAGGGACCGGGAAATATTGAATTTCGGGGAAGATGTCAAGGTCTTTGCATCCTTGATCCCCAACAAGACCCAGGTCCTCTTTCTGGTCGAGACCCCCACCCACCGGAAATTGGGGATCTATGAATTAAAAGAGGACAAAGTAAAGTGGCTGGTGGACGATCCAGAACGGAACATAGAGCAAGCCTTCGTACCCTACGGCAGCGAACAGATCGTGATCCTCGAAGTCCACGAGGCGCGGACTCACGCCAGCCTGCTGGACCCCAGCACTGGGATAGAAATTCAGCTAACGCTGGATGAGGGCAACCTCATCCCGCTTGGACCTCTTACTGATCATACCTGGGTGGGCCAATTCTACAGCTCCAGCCAGCCCAGCGACATCTGCCATTTTTCCATCCAACAACCAGCATATGATCGGGAAGCCAGCATCTCCCGGGTCTGGGAGCAGACGATCCTCACCGGAGATGATTTCACCCAGGCTGAAGATTTTCACTGGAAAGGCGCAGATGGGCTGCCCATTCAGGGATGGCTCTATCGACCAGAATCAGATCCGAAAGGGACGATCGTCTACGTGCACGGCGGACCCACCGCACACAGTCAGGATGCGATCAACAATCAAATACAGCTCTTCGTCCAAAATGGGTATAACGTCCTAGACCCTAATTACCGGGGCAGCACGGGATTTGGCGTAGCGTTCAAGGAAGAGATCAAAAAGGACGGCTGGGGAGGGATGGAGCAGGAAGACATCCGCCGGGGCATTGAAGCGCTCATAGAAAAAGGGATCGCGGATGAGGGCAAGGTGGGAATCACCGGCACATCTTACGGGGGGTACTCCTCCTGGTACGCGATCACTCGCTTCCCGCTGGAGGTCCTGGCAGCAGCAGCGCCCGTGTGCGGGATGACGGACCTCGTGGTAGATTATGAGAGCACCCGACCTGACCTCCGCCCTTACAGCGAAGAGATGATGGGAGGGAGCCCTGAGGACGTCCCGGAGAAGTATCACGATCGATCTCCGATCAACTTCGTCTCAGAGATCCAGGGAAATCTGCTTATCGTGCAGGGAGACCGCGACCCCAATGTCACCCCTGAGAACGTAAGAGTGGTCCGGGACGCGCTGGATCAAGCCGGGGTCTCTTATGAAAACCTGCGCTTTGCAGATGAAGGCCACGGGATCTCCAGACCCAAAAATCAGAAGATCCTGTACAAAGAACTCTTAAACTTTTTCGATCGATCATTTGGAAAAATAAGGGGATAACAGAGAACAAATGAGTACAGCCAAATCACCCAAACGCTGGCTGGTTGTCATCATCCTCTTCACATTTTTACTCTTTCACCAGGCAGATAAGACCATCATCTCACCGTTGCTGACCGCGATCATGGCCGAATATCAAATCAATGAGGCTCAAATGGGCGCGGTCTCCAGCCTGGGGATCATCGTTTCCTCTCTGCTCTACCCGGCATGGGGATATCTTTATGACAGGTTCTCTCGACCCAAGCTGCTTTCCCTGGCTTCCTTGATTTGGGGATCCACCACCGCCCTCAGCGCCATTGCCCCCAATTTTCGGACCTTTATGATCACCCGGGCCAGCACGGGCATCGACGATTCCAGTTATCCCGGACTATACAGCCTGCTCTCCGATTATTTTAAACCCAGCCTGCGCGGGAAAATTTACGGCCTGATGCAAATCTCCGGCCCCTTCGGGTACATGACCGGAATCATATTGGCTTCCATCCTGGGCAGGGTCATCGGATGGCGAAACATCTTCATCATCACCGGGATCATCGGCGTGATCATGGCATTCATCATCTTCTTTGGCGTCAAAGACCGCCCCAGGGGTATCTCAGAACCGGAAATGCGCCCCCTGGATGGGATCCGAGAATACCGCATCTCCTGGCAAGAAATCAAAGACCTGCGAAAAAACAGGAGTCTTCTCTATTTGATTGGCCACGGCTTTGTGGGCGTGTTCACCTGGAATGTGCTGACGTTTTGGCTTTTTCATTACCTGGAAGTGGAAAGGGGATTTTCCGCACTGGGTGCAATGGGGACCATGCTGCTGGCAAATGGGACCCTGGTTCTTGGTTATTTACTCGGGGGGAATCTGGGGGATAAACTGTTCCTCCTCAACCCGCGGGGGAGAATGCTCCTGGCCGGTTTGGGCACCTTTTTGGGGGGGATGTCCCTGGTGATCTCCTTTTTGCTTCCATTCACAGATGCCCTGTTGTTTTTGATTTTGCTAGCCCTGACCGGTTTCTTTTTAGCCTTCGTTTCACCCAACTTGATGGCAACCATGCATGACATCACGCTTCCAGAAGTCCGGAGTACAGCCCAGGCCCTGCGCCAGCTCTTCATGGACAGCGGCGCTGCCGCCGCCCCATTTTTCGCTGGCTTGATCGCTGTTAGAACCTCACTGCATACGGCAATATTGAGCATCAGCATCACTTCATGGATCGTGGGGACCTGCCTTGTATTTCTCGTCGTATTCTTCGTCCCCAAAGATATAAAAACTCTGCGGGAAACGATGGAGAAAAGAGCGCTCGCTCAAACCGGGGAAAGGAATCTGGGGGATGATCTCCCATGAAAAGTAAACCAGGATACAGAAGACGGAAGGATTAACAACTGATAAAAGAGGTAAGAAAGTGTCACTCTACGGTGGGATTGAAATAGGCGGCACAAAAGTCATCTGCATGATGGGCACTGACCCTGAGCACATCCTGAGTGAAACCCGCATTCCCACGACCTCACCCGGAGAAACCCTCCCCAAAGTCATCACCTTTTTTGAACCCAGCGCCGATCAACTGGAGGCTGTGGGCATCGGATCGTTTGGTCCACTCGACCTGGATCCAGATTCCTCATCATACGGATGTATCACAGAAACAACCAAAACCGGATGGGCGGGGACAGATATTCTAGGTCCCATCCAAAGCGTTTTTGGTCTTCCAATCGGTTTCGACACCGATGTCAACGCAGCCGCTTTGGGCGAACAGCGTTGGGGATCTGCGCAGGGGTTAGACACATTTCTATACCTGACCATCGGAACCGGAATCGGGGGAGGAGCGTTGGTAGAAGGGAACCTTCTGCATGGGTTGATGCACCCAGAAATGGGCCATATACCCATCCCGCATGATAGAAATCAGGATCCATTTCAAGGGATCTGCCCCTATCACCATGACTGCTTTGAAGGGCTGGCCTCCGGTCCTGCCCTGGAAGCGCGCTGGGGAGCCCGGGCGGAAACCTTTTCAGAGGATCACCCTGCCTGGGCATTAGAAGCGGAGTACGTGGGATACGCAGTCGTCAGCTACATTCTGACTTTGGCTCCACAGCGGGTCATCCTGGGGGGAGGTGTGATGCAGCAAGAACATCTCTTCCCGCTCATCCGCTCTGAGGTTCTGGAGATTCTCAACGGGTACATGCATGTCCCTGAAATCATAAAGGACATTAATCATTACATCGTCCCCCCTGCGCTGGGGAACCAAGCCGGCATATTGGGATCGATCGCCCTGGCACGCAAAACCATCGGACACTAGGAATTAGAAATATACACTCTCAACCTTGCAACCCCAGACGCTGGATGACCACGGAGAAGATGAGCAGAATCAGGATTAAATTCTGGTCAAACAGCCAACCTAAAAAGCCAGTGTGTTTTTCCCCCAAAAAATGGGGTAAAAAAATACTTCTTCACCTGTGATATTTTTCTAACCAGGATCGGTATGGTTCCCCAATGTGCATATCCTCCACCTGGTGAGGATCCAGCCTTCGACCTTCCCACGTGAAACTGACCAAATCCTTTAGGTCACGTATCCGCCGCTGCTCAGGAAGGTCTGCTTGGAGATTATACGGATAAGAATAATGAGGGGAAAGGTGGAATATCTCTTCTGAATTGAGTTCGCTGGCCACCAGTGCGCTGAGGACCGCTTGATGAAGGAATATTTTCTTCCGTACATCCTCACAGGGGCCAGCTTGAAAATCCGGGTCCTGTACAAAATGCTGGAATAAATCCAACCAGCGCTTCATCAGGCCTGCAGCCGGATCGACAGAAAACGTGTGCGTATTGAAATAAGGACGGAGTTTCACTCGGTCAAGATAAGATTCTATCGAATAAGGAGCTTCTTCCATTTCCACGCTGTGGTAAATTTCTTTCCAATACTCATCCATGGGTTCATCCCACCTTGATCCTACATTTTGGATATGTACAGGGCGGAACGCTGCTCTGTGGGGCGGGAAAAGGATATGTCTCTGGGGAGGGTTGACGACCAAACAGTCCTGGCTGATCCAAACCAGGGTAAGGTGCTGGTCTTCAATTTTCTCCTCCGCTCGGGCACATGCTGTGACTTTCCCGGCAAAAGGAAATCCTTCTAAAAAGGAGTCAATTTTTAGCGGAAAAGTTTTCAAGTTGGACGCTGCCATGCTCCCGCAAAGGTCCGCATGGGAACTGGAATCAAAAATCCAAATCTCACTATCTTGAAGGGAGCCCCCAAAGGTACGGATGCTGTCAATCAGCATCTGGATCAGCTTAACTTGCTCTTTTTCAGAAACTGTAGTCACAAATAAAACACAGGGGGAATAGTCGTCCTTCATAAGGTCATTCTTCCTCAATTATCCAGTCCAAAGGTTGGATGACCACACCATTCCTTTGACTTCATTCAGTGCTACATCGTTTACATTGATATTCCATTTTTTCGCTCATGCCCGGTAAGCGAGGACAGGCATCCAGACACAGGGCATCACATTGATTTATAGTCGTCAGCCCACTGACCTTGTACGATAAACAAACCTTCCAACCTGACGCTGCATTGCTCCTCTGACACATACCGGGTCTGATCACATCCGGTTGAAACCCATACCAGGAACGGCAGGTGCTGTCCACCAGGGCCAAGTTTTTAATCGGGTATAACGGGTGACCGGGAAGGGGAAGGCCCACCTCCTCCAACGACCAATGATCATTGTAATCCGCAAAGGCGGGTTTGCTCTCCCCCCCTTGCGCCCAGATGCTCCACAAATATCCCGGATCCTTGATCAGAGTCTCCTTTAAAGCAATCTGGACTCTACGGGCATGCTCAGGATCTCGCCGGACCCAAGCCAGATCAGGATCCGGACCCCGGCCCTGCTCAAAAACAACCTCCTCATATCCGTCACGCTCACCTGAGGAAACATCCGGGAACACCGGGTACGTTCCTCCCACATCCCCATTCAGGTCTTCATAAACCAAAACCCCATCTGTGGTCCAACCCTTGTCCCTCGGTAAGGAAGCGGAAAGGAAATACTCCCCACGACCATCTTCGTCCAGGTCAAATTCGATGCCGTACCGCGCATCTCCCTCCTCTGGCAAAGATCCCTGCAGATGAATGACAAAGTACAACCAAGGCGAGTCGTGTTTGAGCTCCGTATAGATAATATCCAGGTGCCCGACGTAGGTCATGGTTGATTCTTCAAATGGCCGCTCATAACGATTGACCAAGTATGTATCCCCGTAGGTATACCCTTCTGCTGCGTTGAAGATGGAGGATATATCGGTCAAGTAGCTGGCAAGTTTCTGACCCGGCTCTCCCGGCACCTCCAGATGGGCTATGGTAGGCGTCAAGGTAGCTGTCGGGCTGAGCGTGGGCTCCATTGTCACAGTGGGAGGCAAAGGCGTAGCCGTGGGGCTAGCCGTCGGTCTTACCGTTGCTCTGAAGGTGGGCTCCGCCGCAGGGGTGTACGTTTGCGCCCGGTCCAGGGCCTCTTTGGTAAGCGTGGCTGCCACTTTAAGCTTAACTCTCAGATCCTCATCCGCGGGGTCGGGTGTAACCAAACCACAGCCCGTGATCACGCTGGCCGCCATCAAAGAGAGGGTCAAGAGTCGGGAAAGCTTCCATTTCATGAAATGCTCCTTAATACCTGGCATCCCACTCCAGTGTAAACGAGAGGAAAACCTGTGTCAATGAGACTGAAAAATTTGCGCCAGATGCTTTTAATTTAAAAATTCCGCGCTTGGGCACCAAGGAATCGCAGACCGTAGATGAGGATGCCAGTCATGGTACACTGGGGAAGACCTGCCCGAAAAGATGAGACCTATGGTAGAAAAAACACTCTCCAGACAACTGCTAGCCTGGTACAGAGATCAAGCCAGGGATTTACCCTGGCGGAATCATCCAGACCCTTACGCGGTTTGGGTTTCCGAAGTCATGCTTCAGCAGACGAGGGTCGCAACCGCCATTCCTTATTTTGAGCGCTGGATGGAACGCTTTCCCAGCGTTCACGCATTAGCAAAGGCCAGCGAAGACGCCGTTTTGATGGAATGGGAAGGTTTGGGTTATTACCGCCGCGCCCGGTACCTTCACCAGGCAGCGAAAACCCTCGTGAAAACCAATCAGGGAAACTTACCTAGGAATGTAGACGCCCTCCAGAACCTGCCCGGGATCGGACCTTACACAGCAGCTGCCATCGCTTCTATGGCCTTTGAACAAGACGTTCCAGCCATTGATGGAAATGTCCGCCGGGTATACTCCAGAGTCTTCAATGTGGACCTTCCTCTCTCCACAGCGGAAGGTAAAAAAAGGATCCAAACCCTCGCGGAAGAACAACTGCCTCCCGGTGAAGCCAGCGATTTCAACCAGGCATTAATGGATCTGGGAGCGAGTATCTGTACTCCCCAATCCCCGGATTGCCCCAGATGCCCCCTGATAAAAGATTGCCAGGCCTATGATCAAAAGATCCAGGAGCAGCGCCCTATATACAAGGAAAAGGCGCCCATCCCCCACCACACGGTGACCGCAGCGGTCATCCATAAAAACGGATCACTTCTGTTAGCCAAGCGCCCTCCAGAAGCCCTCCTCGGGGGCATGTGGGAATTTCCCGGGGGAAAAATGGGAGAGGACGAAACGCTGGAGGAATGTCTGGAACGAGAGATCAAAGAAGAGCTGGGGATCCAGATCGACATCCAGGAAAAAGTGGGCGTCTATCAACATGCCTATACGCACTACAAGATCACCCTGCACGCTTTTCTGTGCACCTTACGCAGCTCAGACATTCAGTTAACCTTCCATTTAAATTGGACCTGGTCCCCCCTGTCTGAGCTGGAAGAATACCCCATGGGGAAATTGGACCGCCTCATTTCCCGAAAAATTCAAGCTGACCATACACCCGGTGCTGATCATTCATAAAACGCCCTCTCAATAAAAACTATCTGGTGTTCAACCCCAAAGATGACATTTATCACCTTTACACAGCTTGTGATATTGTTATCATATTCATCAGAATGAATATATCAAACATCACTCAAGAAACGATCACAGAGAGAATCAGCGAGCTGTTTAAAATCCTCGGCCACCCCGCCCGTTTGGACATCCTGCTGGAAATTGGCCGGAGAGAAGCCTGCGTCTGTCATTTAGAAGCCATGCTGGACCAAAGGCAGGCCTACATCTCCCAGCAGTTGATGGTGCTCCGGGATGCCGGGCTGCTCTCCACCCGACAGGAAGGCCGCTATGTGTTTTACAACCTGCGTGATCCTGAAACGCTAACGCTGATCCACAAGGCCAGAAAGATGCTGGGTTTGCCAGAAGCGCCGGAACGAACAGCAACCAGTGACTGCCCCTGTCCAAAGTGCCGCTCAACCTAGGAGGTAAAAACGATGTTATCCGTTAAAATCCTGGGACCCGGATGCCCAAACTGCAAACGCGTGGAGCAGCTGACCCGGAAAGCGCTACAGGAACTGGACCTGGAAGCTGAAGTGCAAAAAGTAACCGACCCTTCAGAGATCGTCGAGATGGGTGTGATGTCCACACCCGGCCTGGCCATCAACGATGAGGTGGTATGCAAGAGCCGCATCCCCACCTTGGAAGAGGTCACCGGATATCTTAAAGAGGCTGCTGCGCAGAGCTAGACGCCCGTTCAACACCACCCCGGATGGACCGCCATTCCGGGGAATATTTTTGATCCATTACATTCAAAATAAGGAATATATTCTAGAGGCCAGATCATGATTAATGACATTCTCAACTTCCTCCCCCAACTGTTTTACAGCGGTTTAGGCAACCTGGCTGCCTACCTGGCAGCTCACGTGCTGCTCTGCCTGCTGCCCGCCTTCTATATCGCTGGCGCCATGTCAGCCCTCATCCCCAAGGAATCCGTAACCCGCTACCTGGGCCGGGACACCCCCAAATTCATCTCTTACCCCGCAGCCGCGGCAGCTGGATTTTTGCTGGCGGTGTGTTCCTGCACCGTGATCCCGCTTTTTGCCGGGATCCACAAAAAGGGCGCTGGGATCGGCCCCGCCATCACCTTTTTATTTGTGGCCCCGGCCGTGAACATCCTGGCCCTGTCTTACACCGGCACGGTGCTGGGCATGGACCTGGCCATCGCCCGCCTGCTGCTTGCCGTCGCCTTCGGGATCGGCGTGGGATTGATCATGGCCCTCACCTTCCGCAAGTCCGACGCAGCCAGAGCAGAAGCCGCGGATAACATGTTCGTCGGCGGCGGATCCATGAGCCGCGCCGCAGTGGTTTTCTTGCTGGCCCTGGTCTTCCTGCTGGTAGTGGGCACCTTCCAGCTGGACTTCCTGACCGCAGGCTACGCCCAGCTCACCCTGCCCCTGGAGGGCGCTGGTGCTTTCCAGGACTTTCTGCACCGGCTGGTGCCCTTTGACCCCAGCCGGGGCGAGGAAGGGGTCACCGTGCAGGGCGCTCTGCTGATCGGTATGCTGGGGTTGATCGGCCTCAGCGCCTGGAAGGGATTAGAAAATATCCTGGACGGTTTCAACACCTGGACCTGGATCTCCACAGGGCTGGTGGGGATCACGCTGATGATCGCCTCTCTGGGCATGACACCCCACTCCAGCGGCCTGACCGTGGCCTTCACTGGTAAGTTCTTCGGCGTCAGCCTGGCGGTGATCGTCCTGGGCTGGATACTGGCCACCCAGTTGACGCGGACAGAAGCCCAGGGCTTCCTGTGGGAATCCTGGCGCTTTGTGAAGCAGATCTTCCCCCTCCTGGTGGTGGGCGTCTTCGCCGTGGGCATGATCCGAGAAATCATCCAGCCGGAATGGATCCAGACCCTGGCCGGAAGCAACACCGTTTTCGGAAACTTCATCGGTGTGGTATTTGGCGTTTTCATGTATTTCCCCACCCTGGTGGAGGTTCCCATCGCCCAGATGTTTTTGGACCTGGGCATGCACCGTGGTCCGCTGCTGGCCTACCTGATCTCCGACCCCGAACTCAGCCTGCAGAGCATCCTGCTCACCGCCAGCATCATCGGACGACTGAAGGCCTGGGTATATGTCTTCTGGGTTTCGATCTTCAGCACCCTGTCCGGCCTGATCTACGGCGCCTGGGTCAACGGCACGTCCCTGGGGATTGTGGTCCTTTACCTGCTGGCCAGCCTGGCCGTGCTCGGCGTCGGCCTGTGGCTGGCGGAGCACCGCCAGCAGGAAAAAACAGTATCCGTTAGCGCTGACTGAAGAAAAGAATGAGGAGGCATCATGATTCAAATCAAGGTCTTTGGCACCACCCCGCCGTGCGCGAATTGTAAACGCGCTGAAAAGCAGGCGCAGAAAGCGGCGGCACAATTTCCCGAACAGGTCGAGGTGCTTCATCTCGATGCGTTGGGACCGGAAGCTGACCCATATGGCTTGATCACAACGCCGCTCGTGGTTGTCGATGATGAAATCGTTGGCAGAGGAAAAATTGTTCCCGCTAAGAAGTTAGCAGCTGTCATTAAACAGAAAATAGGAGGTTGAAGATGGTCAGATTAGAAGTTTTTAGTGGCGATCCGCCCTGTCCGGGGTGTGTTGCCATCATCGAATTGGCCCAAAAAGTAGCCTCAAAGTATGAAGGCGAGTTGGAACTGACCATTCTGGAGGGCGCTGAAGGTCTGGAAAAGTTCGAAGGATACCAACTCTTTTGCGTACCGTCAGCAGTTGTCAATGGCAGCATTCGTATAGAGGGAATGTGTCCCAGTGAAGCGACACTCAATAATGCCTTACGGGAAGGTGGACTATGTCTAAAGTAAAAATTGAAGCGTTTGTCTCCATTCCTCCCTGTTCGGGTGGGGTAGCTGTGAAGAGGTTGTTGAAGGAAATAGAATCCGAGTTCAGCGACCAAATCGAGATTGTCTTTCACACTGGCCCAGGCGATCAAGAGTGGTCAGAATATGCCATTGATAATGCGCCAGCCATGGTGATTGGTGACCTGGTCAAGTTTGTGGGCTTAGCGCCGAGCAAGAGAAGCCTCATCGGGGCCTTACATGAGGCCGGGGTAGAATGATCACCAGACACGGGCCCTGCGGAAGGATGAGCCACAAGGAGAACTTAGAGCTGCTCATGAAGCCCGTGGAGAAAGAATGTTTCTTAACTTCCCGCCGCTTCGCACAACAGCTGTGACATGGCTGGCATAAACTTAGATGACCCTCCAGACAGCAGCCACCCGAACCGGGAACGCGCCTGTTGGTCAGGGGTTCATTCGCTGACCCCCGAAAGGTTTTTTATTCCGCTGCTTATTTTTGGAAGGTTTCTAAGAACTCGCTTGTGGCCTTGACGATGATTTTTTGCTGGGATTCCAGGGAAATCGTCGCTGACAGATCTCCTCTCTGGCGCCCATACGATCCAAAACCGGCATGATTCCCTCCTTGAATTTTCACCCACCGGGTATCTTCCGGCAATTGTTCAGCTGCCCCGGTAATTTCTTCCGGTGTCGCCAGTCCATCTCTTGTGCCGTAAATTGACAGGATCTCTAAACCCGATTCGCGTAGATCGGTATCATCGCCAGGAAAAGCTGCCCAGAGTATCAACCCTTCCACAGAAGCTGGTCGTCTCTCCGCGAAGGCTGCAGCCATAGCTCCACCCAACGAATGACCGCCAATCACCCAATGGTCAATATCCGGATGCTCTCTCATCAGCCCTTCAGCGGCATTGATATCAAAGACCGCTAAATGCAACGGCATGCGGGGAACCACAACCAAGTACCCCTCGCTTGCGATTCGATGACATAAAACAGCATACGATTCCGCTCTCACCCGCCCCCCTGGGTAGAGGACGAAACCCGTGTCTATATCATCTCCCTTTGGTTGAAATTGAAGCGACCCATTCACGGAAACCCGAACCCCGCTGGAGGATTGTAAAGCTTGAACAGCATCCAAACCTGGCTGAGGGGTGATCTCAGCCCAAAGGATAAATCCAGCTCCACCAATTACAATCAGGGCCAATGATGCAGCAAGCACCCACCGAAGCCATTTCCGCTTGATCATGATCACCACGCTCCCGTCTTTGAACACGACTCCTTATTACCCTGGATTCTATCCGGGTCAAACTGATTTGAAAAATAAAATCATTGACATGAAACCAGGCAGCAAATTGATTCTATCACTGGCGCCTCAAGCATGAGATTGATTATCGCCAAAGCCCCCCTCCTTCCCTCCTTATAAAATAACAAGTACACAAAACCTCTTGGTATCCAAACCAATAAACACAATATTGAACACAGTCAAACACATTGAAGAAACTCTAGAAAAGGGCTTGACAGATGAAATGGGATATGTCATAATGATCATTGCTCCTTGGCCTGCCCCCCTCAGGTCAAGGGGTTTTTTTTTATTTTCCCCCTTTTTTCAGCTACAATATACCCAAACCTCTATTCTGGACTGACAAGGAGCATATTGATGTGCGGTCGTTTCACACTGACGGTTTCCCCTGAAGATCTCCAGGCTGCATTCCCGGACTTCCAGATTCCAGGAGATATCCCCCCCAGCTACAATATTGCTCCCTCTCAACCTATACCTGTGATCCCTAATGACAGTAAGAAACAGCTCACTTTCTACAAATGGGGGCTGGTCCCTATGTGGGCAGAGGAGGAAACCTTTGGGGGATACAATTTGATCAACGCCCGCGCTGAGACCGTCGCTGAAAAACCTTCCTTCCGAACCCCTTTCCGCCGCAAACGCTGTTTAGTGCTCAGTGATGGTTTCTACGAATGGAAAAAAACCGCTGGCCAAGGCAGCAAAATCCCCTATTATCTGCGCATGAAAGACGAAACGCCCTTTGCTTTTGCGGGTTTATGGGATCGCTGGCAGTCTCCTCATGGAGATGAATTGCTCTCCGCCTGTATCATCACTACCGAGCCAAACGACATCGTCAAACCCATTCACAGTAGAATGCCTGTCATCCTTCCCAAGGAAGGATATGAAGCCTGGCTTCATCCCGGCGAAAAAAAGCCCGATCAACTCTCTCCCTACTTAAAACCCTATCCAAGTGAGGAAATGGAAGCCTTTCCGGTTTCTAGATATGTCAACAACCCCAAGAACAATTCTCCCCAATGCATTCAACCGGGTATGATATGAAACTCATCCAGGCCCAGCAATTGATGACCTCCTCGCTGCGCTCCCTTCCCCAGGGAGGAAGAATCGCTGAGATCCTGGCTCACAGCGTCAACAGCGTCAACCCCGCCCATTGCATCCGAGAACACCTGAAACGGGCAGGGTGTGAACTGGTCATCAACGGGGATAAAATTAGCCTTGACCGGTATCGACGGGTCCTATTAATTGGTTTCGGCAAAGCAAGCCTGCCGATGACTCGCGCAGCCGCAAATATCTTCAGCGATAAACCAATCCAGGGGATCACGATCATCAAGAAAGGGATCCACGAAGAACTCAGTGAAGTACCTCAAAATATCCGTATCTACAAGGGGGGCCACCCCCTTCCCGACCGGGATGGGTTGGAGGGCACTCAGGAAATCATCGATCTCCTTTCCTCCATTACGGAGAAGGATCTGGTCCTCTTCCTGATCTCCGGAGGAGGCTCCGCGCTGCTTACCGCACCCGCAGAGGGTTTAAGTTTGGAAGAGGTTTCCCGCCTGAATGAGCTGCTGCTGCGGTGCGGCGCTTCGATAAACGAGATCAACACCATCCGGAAACACATATCCCGCGTCAAGGGAGGACGCCTGGCGGCCCAAGCGTTCCCAGCCCCCACCATCAGCTTGATCCTTTCAGACGTGATCAGGGATCCTCTGGATATGATCGCTTCGGGTCCCACTCTTCCAGATCCCACGACCTTTGAGGATGCGCTGAGCCTGATCAGCAAGTATCACTTAGAGGAAGACATACCCTCTGCGGTCCTCGCCCATCTAAAAAATGGAGAACTGGGGAAAGTCCCTGAAACGCCTAAGCCAGGTGATCCCGTTTTCAAGCAGGGATATGTGAAGCTCATCGGCAACAATTATCAATCAGCAGCTTCCGCTGTTGAGAAAGCCGCCAGCGAGGGTTTTCACACCCTCCATTTGACAAGCTGCTACCAGGGTGAAGCCCGGGAAATTGGTCATTTTTTAGGCGCGGTTCTCCGCCAGATGGCCACGACCGGGGATCCGCTGCCAAGACCGGCCTGTTTAGTCGCCGGGGGAGAAGCCACGGTCGTCCTAGAAAAAGGGAGGCAAACTGGCCGGGGAGGGCGGAATCAAGAATTAGCTCTCGGCGCAACAAAGGTCTTAGATAATTTGTCGGACGCCGTCCTGCTTGCCCTGGCCACGGATGGAAATGACGGCCCGACCGATGCCGCTGGCGCAGTGGTTACAGGGGAAACGCACCAGCGCGCATCCTCCCAGGGACTCAGCCTGCAAGCGCATCTTGAAGAGCACAATGCGTATGCATATTTTGACGCCCTCGGTGACCTTCTCAAGCCGGGCCTGACACAAACAAACGTGAATGATCTGATTTACTTATTTACCCTGTAAAGGAAACATGATGGCTGCCAAGAAACGACCCCTTGTGATTTTGACACACGCTTTACCCCCCGATTGGATCAAAGAACTGGAGGAAAAAACCCGCCTGGTTATCGGACCGGAGGGAGGAGAAGGGTTAACCCAGGAACTGGAGTCCAATCTCCATCAGGCGGAGGGCCTGCTTACCTTACTCATGGATCCAGTCAAGGAAGACCTGCTGGAGAATGCCCCCCAATTGAAGGTGGTGAGTAATATGGCTGTGGGAGTGGATAACATAGATATCTCCACCTGCACAGAACGGGGAATTCCGGTCGGCCACACCCCGGGCATACTGACAGCCGGTACAGCGGATCTAACCCTGGCCTTATTGCTGTCCGTCGCCCGCCGTATCCCCGAAGCCCGGGCGGATGCTCAGGCCGGAGAATGGAACTCATGGAACCCCACGGGCTGGTTGGGGACAGATCTGAAAGGAGCCACAGCAGGGATTGTGGGTATGGGAAAAATTGGCTCCGCTGTAGCCAGACGCTTGAAACCATTTGGCGTGGATCTGATCTTCACCAACCGCAGCCCTAAACCTGATCTTGAAGAAGCGTTAGAGGCGGAGCAAGTCCCTTATTCTGAAATCGTTCCGCGGAGCGATTTCCTGTGCCTGCACGTGCCTTTGACGGAAGAAACCCATCACATGATTGATCGAGATACCCTCCGAAAAATGAAAGAATCCGCCATACTCATCAACGTAGCCAGAGGTCCGGTCGTGGATACAGATGCCCTGGTCACTGCCCTGCGAGAAAACTGGATTCGCGCTGCTGGATTGGATGTCACGGACCCCGAACCATTACCCCCTGAACACCCGCTGTATGAGTTAGAGAACTGTTTGATCACACCCCATATCGGTTCAGCCACCCATCACACACGCCGGAACATGGCCAGTATCGCCAGCCAGAACCTATTCGCGGGGTTAGAAAACCGAAAACTCGCCCACTGCGTCAATCCAGAGGTGTACGATTAAGCGCGTTTCTGGATTCTTTACTTATGCACATATAAGCGATGCGTCCTGTTTTCTCTTCAAAACCGGATATATTCCCCCACAGGTAGACCACAATATGGCTATGCGTAGTTTTTACCCCCTAAACTTCTTTATTCAACCGCCGATTCAGGTCGTAAGCCGCGCTGATCAGAGCCAGGTGGGTGAAGGCCTGAGGGAAATTCCCCAGGTTCTGCGCCTGAGGGCTCAGCTCTTCTGCGTAAAGCCCGAGATGATTGGCGTACCCCAGCATCTTTTCAAAATAAAAACGGGCCTTTTGAAGCTGTCCGGCCCGGGATAAACACTCCACATACCAGAATGTACAAATGCTGAACGTGCCCTCTTTCCCCTCTAATCCATCAGGAGAGACCTCCGAGCTGTACCGGTAAACCAGGGAATCATACACCAATTCCTCCTCAATGGCTTCCAAATGTGAAAGCCATTGGGGGTCTGTGGGACTTATAAAACGGACCAGAGGCATCAATAAACTGGAAGCATCCAAAGCGCTTCCCTCTTTGGACTGCAAAAATGCCCCTCTCTCCTCATCCCAAAAATTCTCATAAATATCCTGGTAGATTTGATCACGGACTTTCCTCCAATCCTGATAAGGCGCTGGAAACGACCTCTTTTCCGCCAACCTCAAGGCCCGGTCCACAGCAACCCAACACATCAATCGGGAGAACAGAAAATGTCGCTTCCCTCCCCGCGTCTCCCAAATCCCCTCATCCGGGAGATCCCAGTGCCCAATCACAAAGGAAACCAATTTTTTGACCCGATCCCATAATCCTTGAGAGATCGGGTTGCCATATTTATTCACTAAATACACAGCGTCCAGAAGCTCTCCATAAATATCCAATTGCAGCTGCTGGTAGGCCTGGTTCCCAACTCGAACAGGGGATGATCCACGGTATCCTTCCAGATGGTCCAGCACCTTTTCCTCCATCACCGTTCCACCATCAAGCTTATACATGATCTGCATGGAACCGTCCGGGTTTAGGTCCTCGACATAACGGCAAACCCAATCCAGATAATCATTGGCTTCGGATGTGAACCCGAGGCGGATGAGCGCATAGACCATAAACGCAGAATCCCGAATCCAATTGTAACGATAATCCCAGTTCCTCTCTCCTCCGATCACCTCGGGTAAACTGAAGGTGGGTGAGGCGACCATGGAGCCGTACTTCTGTGAGGTCAATAGCTTTAAAATCAATGCAGACCGGTTCATCTCACTCATCCAATGCCCGTTATATGTGGATTTCTGAATCCAATCGTGCCAATAATTTACGGTGCGTTTAAACGTCCTGGACACATAATCCGTGAGGTCACATGGAGATTCCCGGCCGGGGATGATTTCCTCAAAGATAAAAGCCGCGCTCTCCCCACCCTTTAAGGTGAAAGTCGCTGATACACTGCCATTTTGGACTTCCAAAGGGAGATCAGAATGGAGACGAAATTGCAACCCATCTTCTCCCAGCGAGGAGAAAATGACTTGACCATCCTCGATTTCCACCTCATGAGCAGAAGAGGCATAGTTGAAAGCCGGCTGGCACGTCATCCGAAATTCGATCTCTCCCCGGACCGCTTTTACTCTGCGAACGAGGTTGGGGATCACGCGCTCCTCTTCAATGGGCATATAATCCGATAATTCCGCTACTCCATCTTCAAGCAAGAAACGAGTAAAAAGGATGTTTGTGTCTGAGAGATAAAGCTGGCTCTCTCGGCGTTCTTGAGACACCGGCTCAATTTGGAAATACCCGCCCTTTTCATCATCTAATATGCGCGCAAATACAGAGGGGGAGTCAAAATCAGGGAAACACAGGAAATCGATAGAACCGTTTTTCCCGACAAGAGCTACTGTGTTCATATCGCCGATCACGCCGTAATTTTCTATAGGATGATACGCCATGCAATCCTCCAATCAGAAAAAATCCCTGCTTTGGCCTCTACTTATCCCATTCTACCGTAAAAAGGGTATCTGCCTTTTCACTTTAAAGTGAAATTGATGCGCCTTTGATGCTAAAAAACGAGACAAATGTGTTCATTCCACCCCATTGTTCTCGAAAAAAATGAAGTATGTTAGACTATTAACAAGAAAACATACAACTCTTAGGAGTAACATTGAATTCCATAAACAACGGTCGCATCCACCTACATATTGACATTGAATCCACAGCGGGCGATGAGATTCTCGCGGAACTTGGGAAAATCTACGAACAGGAACATGTCCTTGTTTATGATACCCATAAGCAGAAACTGATCCGCCTGAGCGAACTGCCCAGTTCACCCCTCCCCAACCTTTTCACTAAGGGGAAAAAATTGAAAGGATCGCCTTTCCAAAATCTTTTAAAAAATCTCTCTTCCTCCGTGTTAAAAAAGCACAAAGGACATTTAAATTGGATCGACACCCAAAAAATCCCCTCTGATACAGCAGCGATCCATGGGCACTTTCAGCCCGATCTTTTCAAAGGCGTCCTTGAAAACTGCTTTTTAAGCGTGATATTTCGAGAACCCTTAGAAAGGGCTGTTGCCCAGTTTATGGAATGGAAACACGCGAAGGGAAACGTCCACTGGCGCGTTGACATCCCTTTTCAAAGCAATATGACATTTAAGGAATTTTCTTTCCTGCCCGAGCTAAAAAATTTCCAATTTAATTCCCTGGGGGATACGCGGCTGGGAGATTTTGATTTGATTGGGGTAACGGAATGTTTAGAAGGGTTTTTAATGCAGCTTCACGGTGAAGAACCTAACCGGACTACCACCCACTCCAATCAGGGGAGAATACCAGAATCTAAGTATAAGAAACTTGGTATCACGGATGATTTTAAGAAAGAATTCAAGGAATTCAATCTCAAGGACTATGATCTTTATTCCCTCTCAAAAGAGTTTATAGGCTTTTGCGGATAGACCCAGAATACTCCTTTTATTCGCTGTAAACTGAAGTTATCATCGACCTCCCCCGTTTTCGGACTTTGCCGATCTCCCGTCGGATGAATGAAAGCCCATGATCGCATTCTTTGTGAGGGAAGGGATTAATCGAAACCTCGCATACCGGATCGCAAATCCTTTCTCCCTTAAATAAAAAAAACCACAACCTCGTTTGTGGTCCCTGTCATGCAAGTCGGGGCGGTCGGATTCGAACCGACGGCCTTTGCAACCCCATTGCAACGCGCTAGCCGGACTGCGCCACGCCCCGATCTCCTTGAATTATAGCCCGTTCAGGACCAATTGGCAAGCCATGAACTCTATCTACCCCGGCCCTCCGGGTGCCTTTTCCTATATTGGCAAATGATAAACTTGCCACCGCTTATAGATCTCCGCTCCGTGATTCTCTGCGAGGAGGACAGATGTGGGATTATCCAGACTGGTGATCGATAAATCCAGCCAGGTATACCCCTTATCGAGGATCCGCTTCAACAGTTCAGCGTAAAGCATGACAGCCACCCCGGTGTTCCAGTATTCTGGTAAGACCAGCATGCTTTTCACGGTCATCGTTTTCGGGGGATGGAATATCATCCACCACCCCAGTTTCAGGTAATCCCAGGGATACCGGAGCCCATTGACATGAATCAAGACCTCATTGAGGTTGGGGAGAGCGGGAAGAAACCCCACAGTTTTTCCTCTCAGATCCGCGAACAGGATCAACTCCGGATCGGCGATCTTCCGAAAAGGCTCCAGCGTTGAGGCCAAACGTTCTCTTCGCCAGCCAACATGATCCCCCAGGTGAGCCAGAGCATGATCAAGGAGGAAATGGATCCGATCGATCTCCTCCTCCCAGGCATCAAAATCAGCATTCCGAATCTGGACCTCTTTCCTCTCTTTCAATCGCTCAGCAACCCGGAAAGCACGCTGAATACGATCAATATGTTCAGAGAGATCAATCCCCAAAGCCACATTCTGGGCCCGGGCCGGCACAAATCCACAACGCTCCATATATTCCTGATAGTAAGGGGGGGAATGCCCACACATCAAAGCTGGGGGGCGATCACGCCCGTTGATCAAGACGCCGTAGCTGTCCTCATAATCTAAATTCCATGGACCATAGAGGGTATCCAAACCCCGATCCCTTGCCCAGGCAGCAGCCCTCTCCACCAGCGCTCGAAAGACATCATACTCGGGCAGATATTCGAAAAACCCAAAGACACATTCTTGAGACCCGCGCCTGCGGTTTGTGGGAGGATCCACTGCGGCGCATATCGTGCCCCGCGGCTCTCCATTTTTCCAGGCGATGAAGAATTCCGCCTCTCCACGGTCAAAAAAGACCCCCCTTTCCGGGTCTATGACTTTTTTCCTTTCCGGCAGCAAAGGAGGGACCCAGAGTGGGTCCCCTTGATATACCTTCCACGGAAAGGTAAGAAATATGTTTTCTTCATTATTTGACCGCACGGGATGGACTTCGATCTCTGACATGGATAATTCCCCTCCCTCACCAGGAGAAGCAAAACACTCAAACAGGGAACGTCCCGCTATTCCTGTTTTGCCCGCCGCAGTTTTAACTCCTTGACGATCTGGGTAAAGTGCTCCCGGTCTAAAGGGTATTTATACGCAAAAAAGATCCCCACAGCCAAAAGCAAAGCCGGCAGAGGGCCAATCACCAGTCGAATTCCCAACAGCGCTTGAGATGGCTGTTGAGAGACATTGGGTTGGTAGCCTGTAAATTCCAGCAGAAGCAGGACCAAGGGGATAGCGACGGAAGAAGCGATCTTCCGCGTTAAGGTCGTCAGGCTGTAGAACATTCCCTCATGTCGTTTCCCTGTCTGATATTCATCCCATTCGATGGCATCGGGTAAGATCGCCCAGGGCAGGACATGAGCAGCAGCCACTCCCACACCTGCTAACGTACACAGGAAGAGGATGACCCACAAGCTGGTCTGGGGGTTGACGGTGATCAACACCATCTGAACGACAGCCCAGAATGCGATCCCGTAAATATAAGCCCAACGTTTGCTCCAGCGTTTTGAGACCCAGTTCCAGATGGGGAGGGCAAAAATGGCGACCACAAATATCGTGGCCATGATCACGTCATTTTGGCTTTCACGCCGGACGACATACTTGATGAAGAAAAGCAGCATCGACTGCAGGACATCTACAGAGATCCAGGTTGCCAAAAAGATGGCCAGACTATACCGGAAAGGTCGGTTATCCCAGGCGGCTTTAAGAGACTGCCACAACGTCGGTTTGTCAAGTTCAATATAAACGTCACGCTCTTCCGTTCCAAAAAAGACTACCAACATAGGGGCGGCTGCCAGGAAACCAAAAAACAAACCCATTAAAAATACGCGCCCGGCATTTTCGGGCGCGAATGAACCCACGATCATCAAAGGCAAGGTAAAAGAAAGCAAGCTGCCCAGGATGGAAAAAAACATACGGTAGGAAGTGAGGGAGGTCCTCTCATCATAATCAGAGGTCAGCTCCGGAGTCAACGCGAAATAAGGCATGTATAAAATCGTGGCAGCTGCCTCATAAAGAAGGTAGGCTAAAGAATAATATCCCGCCAGTGCAATTGGGTTCTCCAAAGAAGGGCGCCACCACAACATGGTGAATGTGAGGGCCAAGGGTAATGCGCCAAAAAGCAAATAGGGGCGTCTTCTGCCCCATCTTGTCCGCGTGCGGTCAGAGATATGACCGAATAAAGGATCATTGATATAATCCCAACTTTTACCGATGAAAACAGCGACAGCGGCGATTCCGGGTCGCAACCCGACGACATCGGTCAAAAAGATGGCGAAATAGGCTCCCAATATCGTTGTCGTCAGGCTAAAGCCGATATCTCCCACCCCATACATCCATTTCTCGCGCTGCGTTAGTTCTCCAGACATATTGCCATCCTTTTTGACTCTTTGAGATTGGATATATTCTACACTAAAAACATCCTATTTCTGCCTTCCCTTTTCCTTCCCTGAGGCAGGAATCTCCCCGGTTTTTCACCTGGAAAGGGAAGTCCACTGGAGGACTTCTCCCTCCAGGCGCCCGATCACGTCCAGAATTCTCGACAAATCAGGCTCCTTCCGCCTGAAAAACAGATGTGCGTCACACGCGCAATCTGAAGCCCCAAACCCAGATAAGGGTATTTCGATATCCGGTTGAGAGGATATCGCCCTTGCCAGGAGGTGCTCGACTTTTCGAGGATATTCTGTGAACCATACCTCCCGCATCTTTTGAGAAGGGATCAGGTAATCAATATGCCAGTGACGCTTTTTATTTATCCGGGCATGACGGGTCAAACGAGCCTTGAGCCCACCCGGTCCAAAAGCGCTGCCAAGATAGAGAACATAACCGGGCTTTACTTGCAGCACACCGAGTTTCCCGACCTGCAGTTCCCGATTCGATGCAAGATATAAAACAAGGATATATGTCCCGGGTTTCGCGGGAATACGATCTGCAATCCTACTCTCCCAATCCATTTTCACCTTAATGAATGTCTAACGATGCCAATTCACTGGCGTGACACTGACAACCCATTTCCTTTACCCGTGTTATCCGCTCAATATCAACATCTCTTTTTATACCATGCGTAAATCCATCGAAAATCAGAGGTTGTGTCCTTCCCCAGCCCCCAGATTCCCTGACCTACATAAAAAACTTACTGAGACGCGTCCCTGACTCGAGATCAGATATTAAACGCAGCCGTATTGATTATTCGCCAGAAAGTTCCTGTCGGGAAACAGCAATCTAAACTTAACAAAGAAATGGTTCAAGGACCCGAAAAATTAACGATCATTATCAAGGGACAAAGCCAGATCGCCCCTTTTATTGCCCCTGGCTGCATTTTTTCTTACAAAGGCAGGCAATTACGATAAAATAGTATACAGGACAAGTAAAAGATATTCAGAGAAGGAGTTCACTTCATGAATCAAAATCGACGTATTGGTATCCTTACCGGTGGCGGTGATGTACCGGGTTTGAATGCAGCCATCAAATCAGTCGTAAATCGTGCTCAAGATTACGATGTCAACATTCTCGGGCTGCGGCGGGGTTGGTGGTCGGTCGTGGGTATTGACCCCGATAATCCGCGCACGATCGATGAACTCACCTATCCGCTCAGCCAGGAAAACGTGCGCACCATCGACCGTACCGGGGGAACTATCCTCCACACCTCCCGCACCAACCCATCCAATATGCAACCCGATAACGTCCCGGAGTTTGTAAGACAGGAAGACCGGGTGGAAAAAGAAAATGGCCGGATCGATATCACGGATCATGCTTTGCGCGTGCTTGAGGCCCTGAAACTGGATGCGCTGATCCCCATTGGAGGTGATGATACCCTCAGTTATGCAGCCCGTTTACACCAAGAAGGCTTTCAGGTCGTCGCCATTCCCAAAACCATGGACAATGACGTCTTTGGCACGGACTACTGCATTGGATTCTCCACGGCAGTCACCCGCTCTGTGAATGCAATCACAGATGTGCGCACGGTGATCGGCTCCCATGAACGGATCGGGATCATCGAACTCTTCGGTCGAAACTCAGGGGAAACCTCGCTGTTTGCGGCCTACCTGGCTGACGTAAACCGGGCCATTATCTCCGAGGTGCCCTTTGATTTTGACAAATTGATCGACTTTCTGGTTGAAGACCGGGAGAATAACCCCTCCCATTACGCGATCATGACCATCTCGGAAGGAGCTCATCCGGTGGGTGGGGAAATTGTCGAAACCGGAAAAGAGGATGCCTTTGGACATAAAAAGCTGGGCGGGATCGGGTACCTGGTTTCTGAAGATATCAAGAAACGAACAGGGATCAAAACCGTGTACCAACAAATGGCATACTTAATGCGCTCGGGATCCCCTGATTCCCTGGACAGAATGGTCGCAGTCTCTTTTGGAAATTTAGCCTTGGACCAGGTTATCTTAGGACACACGGGGAGAATGGTCGCTCTGCAGCAGGGAAATTACACCACAGTTCCCATCCAACTCGTAATTTCCTCTCAAAAGAAAGTGGACGTCACCGCCCTTTACGATGCAGAGAATTATCAACCCAAGGTAAAGGATATGCTGGGGAAACCCATGTTCCTGTATTAAATCATCCCCTGAAAAGGAATTTGGAAGCGGTTTGATGACCCCCCTTTTTTTTTGAACCGGGGAAACAAAAGGATAAGATGCAAATAAAGAGCCATGGAAGACAAGGCTGAGAATGGCGCTGCGATCGACGCAGGCATAAAGTGTTCAGTCATCGCCGCCCATCTAACTTATGGCATCGCGCCATTCTGGACATCGTTCCGGATGAACCCATTGAATAAAAAGGAAAAAGTACTTTAACCTCAAAGCCCTGGAGTGAGGAGCCGGATTGACGGCCAGGTTTCCAAGCAACTCTGAAAGTGAATCCTGATCAAGAGATCACAAACAGCAACGGTGGGGACATCGCCCTCGCCCACACTTTGGCCTCACAGGGGTAATGGAAACCACACAGATCATCTATGAAATGCAGTGACAAAAATCGGGATGGTGACCCTTTGCATTGACAGAAGTATGGCCGCTGCAGCGATATTAAAAAAACCTCCCGTAAGATCGCAACCTGAATAGGAGAAGAAGATGGCAGAATATACTGTAGAAGAACTTGTCTTCAATCACGAGAAGGCATTCTTACCTGAAAAAGCGTCCGGCATGAACGCCGTGATCCAATACCACCTTACAGGAGAAGAAGGTGGGGACTACGTGATCACCATTAAGGGCGACGAATGCAGTGTAAAGAAAGGTACCGCAGAAGATCCAACCGTGACCCTGACCGCAGACGGAGATTATTTTCGGGATGTGCTGTTAGGGAAAGCTGACGGCATGAAAGGGTTTATGAAAGGAAAACTTCAATTAGAGGGGGACCTTAATCTGGCCATGAAATTGACCAACTTTTTCAAAATAGGATAGCAGCGGTTTCGTAAACTACCCCTCCGACTTTCATAATCAACCTGGTTAAAAAGGTTCTTTCCGGAGGGGTTTTCGCCATAAAATCTTTTAATTCATTCTTCCAGATGAACCGGGACAATGCGATCCTCGATCTCTTTGGACAGTTTTTGAATCGTTTTCTGAACCCGCTCCAACACCTCCCCCTCCGGGATTAATTCCCTCTCTTTTTCATCGCGGAGTTTCATTTCAATGCTGCCCTTTTCCAGGGATCGCGCTCCCACTGTGAGACGAATCGGCACACCGATCAAATCCGCATCATTGAATTTCACCCCCGGGGATTCATCCCGATCATCAAAGAGCACCTCAACACCCTGTGCGTTTAAACTCTGATAGAGTTCCTCAGCAGCAGCCTGTACTTCGCCGCCTCCCGAGGATTTCCCCAGAGAAACCAGATGGACCTGATAGGGAGCGACGCTGATGGGCAGGATCAGCCCATACTCATCGTTGTATTCTTCTACAATCGAAGCCAGCAGCCGTCCGCTTCCAATTCCATAGGACCCCATCACAACCGGTTTTTCCTGGCCGTCATTATCCTGAAAGGTCGCCCCTACCGCCTCGCTGTACCATGTGCCTAATTTGAAAATATTCCCCACTTCAATGCCCCGCACTTCTTTCAGGGGGCTTCCACAATGAGGACAAAGATCCCCGTCCTGGGCTGCAGCGATATCTGCAACCAGATCCGCCTCATAATCCCGACCATAATTTACATTGAGGTAATGGTATTCCTCTTCATTGGCACCCGCGACCATATTGGGGGATTCCGGGATCAGATCATCCACCACGACCAGGACATCATCCAATCCAATCGGTGACGCATATCCTGGAACGGCTCCTACTGCCTGGATATCTTCAGCTTCAGCCGGTCTTAAGGACTTGGCTTTAATGGCGTTCGCCAACTTGGTCTCATTCAATTCCATATCCCCACGGACGATGGCAAATACCAACTGATTGACTTCTTCCTCTTCCCGGAGATGCGTCGCCATCATGAAGACCACCTTGGACGTTTTCCGATCTGGGATCTCCAGCAATTCGGTTAGGTCTTGAATGGTTTTCGCATCCGGCGTCTCAACTTTCTCCAGGGTTCTTTCTTTCTCCTGGGGTGGCTTTTGCTTTTGGAACTCAGCGATCTGACGATTGGCTTTGTATCCACATTCCTCACACAGCAAAAGGGTATCCTCTCCCACCGGGGTTAGATACATGAATTCATGGGCCATATTCCCACCCATCATGCCCACATCAGATTCCACAGCAATCACCGGCAGTTTACAGCGATTGAAGATATTAAAATAGGCCTGATAGTGATCCTGATACTGGCGGTCAAGCCCGTCCCAATCCCTATCCAGGCTGTAGCTGTCTTTCATGGTGAATTCCCTTACCCGGATTAAACCAGCCCGGGGACGAGGGTCATCCCGCCATTTCGTTTGAATGTGGTAAATCAGAACAGGCAATTGCCGGTAGGATTGAATTTCATCTTTGATAATATCTACCACAGCTTCCTCATGAGTCATGGCCAAGGCCATATCCCTTCCGTTTCGATCCTTAAACCTGCCCATTTCAGGGCCCACTTTTGACCAGCGGCCGGTTCGTTTCCAGATCTCCGCAGGATGGATAACGGGCATGGACATCTCCTGCCCTCCAATAGCGTTAATCTCCTCCCGCATGATATCCTCAATTTTGGTCAGAGACCGATGGGCCAGGGGCATGGCGGTGAATATTCCCGCTGCTAATTGGTGGATATAACCTGCCCTGACCAGCAGTTTATGGCTGGGTATCTCAGCGTCAGCAGGCGCTTCTCGTAACGTTTGGCTGAACAATTTCGACATGCGCATTAGACCACTCCTCAAGTTGAAACAGCGAATACGGGTTACCGCCTTTTGATCAAAAAAAATACCCTCTGACTTTCCAGTCTAGAGGGTGGATGAGTAACGGTTCCTCTTTCAGCCAGACACCCAAAACGGAAAGCGAGTCCACCTCGTTTTTCGCGTGCTAGGGACGGGCTTCAAAAGGTAAAGATTGTATTTCATGATGGATGTAGTGTACCAGAGCCAAAGAATCTGTCAAGGTCCGCACTTTGCCTGGAAACACTCATAACACAGCGATCCTTTGAGGTCGATTCTTCTCCCTCCGCACCATTCAGAGTATAATATTGAGTGCAGCATATTTCACATCAATGCCCAGCTCAAAAAAGGATTCCTTATGATCCCTATCCGAGATGAGAACCCAACTCGCAAGACGCCCATCATTACGTATCTCTTCATCCTCGTCAATGTAATTGTCTTTATCTTTCAAACATTGTTTGGGTCCCAGTCTTCAACCATGGCTTACGAATTTGCCCTGGTTCCCAACCGCTTTTTAAATAACCCCTCTTTAGGAAATGTATTAAACATCTTCAGCAGCATGTTCATGCACGCTGGTCTGGCGCACATCGGGGGTAATATGCTCTACCTGTGGATTTTCGGGGACAACGTCGAGGACGCGATGGGTAAAGGTCGCTATTTCATCTTTTACATCATAGGCGGGATCACAGCCTCCCTGACTCATATCCTCACGAATCCAAGCTCTCAAATACCCACAGTGGGCGCCAGCGGCGCCATCGCTGCTGTGCTGGGAGCGTATTTGATACTCTATCCCCGGCAGCGGGTTGTGACCATCATACCTCTGGGATTTTTCATGCGCATTACCATGCTTCCTGCCAGCATCGTTTTGGGTATGTGGTTTGTTTTACAGTTCTTCCAGGGAGTGATGACCCTGGGGGGACCTGATGTGGGAGGTGTCGCTTTTTGGGCTCACATTGGTGGATTTGTGGCTGGCGTTATATTAGCAAATCTATTTGAACAAACAAATTATAAAACTTCTCGCCAGACTTGGTAACCAAAAGGATGGTATCCATGCTCTGGGGACTTCCTTGAAAAAGACCTCAAGGTGAGATATAATTTCGCAGCAACGGGATGTGGCGCAGCCCGGCTAGCGCGCGCCGTTCGGGTCGGCGAGGTCGTGGGTTCAAATCCCACCATCCCGACTAAAAAACCGCTGGTAGAAACCAGCGGTTTTTCCTGTTTATGAAAGGGAAAAATCTTTCCTTTCAGGCTAATAGGGTGGCCACCAAACCTGAAAGCACAATCCCATCAAACGTACCCGCACCGCCAATGCTGACCACATTGACATGCGTACCACGCACCTCTTTCAAATGAAGCAAATCGGCTCCTATGACCGGACCCAAGACACCCGCAATGAAGGCCACGGGAGGTGCAAATTGGGGAAGCAGAAGCCAGGCCGATAAAGCAGCCAATACAGCAGGGATAAAGGGGGATAAAGCGATCCCCACTCCCTGAACGGGACGGGCCAGCAGGTAACAAGCGATGACGTTAACAGCTACGGCAATTCCTGTCACTATCAGAGCAGTGTTCCCGCGGGAGATGATCCTGGTTATTTCATGGAGGACCAAAATCAGGGGTATGACTGCTCCACCCACGTTGAGAGCAATGGTAATATATTGGTTTTGCGCCCAGGGGGTCCGGGGATGAGTTAACCCAAACATGGTGGGAGAAATGACTTCCACCTGATCCTTGCGCTCTATTCTCTGAACGGGGATGTTAATCAAGCTGCCAATAAATATCCCAGCGCCCGCTAAAATAGCCATTCCCGGGCTCAGACCCAACTTATTCAAAGCGGTCAAAAGGGCATTTGCAAAGAAAAATGGCACGAACAGGATGCCAGCAAAAACTAACAAAGCCAGGCAGCCAAAAGGCATAAGAGTCCGCATAGTTAATGATCCTTTTTACGGCGTTAATAGTTGAACTTAGATACGCTTATGCCTTCAGTATACCAGTTTTAATAAATCTCCCTTCTGGTCCTATGACTACCGCGTTGGGAGGCCATGGTCAAGCTCACATCCTTTTCCCGGAGCGGTCCGAGGAGCGGCTGAGGACCAGCGGCTCATAGGTCGGCTCCTGCCTGGAACGGGACCGGGATGACTGCGGCTTGGGCGC
>JAGXKM010000022.1 GCA_018335275.1 Anaerolineales bacterium | reverse complement strand
CTCCCTCTTCAAAAATGGTGTCATTGGGAACAAACCGTTTCCCTACCAACGTCTGCTCTACGACCGGATGGCGACCATTCCGGACATCTAAGACATCTTCCTCGACCACTTCAGGTTTTACATAGCCATTGTTAGCAGCCGTTTCAGCTAAAGCGCTCAGTACATCAAGGTGAGATATGATCCGAGCTGTAGCCAGGATCTGATCAGAATAATTGCACAACCGCCCGCAGACCTCATGGAATAATTTCCGCTCCACCTCCCGGATTTGTTCTTCCGCATTGAGAACTTTCGTTTCATATTCCTTCAACTCGGGCGTGACGTAGCGTTCCGCGTTGACCAGGGTTTGTTTCCGGGCATACTCTTCTGGGACAAGGTCCGTCTTGGCTTTTGTGACCTCGATATAGTAGCCATACACCTTGTTATGACCCACTTTCAAGGTGTTGATCCCGGTGCGTTCTTTTTCCACCGATTCCAGATTTTTTATCCAGTCTCGGGCATGCTTTGTGTTATCCAGGATGTCATCAAGCTCCTCTGAGTAGCCCTTTTTTATGATCCCCATGTGCCCTACCACCGCCGGGGGGTCGTCTTGCAGGGCATCTTCCAAAAGCTGGAGGGCTTCTTTACAGAGAGAAAAATCCGACATCAATTCCCCAAGGTATGTATCAGCGGTCTTTTTCGCAGAAATTAAAGCCTCAATATCCGGCAGCATCTGCAGCGTTTCACGGACGCCCACCAAATCTCGGGGTTGTGCAGATCCCCCAAGGACCCGATTGATCAAGCGTTCCAGATCCTGAAAAGACTTCAATTCCTCACGAATTTCAGCTCTAAAAACCCCATCCTCATGGAAATGAGCCACACCATGATGCCGCTTTCGGATGATCTTCACCTCCAGAAGTGGTTTACTGACCCACTGCCGCAGCAGGCGTTTGCCCATCGGGGTAACCGTACAATCCAGAACACCTAACAAGGAACCTTCCATCTCCCCGGTGCGGATCGTTTCCGTCAATTCTAAATTTCGCCTTGTAGAAGAATCCAGGGTCATGAACTCATGTAAACTGTAAGAGTTCAGGGTAGATAACAGCTTCACAGACTCCGGCCTTGTCTCCTCCAGATACTGGGCGACCGCCCCTGCTGCACGAATGGCCAGGGGATGGCCCCTGACGCCAAACCCATCCAGGGTAGCTACCTGAAACATCTCCTCCAGAACGCTCTGACAGCGATTCTTCTCGAAACGCCAGGCCGGCCATCTTGTAAGATGAGAGGGAAGATCGCTGCTCTCCAGGGAGAGATTCTCTGGGAAAAGGGTCTCCGCAGGATGAAGGCGGAGGAGCTCCGAGCTGACAATATCCCAGATGTGATCATCTTCCAACTCCGTGACCGCAAACTCCCCGGTCGTGATATCCACATAGGACACCCCGGCTCGTTTCCCTTCCAGGACAACGCACGCCAAATAATTATTCGCGTCTCCGGGAAGCAGACTTGGCTCGAGAATGGTGCCGGGAGTCACCACCCGGACGACTTCCCTCGGCATAAGACCATTGACCGGGTGGTCTCCCACCTGTTCACAAATCGCGACATGATACCCTTGATCAATCAACCGCGAGAGGTGGTTTTCGATGGCGTGGTGGGGGATGCCGGACATGGGAACCCGGATTCCTTTCCCCACCCTTCGTGAGGTGAGAACAATGTCCAGCTCTTGAGAGACAATCTCCGCGTCCTCATCAAAGGTTTCATAAAAATCCCCTAAGCGGAAAAACAAAAGGGATTCAGGATATTGCCTTTTAATTTCGAGGTACTGCTTCCGTATGGGAGTTACGTCCTTTTTTGTCATGATCCCATTCTAAAATGAGAGGATTAAAAGGACAAGGTCAATGGAGCGAAATACATCATCAGAGGCTATTATTAAGAAGGACAAACCAGAATGAGAAACATATCATGGAACTTCTCATTCCGCTCTACTCTCAAACGGATCCATGATCAGGAAACAAACAGCAGATAAAGGGCTGTTTCCTTGTCATAAAGAAAAAAAATGATGTATAATACTACCAATTAAACAGCAATTAAATGACAAAAGGAGCTGGGTCATGTCAAGTGTTACCTATGACCATGTCACGAAACGTTTTGATGAAGTGGTGGCAGTGGACGATCTTGATCTAACCATTAAAGATAAAGAATTTCTAGTATTGGTAGGTCCATCAGGATGTGGGAAATCTACTGCATTGCGCTGCCTGGCTGGACTGGAAACCATCACAAAGGGTACTATAAAAATTGATGATCAAGTCGTCAATGATGTAGCACCCAAAGATCGCGATATCGCGATGGTATTCCAATCCTACGCGCTGTACCCTCACATGAGCGTTTACGATAATATGGCTTTTGGCCTCAAGCTCCGCAAATACGAAAAAGACCTCATCGAAGAACGCGTTCAGGACGCCGCCGAAATCCTGGGAATCACGGAGTTACTGGATCGAAAACCCAGACAGCTCTCAGGTGGTCAACGACAGCGAGTGGCCTTGGGCAGGGCGATCGTCCGAGACCCCAAAGTTTTCTTGCTGGACGAGCCCCTCTCCAACCTGGACGCTAAACTCCGCGTGCAAACACGGGCAGAAATCACCAAGCTCCATAAACGATTGGCTACCACGTTCATTTACGTCACACACGACCAGGTCGAAGCCATGACCATGGCGGACAGGATCGCAGTTTTAAATCATGGGGAATTACAACAGGTAGACACACCCCAGAAATTGTATGACTACCCGGATAACCTCTTTGTCGCCGGTTTCATTGGCTCCCCGGCCATGAACTTTTTCAACGCCGTCCTCCGGGAGGAAGGGGATGACATCATCGTGGATGCGGATGCCTTCAATGTGAAGGTTCCCGAAAAACGCAAGGAAGCATTCCAGGATCATATCGGTAAGCCAGTCGTGTTTGGACTCCGGCCTGAAGACATCCATGACCCAAACTATGCTCCTCCCAGGATCATCTCCCAAGAGGTAGAAGCTGACGTAGATGTCACCGAATTGATGGGAAATGAAATCTTCCTCTATTTGATCAGCGGCGACCACGAGTATGTGGCCCGAGTCGACCCCCGAACCGGTTACAAAATGGGCGACAAGGTGAAAATGGCCTTCAACATGGACAATATGCACATCTTCGATAAAGAAACAGAAGAAGTGATCCGATAAGAAGCTCACTATTCATGAGTATTCCGGTCTCCTCGTTGGCCTTTCTTGCCCGAGGAGACTGTTTTTTTAGGAGGAATGATGCCTTACTCTTATTTAACCCCACTTTTAGAAAAGAACGACAGTAAAATTATCCTGCTCATCCTCGACGGATTGGGGGGCACAGGGAACAGCGCTGAAGGGAAAACCGCCCTGGAAACTGCGACCAAACCGAATTTGAACCGCCTGGCTGCTGAAGGATGCCTGGGCCAAACCATCCCCATCCGACACGGGATCACGCCCGGTTCAGGTCCTGCTCATCTTTCATTATTTGGGTATGAACCTTTAGAATGCAATGTAGGCAGAGGGGCGTTATCAGCAGCTGGTATCAATGTCCCTGTCCATTTCGGGGATATCGCTGCCCGGGGAAATTTGTGCACGTTAGACAAACAGGGCAAGGTAAAAGATCGCCGGGCAGGACGGATCTCCCACCAGAACGCAGCACCTGTCATCGAGATACTCAATGAAGTGCAAATACCGGATGTAAAGGTAGAAGTCCACCAAGTCAAAGAATACCGGTTTGTGATCGTCATGCGGGGTGAAGGTCTCAGCCCAGAGCTGAACGACACGGATCCCCAGGAAACAGGCGTTCCTCCTCTGCCCTTGAAAGCTCAAGATCCAAAGGCGGAACAAACAGCCGAATACTTTAATACCTGGATGGAGAAAGCATATCAAGCCCTGGCAGACCAACCCCGCGCGAATGGTTTTTTACTGCGCGGATTTGCCACGGATCCCAACTTCCCTTCCTTTGAGGAGGCATACCAACTTAATGCAGCCTGCATCGCCGAGTATCCCATGTATAAAGGGGTCTCGCGATTGGTGGGGATGGAAGTCATTGAGGACATCGAAAAAGGGGTCAAAGGCGAATTTAATGCTGTCAAGCAGATCTGGGATGATTTTGACTTTTTCTTCGTGCACATCAAAAAAACTGACAGCTATGGGGAAGACGGGAACCTTTCCGCCAAAGCCAAGGTGATTGAAGAAGTTGATCAAGCCCTCCCTATCCTTCTTGAACTAGATCCAGATGTATTGATGGTCACCGGGGACCACAGCACTCCTTCCCCGTTGAAATCCCATTCCTGGCATCCTGTCCCCTTCTTATTGTGGGCCCCAAAAACCCACCGGCCAGATTTAGAACAGGAATTTGGTGAACGGGTTTGTGCCCGGGGTGGTTTAGGAACATTCCCAGCAGTAGAAACCATCTCTCTGGGCTTAGCTCATGCCGGGCGCCTTGAGAAGTTTGGTGCGTAGTCGATTAAATGATGTCTTGCCAGATTCTGTTCAGTTGAGAGATGCAGAAATGTACTGCAACATGCATTGCCCCCTGCTGTTTCCCCCTGAATGATTTCTCTAATCCCCTTTCATGCGTTTCGATATCCTACCAAAAAGTACAGCTGTGATCAGGCCCAATCCCGCTGTCAGAGTCCCTAAAACGAGGAACGCATCACGCCAAAACACGATGGGAAAAAGACGGATGAGGGTATCCGAATATCGAAAAATCCATGTATCCCCCTCAAAAAAGATGCGGTGAAAAATCACAAACAGCGTTTGGAAGCCCACTGCAGCGAGGAGGAGTGTGGACACCAAGAGGAAGACCGTTAATATCCCTCCCCGGGCCAAAGATTTCCAAAATACATTCCATTTTTTTTCCCGCCACGCCCAAACCCCACCCAGGATCAGCAATACAACGGCGGCATACAGTGCACGGAATGCACCCTGGAGAACTTGTTTGACGTCCTCCATATGCCGCAGTTCCCGATCATTATAGAGAGGTGAACCATCCTGAAAGCGAAGATCACCCAAGACGTCTATTTCTGCCTCGGTAACCAGGTACTGCCTCGCACCTTGCGCATACCGAAGCCTTTCCTCATCGGAAAATCCATACCTGTCAGGGGGAAAATAAGGCAAGTGGTATTCAAAGCGCACAAAAACAGGGGTGAGCAAGAACCGGATGGTCCCCATGATGAGGATCAAGGGGATGGAAAGCGGGATTAAGACTTGAAAGATACCTTTGAGCCGTGATTTCATGTCCGCCCTCCGTAATTATTCCAACCCTTGACCAGAGGCGACGTACTGCAAGACCATATGATTCGTGATCCATTCAATGGGCGCCCGGTCATCCGTAAAAACCTCCCCAGAAGAGGGGACGGGGCGTAAATTGGTCAAAGCAATCTCCAACGCCCTTTGAACCATCTCTGTCTGGTCCGAGCGTTCCTTCAACTCCTGGTAATTTTGGGATAAGTTCTCCACTTTGGTAGGCTGCTTGGTGGCATAAATGATCGAATTAAAGGAATCCGGGACATCGATGACATACACGGAAGGAAAGACAGTTTTTACCGTCGCTACCAAACCAGCCAATAACCTTTCATCATCAGGCGCTCTTCCCACGTTGATAGCAACCACACCCTGGGGAGTTAGATGTTCATGGACGATGCGGAAAAATTCCACGGTCGTCAAGTGCCAAGGGATGTAAGGCGGGCGGTAGGCATCCATGCTGATTATGGAGTAGGTTTTTTCACTGGTATCCAACCCCCAACGTCCGTCTTTTGGAATGGGATTGAGATTAGGCTGGGTCATTCCAAAATATTCTTTTCCCACCTGGATGATCTTCGGATCAATCTCAAATCCATCGACAGGGATTGGGCCAAAAGCCTGCGTAGCCTGTCGAGCTGTTGTTCCCGCTGCAAGGCCAACGATGGCCATGCTTTCCACATCCTGGGGGGAAAAAGGGGCTTCATTGAAAAACGGTGCAGCTAAGACCTGCATCCACGTCCCGTTGTACGCCAGCCTTTCTGGGTGATAGATGGAATGAACCCCCTGCCCTTCATTGAGACGGAGATAACGGTAGCCATCCTGCTCGATGACCTGAATGTAGTTATAAGATGATTCCGTCTCATAAATTTGACCGGGTGTATTCTTAATGGAGCCCCGCCCCCAAATCCCTCCCAGGAGGATTAAAACGACGATCATCCAGCTCCATTTCAACGCCTCTTTCCACCCTGCATGCTTCCACAATCCTCCCAAAGCGACGAGGACCAGGAAGAGAGAAAAGGCCACAAACGTCAATGTTGTGCCTACAAGAGGAATGAGGATCAGGTCCGGCGTAAACGTCCCCAGAAAAGAACCCAGGGTGGAAATGGCGTAGATCTTCCCGGAAACCTTTCCCGCTTTCCGGGAATCCCGTAAAGCGAGGCGGATGGCAAAAGGAGAGATGGTCCCCAGAAGGGTGATAGGAACCACAAACAATATCAAAACCCCTGTAAAGGATCCCAACAATACACCTACTTGAAGCTGGTCAAAGGCGTCTGCGGCCCGATATAAAACCGGGCGGGAGACGAAAGGGATCAACCCAGAAGTGAACGCCCCCCAGGCCAGAATGGTGTAAAAAACTTTATAATCAGGTCGTCGATCTGCCCATCTTCCCCCCAGGAAGTACCCGGCTGTGAGATAGATGAGGATCAGCCCTATGATGCTCGCCCAAACGAGGTTGCTCGTCCCAAAAACACTCCCCAGCAGGCGGGAAGCTGCAAACTCAACAGCCAGCGTGGTCAATCCAGTTGCAAAGACGGAAAAATATAAATAGGACCTCATATTAGTCAGGAATCCTTTCTAAACCAGCGGTCTTATACTCCTCAACTCATCGAGCACCCAGAAGGAAGTTGATCCCAATGGCGACAAAACCAGCTACCAAAGTCCGGAAGCCGTACCCCAGAAGGCTGCGGTTTGAGACTTTTCCCAAGAACATCCCCAACCCAAAAAGGCTGAGGAATGCGACACCAATAGCCAGGAAATAACTCAAAACAGCATCCTGGATGATAGGATTGAGAAAAAGAGGGATGAGAACGACCAGGGCAGCTAAAAAGGGAGCTAAACCATCTACCACGGCCACGATGATCACCGCAAACCGGGAGGCTTTCCCGATCTTTGTGCAGTTCTGGTCGACCAGGCAAACTTTCTCCAACTCCTTCATTTGCCGATCCCGTTCCGCAACTTCCGTCAAATAAGCCCCCCACAATCCAGAGACCCCCATAGCGATGGATGTAGCCACACCGATGCGAATGGGGATGACCACATCCCGCACCCCCACCAGATAATTCCCCACTAAAACTCCAATGGTGGTCAACACCCCGTCAAAAGCGTTCATCGCAAAATAGCGCCGGGCGATCTCTTCGATCCCAACCAACCGATTATACGTTTGGAGTTCAGCCAACCATGCTCTCACATTTTTCATAACTTATGACATCAATTACTCAATTAATCCTGGTGGGTAACGACATCCTCAATAATGGTTTTACCTGCTGCAACTTCATCAATGGAATGTATCGCGCCCCCATTTTCTGCAATCAATTCCTCCAATGCAGAATAGGAAAGGTCATTCCCCTCCACCGTGATCTTGGCGTTCTCCACTCTGCGGTCCACCTCATAGATGGTGATATTAACCCCTTCAACCCCCTCCAGTTGAGCGACCTCTTGAACCATGTCCACGATGTTCGGTTCCAGTGGTTTTAAAACATCAAGCACGATGCGCAGCAAATTTCCCATGATCTCACTTCTCTGTTCTTTCCAGAACCCAGTTTACTGTCCACAACAAGAATCTTCAGAATGCACCGGATAAGCTCTATGCAGCTGGTTTGCCGGTCCCAGATAACTTCCAGCATATTTTACCACCTTTGCTCGGATTCGTTCTTGACTCTCTTCCCTAACCCTTGATTCCATCCCTGCAGAGGATGATATAGGATACATTCTTTGATAGCAAAAAAATGGAGGACCTGCGTATAAAAAAATACACAGTCTTTCTGTATAAATCGATTCCAGTACCATCTTTCCAATTTCACCACCAACCATGGTAGGAAAACAACTTCATAACATCTACCCGGAACCAAGATAATCCATTATAATTTGGAAATGATGGCTATGCACCGGAAACAACCTTCCCGCATGAATATCAGAAAACCGGCTGCTGCTTCCAAGGCGGCTGCCGCGATCATGCTTGCAGCCGCCCTAAAAATCCTAATGGAGCCCGAAAAACCTGACCTCTAGCAGGTGGAAAGAATCATATTCTGATCCATGAACCCGGGCTCTAACAACCGTCCGGGTTTTTACCTATCTAACATCTGAATCATTTCAAAGGTGAGATTATGAACAACATACCAAAGACAGGAAATGAAATCCGAGAATCCTTCATTGATTTTTTCAAAGAAAAAGGACACAAATTTGTCAAATCCTCATCCTTAGTCCCCGGGGGGGATTCCACCCTTCTTTTCACAAATGCTGGGATGGTGCAGTTCAAAGACATTTTTTTAGGGACAGAACAGCGTGACTACAACAGGGCGGTAAATTCGCAAAAGTGCATGCGGGTGGCTGGAAAACACAACGACCTGGAAGATGTGGGACGGGATGACAGCCACCATACTTTTTTCGAGATGCTAGGCAATTGGTCCTTTGGGGACTACTACAAGAAAGAGGCGATTTCTTGGGCCTGGGAGCTGTTGACCGATGTATGGAAGTTCCCCAAGGACCGTTTGTATGCCACGGTTTTCAAAGACGAGCTGAAGGAAATCCCCACCGATGAAGACGCCGCAAGGTACTGGCTCGAACAACCGGGATTCAAAGAAAGCCATCTCTTTTATGAAGGCAGAAAAGAAATTTTCTGGGAAATGGGGGACACCGGACCTTGCGGTCCAAGCTCTGAAATCCATTATGACCTCCATCCCGAACTGGGACCCGTGAAGGACAAAGAGACCATCAACAGCGAACGCTTCATCGAGATCTGGAACCTGGTATTCATCCAGTACAACAGGGTAAGTCCGGATCACTTGGAACCGTTACCTGCCACTCACGTGGATACAGGCATGGGGTTTGAAAGAGTGGTAGCCATCCTACAAAACTCAGGGTCCAACTACAAAACAGATCTCTTTCTGCCTTTGTTAAGAGCCACCCAGGCCTTGACGGGGGACAGCGATCAGGAACTGGACCGGAATATCACGCCGTACCGGGTCATTGCAGACCACGCCCGAGCAGCTGCATTTTTGATCGCAGACGGAGTGGTCCCCGGAAATATCGGCAGGAATTATGTCTGCCGAATGATCATCCGGCGTGCCTTCCGCTTTGGCGGACACCTGGAACTCCATAAACCTTTCCTGGCAGAAGTGGCGAAACCCGTCATTGAAAATTACAAAGAAGCCTATCCGGAACTGGAACGGAACCAACAAATCATCCTCAAGACCATCACCCGGGAAGAGGAACAATTTCAAGAGACGCTTGAAAATGCTACCTACCGCCTGGAAAATATGCTCCACGACTTGAAAGAACAGGGCAAGGAGACCCTTCCCGGCGATCAAGCTGCCCATTTATATACCACATATGGAATGCCGCTGGAAATCACGCGTGATATAGCTGAAGAAAAAGGGTTAGAAGTTGATGACCAGGGATTTCGGGAAGCGATGGAAGAACACCGCCTTGCCTCCGGGAAAGGGGAAAGTATGGGAGATGTGGGTGGAAAAGAGGTCAAGTTATACCGTGATTTGTTGAAAGACCTGCAGAAGGAAGGGAAATTAGACTCCGAAGGTGTCCACTACGACCCTTATGGGGAGCTTGAGTTTTCGGGAGAAATCCTGGCGCTCGTTCATCAGGGAGAACGCATTGAAAGAGCCCAACCTGGCCAAGATGTGAATGTGATTGTCCCCCGGACGCCTTTCTACTTGGAAGCAGGTGGTCAAGTGTCTGACACCGGGATGATTGCCGGGGAAAATTGGCAAATAGATATCAGGGACGTGTATCAACCCGCAGCCGGGGTGATTGTCCATGTCGGAAATGTGCGCAATGGGAATCCTGAGGTTGGAGAAGAGGCAGCGATTATCGTCGACAGTCAGCGCCGGAAGGACATCATGCGCAATCACACCGGAACTCACCTCCTGCACGCAGCTCTGGATGAAGTGCTGGGGGAGCATGCCCGCCAGGCTGGTTCCCTGGTCGCGCCGGACCGGTTGCGATTTGATTTCACCCACAATGAAGCCCTTTCCAACCAGGAACTGGAGACCATTGAAGAGATCGTAAATCAAAGGATCCTGGAAAATCACCCTTTGCGCATCGCTCACAAACCTCTTCAAGAGGCCGTAGATGAAGGCGCGAGAGCTTTGTTCGGAGAGAAATACGGAGATGTCGTCCGAACCGTCAAAATGGGCACATTCTCCTATGAATTATGCGGCGGCACACATTCTGAGAGCAGCGGGGATCTGGGCATATTTTTAATCACCCATGAAGGGAGCGCTGCAGCCGGCATCCGGCGCATCGAGGCTGTAACCGGCAGAAAGGCATACCAACTCGTGCAGCGGAGATTTCGAGAACTGGACAAGGCTGCTTCATACCTCTCGACCGGCCCCGATCAGGTGGCTGAGCAAACGAAGGCTGTTCTCAACGAGCTTGATAAAACGCATCACGAACTGGAATCCATCCGTGAAAGATTAGCTTTCCTAGAATTAAATCAGGCTTTTGAAAAAACATCCCCAGTCCAGGGAATTCATGTTCTCTCTGTGACATTGAAAGATGTGGACATGGAAGCCTTACGGCGCATGGCTGACCGTTTCCGACAGGAGTATCCCGAACAGGGTGTGGCTGTCCTGGCCACAATCGTCGACCACTCTCCCCAGATGATCGCCGCGGTCACAAAAGACCTTGTGGCCCGGGGGATAAGAGCTGACGAATTGGTGACTTTCGTCGCAGAACAGGTAGATGGTGGTGGAGGGGGTCGCCCGACCCTGGCCCAAGCTGGAGGGAAAAGCCCAGAAAAACTGGAAGAAGCATTGAAAAGTGTCGCTGGATGGGTGGAGAGGCAACTCGCTTAGCATCTATTGCGGATCGTGGTCAGAAGCGAGTCGTCCTTTTTCCCCTCACCCCCTGGGAAAGATTTAAGCACCACTCCCTCCACAAATTGATAAAAGCATTCAAACCCCTGGTAATCTAACGGCCTTAGAAAGCCGGATTTGGTAAAATATCCCTTGTGAAAACGCAAATCATTCACCTCGAGAGACACGATGATACCCATTCCGTCACAGATAAGATGGATTGGTCTCAAACACCTCGTGTGCTCCTGATCTGGCCTGAAAAGAACGATGTCCTGACCGATCATCTGGATTTAGTCATCCTGGAGCGCCACAGCACATCCTTGGGAAGCCAATTGGGATTGGTTGCAGACCAGCCGGATGTCATCTACAACGCCAAGAGAGCCGGAATCCCACACTTTAAATCAAGAGCGGAAGCCCAAACCAAACCCTGGCCACGCTCCCAACGTTATTATCGCCAGCGCTCTTTCCAGGAAAAGATCTTGGAACCGAAAGAGACAGACCTGCCTGAAAAACCAGAAAAAGATGTCTTATTTGAACTTCCTCCCTGGGCTCGGTTGACCACCTTTACTGTCGCAGTGATCGCTGTACTCACGATCGCTTTCTTGTTACTTCCCAGATCGGAAATCTTAATACCCGTCCAAGATCAATGGACAGAAGTCATCATTCCGGTACGAGCTTCCCCGGACATCCAAAATGTTTACGTTTCAGGTGCGCTTCCTGCCCGCGAAATCTCAGTCAGCATAGAGAAGAGGGCCCAGATGGAAACGACTGGAACAGTATCCATACCCGAGATATACGCTGCTGGAGAAGTCGTCTTCACAAATTTGACGGATCACAAAGTAAATGTCCCCAAAAACACAACCCTGACTACTGGAGGGGAGGACCCAGTCAGCTACCGGACTCTTCATGCAGTTGAGCTGCCTGCGGGTACTGGAAACAAGGTGGAAGCCAAGATCAAAGCCAAAGACCCCGGTTCATCCGCCAATCAAGAAGCCGGCGCTGTTTCCGGAATTGGAGCGGATTTTGGGGCAGACCTGACGGTGACCAACCCTCAACCCATCCGGGGGGGGGAGGATATTTACCTTTCGATCCCTTCCGAGCGGGACAAGCAAACGTTGACTGAACAAGTCATCCAGGATGTAAAAGAAGACGCCCAGGAGCGTTTAGGGCAGAAAATGGAACCCGGGGATATGTTAATAAGTGAATCCCCGATCATCAAAGAAATCGAGAAGAAGGAATTTACCCCTCCAGAAGGAGAACCCGGAGAAACCCTGGAAGTCAATATCCGGGTCAAAGTATCGGGCTGGATTGTCAAAGATCAGGACCTGAGGACATTAGCCCAGGATGTCATGCAAACCAACCAATATACAGATCAATACCAACCTGTCTCTGATACGCTCACATATCAACCTGATACAAAAATCACGGTGCATGATAACAGAGAAGCGGAATGGATGCTGGCAATAAAATGGCAGCGAAAACCAAGTGTCAAAGAGAGTGAAATTGTGAGTACAGTGCTTGGTCAGACGCCATCCCGAGCAAAACGCCAATTGACAGAAAAGTATAACCTCAGCAATCCCCCCCGAATTTCCATTATCCCATCTTGGTGGCCAAGGCTTCCCTTTTTACCATTCCGAATTAAGGTGGAATAAGAAAGGATCACTTCCTAACATGGACAACTCATCTCGTGTGCTGGCCGTAGACCCAGGACAAAAAAGAATAGGGGTGGCAGTTAGCGATCCCACAGGCACAATCGCGAACCCATTGGAGGTCATAGAGCATCAGACCCGGGAGTTGGACGCCCAAAAAATCATCGAGATCGCTAATGAGTATCAGGCAGTCAAAATTATCATTGGGCAGGCACTGGACTGGGATGGCTCTGTATCCTATCAAGGAAGGAAATCAAAGAGATTAGCAGGACGCATCAGAGAAAAAATAGCTATCCCTGTCATCCTCTGGAATGAATACGGGAGCACGAAAACCGCTCATGAAGCCCGTCTGGCGATGGGCCTTTCCCGTAAGAACCGGGCCAAAGACATTGATCATCTCGCTGCTACCCTCATCCTGCAATCTTACCTGGACGCCCAGGAAACCGGGGGAATAAACGCAGATGAGTAAACGCGGGAAATCGAAAGCAATGGGTGTGCTCTTCCTCCCCCTGATCGCCTTAGCCGTACTCACCCTGTTCTTTCTGGGCAGCATAGTCACAAGCATCCCTAAGCGAGCGGAGGAGATCTTTGGCGCCCCTGATCCCGAGTTAAATACCCGCAAATTATATTACCAATCGCTGCTGCTGGTCTGGAACGCTGAAAAGCTGACGACCCCCACGAATCTTCAAGGGGGAATGAAAACGTTTCAAGTTGATCAAGGTGATCCAGCATCAAACATCATAAACAGGCTCCAGCAAGAAGGCTTAATTGATAACCCTAACCTGCTAAAAACATACCTCGTTTACAGCGGCATAGATAAAAAGATCCGGGCCGGGGACTTCATCTTGAGCCCAGCTATGACGGAGATCGAGATCGTTCAGGCATTTGAAAACCCGAATCCACAAAATATATCTTTGACCATTTTCCCCGGCTGGCGGACGGAGGAGATCGCTGGGGTATTACCCAAATTGGGCATAGATATCTCCCCCCAGGTTTTTATCCAAGAGGTGAAAACGCGCGGAAGGGAAGGCCGTTTGTTTCCCGGCACATATCAAGTTGACCGGGACATCACAACAGCACTCCTCGTAGATACTTTAGCAACAACTTTTGAGGATCACTATACAGAAGAAATCCAGCAGGGAATAAGAGAGCAAGGCCTATCTCCAGCTGAAGGGCTGACATTAGCTTCCATCGTGGAAAGAGAAGCCGTGCTTGAAGAAGAAATGCCGCTCATCGCCTCTGTGTTTCTCAACCGCCTTAGAAAGGGGATGACACTGGGAGCTGACCCAACCATCCAATACGCTCTGGGATATAATGAATCCCAGGAAACATGGTGGACGAACCCCCTCACAATGGAAGATTTTCGAGTGGATTCCCCGTATAACACCTACCAGAACCCAGGCCTTCCTCCCGGACCGATCTGCAATCCGAGTTTATCCGCTCTCAAAGCGGTGGCGCATCCTGAAATCTCCCCTTACTTCTTTTTCAGCGCCGCATGCGACAATTCGGGTCGGCATAACTTTTCAGAAACCTTCGAAGAACACCAACAAAATATCTGCCCCTGATCCTTTCCTTCGACATTTTCCACAGAATTATTGGGTATATCGACCACTACCGAATAGATAAAAAGCAGGTTTTCTACGTCCCCAACCCCCGTTCTTTCCAGGCGATTCGGGCGCTGGCCGCCACAAAGATGCTTCCTGTGACTAAGATCAGGTGATCATCACCCGCGTCCTGAAGAGCCTGCTCCAAAGCATCCCCAACATCAGGGACTACTTTGGTTTCGCATTCGTAATCAGCTGCTTCCTTTGCCATCAAGTCCGGATCCATAGCCCGGGGGTGATTGGCCTGCGTGCAGATCAGGGTTTGGGTGCGGGGCAAAACCGAGTCAAACATCCCCTTCAATTCTTTATCCTCTGAAATGCCAAAAACCAGGGTCATCGGCAGTTCTGGAAAAAAGTGATCCACGGTCTTCCTCAGCTCTGCAATGGCAGAAGGGTTATGAGCAGCATCAAAGATCACCGGGGGATTGCGCCGGGCGATCTCAAATCGTGCCGGCCATACGGTGTTCGCAAACCCATCCCGGATGTTTTTCCGGGAGATCGGGAGGCCCCGCTCCGACAGTGTCCGGAGTGCGGCGTACGCCGTGGCCGCATTGTCGATCTGATATTTGCCCAAAAGAGGGATTTCCAGGCGCTGACCTTCCTCTTCCAGGGTATTCGGATTGGTGCCGATCAGGAAAGTCTGCCTTTCCAGGTCAGCCTGAATAAAGGAATAGACATAGTCTCTACCCACCTCGATCAAGGGGGCTTGATGATCTTCTGCCACCTCTCGAACGACATCTTTGGCTCCATTTTGCTGAGGAGCGAGGACCACAGGAACTCCCGGTTTGATGATCCCGGCTTTCTCCCGGGCGATCTCAGGAAGCGTATCCCCCAGTATGGCGGTGTGATCGAGATAAAGGGCGGTGATCACAGAAACCAGGGGGGTGATGATGTTTGTGGAATCCAGCCGCCCGCCCAGGCCTACCTCCACCACAGCAATATCCACGTTTTGTCTGGAAAAATAGAGATACCCCAGCCCTGTGGTGATTTCAAATGTCGTCAAGCGGGGTATGGATTCGATTACAGGCTTCAGCTCATCCATCAATTCCACCAGGTCAGACCTGAAAATAGGTTGGTGATTGATTTGGATCCGTTCCTCATAATCTTTCAGATGGGGGGACGTGTACAACCCCACCCGGTAGCCTGCTTCCGCCAGAACGTGGGAACAGAAAGCGCTTACCGACCCTTTCCCCTTGCTTCCAGCGATGTGAAGGCTCTGAAAATCCTTTTCCGGGTTCTCGATGCGGTCCATAAAAGTCCGCATCCGGGAAAGGTCAAAGTTTTCAGGCTTCAGAGTATCCTGATGGGTACGGCTGAAATCGACGAAACTGTATATATAATCAAGGGTTTCCTGGTATTTTTCTTGGAGTGATTTCATAGTGCTAGGATTGTAACCTCCGCACGCTCCTGACGCAACTGGTAAGCAGCATTCGGCATTTTTATTAAGTATAAATGTGATTAAACTCGATCCGGAATCATTTTGTTAACAAGTATTAAATCCCTTTTAAACTTTAAGATTCACTCCTTGCTAGGAGCCTGATCAGGGGTTATGATATGATTAACGTGTTTCCAGGATCAACTGGATCAAACCCTATCCACTATCCACTATTAAGAGGAGAATTTTTTATGTATAAAAAACGTCTTTCTTACCTTTTGTTCGCGCTTTTCATCATCAGCGCCTTTTTACTCAGCGCTTGTGGCGGAGAGGCCGAACTGGGAACGGAGGAAAACCCCATTATCTGGGCAGTGGTCCCCTCCGGGGAAACTGAACAGGTCGTGACTGGCTTCGAAGAGGTTGCCAGCCTGATCCAGGATGAGACCGGCCTGGTAATTGAGCCCTTTGTGGCCACTGAGTATGCCGGCGTGATCGAAGCTATGTGCAGCGATCCACCTAAGGCTCACATGGCCTCCCTGGCCACTTTCTCTTATATTTTGGCCAGCGAAAGAGGATGTGCGGAAGCAGCCCTGGTGGCTGTCCGCTTCGGCAGCTCAACCTATAACGGACAGATATTCGTGCGCGCAGACTCCGGAATAGAAAGCATATCAGACCTGACAGACAAGACCTTCTGCCGCCCCGACCCCTTGAGCACCAGCGGCTGGATCATCCCCAGCATCACCATGAAAGCTGAGGGCCTCGACCCAGAGACCGACCTGGCTGAAATCGTCGACGCCGGTTCCCATGACGCTGCGGTCACAGGTGTTCTCAACGGTGATTGCGATGCAGGCGCGTCGTATGTGGACGCCCGATCTGCTGTGGAAGATGAATATCCGAACGTGATGGATGAACTGACCATCATCAATGTTTCCGCTGACATCCCCAATGACGGCGTGCAGTTCATTCCCGACTTTCCTGAAGAGAAAAAATCCCAGATTGTGGATGCCCTGATGGCCATCGCGGAAACCGAGGAAGGGCAGGAAGCCTTGGACACCGCCTACTCCTGGACAGCATTGGAGAAGCAAGACGACACCTTCTATGACCCCTTCCGTCAGGTGTTGGACGCTGCAGGCGTTTCCCCCGAAGAACTGCAATAATGGCAGCCGGAAGAGATTGGTGAAATTCCGAACTCACCACTCTTTCCATGCCGGATATCCAAAAGGACGGCTCAAGTTTTAGGGCCGTCCTTTTCTTTATTTCTGACCAACGAGGATGAAAATAACCTATTAAGCCATTATTTTTTTTATATAATAGTATTGGTTGCAATCCATGATAAGAGAGGTTAACACTCATGTTGGAAGTTAAAAACCTAACCAAGGTATACGATGATGGCACGGTTGCTCTGAAAAACATCAGCTTCACAGTAGAAGACGGGGAATTCCTGATCATCATCGGTTTGAGCGGATCGGGAAAATCAACCTTGCTGCGCTGCGTAAACCGCCTGATCGATCCCACAGAAGGAGATATCATCTGGGACGGCGTGAATCTGGCTAAGCTGGAGGGAGAAGAGCTCCGAAAAGCCCGCCGCCAGATCGGAATGATCTTTCAACACTTCAACCTCGTCAGGCGGTCCTCGGTGATGACCAATGTGCTCTCGGGGCGCCTGGGATATTCTCCCACATTCCAGACAATGATGCACCAGTTCAAAGAGTCTGACCGCGAGAAAGCCTGGCAGGCTCTAGAACGCCTGGGCATTGAGGACCAGGCTTTCAAACGCGCGGACGAGTTGAGCGGGGGACAGCAGCAGCGCGTGGGGATTGCCCGGGCTTTGATGCAGGACCCGGAATTGATCCTGGCGGATGAGCCTGTAGCCAGTCTGGATCCTGTTCTGGCTCACTCCATCCTCACCTACCTGGAGCGCCTGAACCAGGAGGATGAGATGACCATTGTCTGCAGTTTGCACTATTTGGACCTCGTGCAGCGTTACAGCACACGCGTCCTCGGGCTCCGAGAAGGGGAGATCGTCTACAGGGGCACCCGGGAAGAAATCAGGGCCATGACGGATGAGGAGTTCCAGGAGATCTACGGTGAGCAAGCGCAGCGGGTGACCGGCGGCTTAGAAGGCAACCTTGACGAGTTCGGATTAGGAGAATAACCATGAACCACCGAAAAAAACCGGAACAAGAAGCACGAAAACCGAGTCTTGTTCCTCCCTATCTAGCAGGTTTGTTATCTCTGGTCGTACCCGGCCTGGGCCAGTTTCTGGCCCGCACATACCGCCGCGGGGCCATTTTACTGGGCAGCTTCATCTCACTGGTAGGGCTGATGATCTGGCGCATTCAGCTGGCGGGAAAACGGGTGGAAGGGGCCTTAGAGATCATCCAAAAGGCTTACCGCCTGCGGCCGATTTTAATCGTGCTTACCGTATTGATGGTCATTTTTTACCTGTGGATTGCTTATGATGCCTATCTGATGGCCAAAAGGACGAGAGGCACACCCCTGGGGCTGATCTTCATGGTCCTGATCATCTTCTTCATCATGGGCTGGCAGATTGGAGATATCAACCCTGTGGCCCTGGTCACCGACCTTGATGAAGCAGCAGGACCGCTCAGCGAGGTCCTCTGGCCCTGGGAACGGGCGGTAACCTACCCGGAAGAAGAAATCATAGCCATCATGCCCATACAGGTCCCCTGTACGGAAAGTGATCCTCCGGATGTGCCAGATTACGGAGAAGGAGAACCTCGCCTGGAAGCTGAACCAAGATGCGGTCAATTAAGTGAACAGGGCGGGGAAACGGGGACAAAAATCACCCTCCACGGCGAAAATTATCTCCCTGGAAAAACAGTTAACATCCTCTGGGAAGATCCCATCGGGAACGAATTCAGGGCCCGTCAGGGTGGGGAATATGTCAAGGTGGTACCTGATGAGAACGGAGAATTTACCATTGACATCGTCCTTCCTTACAGGCTGCTTCCCCCCAGCGCCACCGAGCCGTCTTACATCTGGGATCTGAAAGCCCGCCAGGTCACCAGCCTGGGCGCGGCCCAGGCCAGCAAGGAATTGAAACTTGCTATCGAAAAAATCATCGAAACGATCTTTATCGGCATGATGGCCACATTCTTCGGGGTAATCATCGCTCTCCCGGTCAGCTTTCTGGCTGCGCGCAACCTGATGTCAGCCAACAAGTTCACCCTGATCATATACTATATCGCCCGGGGGGTGATGAACATCGTCAGATCCATAGAGCCATTAATCTGGGCTGTGATTGCCCTGATCGTGGTTGGTCTGGGCCCCTTTGCGGGCATCATCGCCCTCACCATCCACTCCATAGCCGCCCTGGGCAAGCTGTACTCGGAAGCCATTGAATCCATTGATCCCGGCCCGATTGAAGCGGTGCAAGCCACAGGAGCTAACTGGGCGCAGACGATTATGTACGGTGTGGTCCCACAGATCATCCCACCTTTTGTCTCCTTCACCATCTACCGCTGGGATATCAACATCCGCATGTCCACCATCATCGGTATGGTCGGCGGCGGGGGGATTGGCTTCCTGCTCATCCAGTGGATGCGTTTGCTGGATTACAAGGCTGCCGGGATCGCGATCTGGTTCATCACCATCACCGTGGCCATCCTGGACTACGTCAGCGCGGAAATCCGGGAACGCTTTGTATAAACTGAAAAAAACATGCTCCAGCTCAGGAAACCAGGTTTCGAAGGAAGCCTGGTTTCTTTTATATAACATGGTACAATGCGCACGTGTCTAAAAAAACGCGAAACATGCTCCTGATAGCGGTATTGACGGTCCTGATAATCTCCCTCTTTCCAAGGGTCCTCATCTACTGGTATGGCAAGAAAAGGACTAAAACCCTGGAATCCATACCCTCATCCCGAGTCGCGATCGTATTTGGGGCTGGACTCCAAAGTGACGGCTCCCCCTCCCCTGTGCTGAAAGATCGTGTTTCAACCGCTGTGAAACTTTATTTTGCTGACAAAGTAGATAAGATCCTCATGAGCGGAGATAACCGCTATGTGAATTACAATGAACCGGCCGGCATGAAAAGGTACGCTCTTGAGTTACAAGTCCCCGAAGAGGACATCGTCCTGGATTATGCCGGGCGCCGGACATATGATACCTGTTATCGCGCGAAGCACATCTTTAAAGTCCCGGAAGCGATTCTGGTCACCCAGGAGTTCCATCTCCCCAGAGCTATTTACACCTGCAACTTTTTAGGCTTACCAAGCCAGGGGGTCCCGGCAGATCAAAGGGTTTATTCCCCTCCAGATCATTTGATTTGGAAAATTAGGGAAATTCCAGCCACTCTGATGGCGCTGCTCCAGGTCCATATCACCCGGCCGGAGCCGATACTTGGCGATCCTGAGCCTATTTTCCCGAATGAAAATTAACTTAAGAAAAGACTCTCAGCTTCTCACTCCATTTAGGACATTAAAAGCGAGGTAAGGCATGAAACGTTTCATTTTTCTTTTTCTGGCCGCTCTAAGCATCTTGACCCTCAGCGCGTGTGGAGCAGGGATCGAACTTCCCTTCAGGTCAGAAATGAAAACCGGTCCAACCAGATCAGAATCCATCCGGATTCCTATACCCACCGGTGAAACTCCCGTTGATGTCACCCTGTCATTCGGAGCGGGAAAATTAATCATCCTTCCCAATCCGGGCAACGATTTCATATCTGGGACGGCTACCTTCAATGTTGAGGATTTCAAACCTGTCATCACCACTGAAAATCAAGATATTTTGATCAAACAAGGAAATTTAAAGCTAAATGCTGTCCCAAAAATCAATCAGAAAATAAAGAACGAATGGAGCCTGGCCTTTTCAAGTTACCCGATGGACCTGACCATCAAATCCGGGGCTTATACAGGAAAATTTGAGTTCGGGGGGCTGGCGATTACGGATCTGCATATTGCTGATGGAGCCTCCAATGTCAATCTCTCGTTCTCCACGCCTAACCCATCCCGCATGCACGCTTTCCGGTATGAAACCGGGGCTTCAAACATCACCATGGAAAAGTTAGGCAACGCCAACTTTCAAACCATGCTTTTTGAGAGCGGCGCAGGGAATTATCATCTTGACTTTTCAGGCAGCATTCAACAAGACACCTCCATATTCATCGAAACAGGTTTGAGCCGCCTTAAGATCACAGTCCCGGAGGGGACCCCCGCGGTCGCCCAATTTGAAGGTCCGCTCTCTAAAGTTTCTGGAAAAGGGAATTGGCAGCAAATGGGGGATGAATTCCTCCAAGAAGGGCAGGGACCAAAACTCAACTTCACTATTCAGACAAAAGCAGGGACTGTAATTTTGCAAAATCCGTGAAAAATGCGTTTTTTATTCCCTGAAAATCAATTTTTGATCCATTAAGATCCTCGTTTGCATAAAATTCAGGAAAAATATGATTGACAGGGGACAAAAACTCCATTAAACTACTCATATATTGACTATACGAAAATGGAGGACGCTAATGGCTGATGAATCCACCGCACATATTTCTCCCCAAACCACCCTTACCCCCGCTCTGAAGGCCTGGAAGATATATTTACAGGACCAGGGCAGTTCACCCCATACCGTAACCGCTTTCTTGGGAGATTTGCGACTCCTCTCCTCCTATCTGCCCCCCGATAAAACCCTGGGAGAAATCAGCCTTCCAGATCTGAATAACTTTTTAGATTGGATGGAAAACGACCGTGGCGTACCCTGCAGTCCGAAGACTTTAGCCCGCAGGATCACCTCCCTGAAATCATTTTTCCGTTGGCTTCACGAGGGAGGAGCCATCCCCTCTAATCCCGCAGAAAAGGTTGTCCAAAAATCGGTAAAAAGCCCCCTCCCCGATGTCCTATCACCCGCTGAGGTCGAGGTCATGCTCCAAACCGCACAGCAGCTCAGGCAAGGTGAGAACCCCGACATTCGATCTTACACCCTTTTCTCCCTCCTTCTCCACACTGGGATTAAGAAAGGGGAATGCCTATCCCTCAGCCCCAATCACATTCACCTCGAAAGCCCACAGGGCCCGATGGTCTTCATCCGCTACGCCAGCCCCCAAAACAGATATAAAGAGCGCAAAATCCCAGTCCCCGAAAACTGGGTGAAAGCTTATCAGGAATACAAAGAACAGCACCAACCCACAGATGCCTTGTTCCCCTGGTCAGCACGGATGCTGGAATATGTCCTTGAAGATTTAGGAGAAGATGCCGGACTCGAGAAAAGGGTTTCCTTTTCCATGTGCCGCTGGACCTGCGCGTTAAATGATTGGCGCTCCAATATGGAGCACAATCGGATTCGCCAGAAACTAGGGATTTCGGAAGTTCAATGGCGCGAGGTCAGCCGCAAATTGCAGGTCCTCAGTCGAAAGATTGACCGCGAAGAGGAAGAGGAAAACAATCCACTCCATGATGCCGCTGCCCAAACTGGAAACGGGCATTAAGCCTCCCTTTTCTCCAAAGAAAGATGGAGGGCTTTTCCCGATTTTTCCCTGATCCTTGCCCTGTGAGCTATCTGATGCCCTGGAACCCAAAGAATTTTTCCCTCGGAGCGCAGGATCGGCCACCGTTCACGGGCTTCTTGAGGAATTTTCTCATTGATCATCAGGTCTGAAACAGATACCCTTTTTCCTTCCATTCCCAACGGTGAATACCGCTCTCCTTCGTTCCGCCCAGCCAGGGTAAGGGGAAAGACAACTTCCCCGGCATCCACCCAAGCCTGGTACGGATCCTGATTAGAGAGTATCTTTTCTCTTTCAATTTGACCCAAATTAACGGTCTGCAGCTCAAACACCCACCCTTGGCTGAGATGAATCGGACCCGGATCATTTATGACCAGCCGCTGCCCCTTCCGCATCTGGGGATAATCAGGCAAGGGTATCTCTGCATCCCAGGTCATAAAGTAGACCGTCTGTTCCCTTAGTTTGACCCTCACCTTCCCTACCAGGTTGTCCACACCGCGCTCCGTTGGCTGATCAATGAAAGAACGGGCCCTTTCCACATGATCAAAACTCACCTGGTCGAGGTGGGGACGGAGGTCCCGCAAGACCCACCGGATCAGACGCCTCTGATCGCCAACTTCCATACCTCTGAGGACTTCCCTGGAAAACGCCCGGTACCCCTCCCCCGCTTTTTGAAGGGCACCTTCGGATAATGTTTTTGTCCTCTTCTCCAGGAGAGCATAATCCTCACGGAGGATCTCCGCTAACTGCCAAATTTTTTCTTGCACATGGGGGTTAAACTCCTCGAGTAAAGGGATCAACCAATGCCGAATCCGGTTTCTTCGAAAGGTCAGGTCTTGATTGGAGGGATCACGAATAGGCAAGAGGTGATGAGCCTTACAGTAATCTTCGATCTCCTCTTTCCAAACTGGCAAAAGGGGTCGGATTAAGGGAATTCTCTCACTCCATTCGTTAGGCAAACTGGTCATGGACATACCCGTTAATCCTAAAAACCCGGCACCCCGGATGATGTTCATCAGGACCGTTTCAACCTGGTCATCTGCTGTATGCCCCACCGCGACAGCCTGGACCTTTCGTTCCTCCGCTTTCGAGAACAAAAATTGGTAACGTAAGATCCGGGCTGCTTCCTCGAGGGAGAGGGAGGCTTCATCTGCAAAACTTCCGACATCAGCTTTTCCCTGTATAAATGGGATTTCCCATCTTGCCATGCGTTCCTCTACCTGACGCGCTTCCGCATCCGCCTCTGGACGGAGCTGATGGTTAAAATGAGCGGCAACGAGCGGGATATTTTCTTTTAACAAAGCATGAAGCAAACAGAGGCTGTCTGGGCCTCCAGAAACCCCAACCAGAATCTCATCCCCTTTATTGGAAACCAGACGGTCAATCACCTCAGAAATCATCAGTCCCATTATAATCTATGGTATATTTTATAGATAGAAATCATGAATTTATCCATAGGAAGAAACCATGCCACAAAAGATCTTGATCATCGATGACGATATTGACACATTAAAACTTGTCGGAATCATGCTGGAGAGGAAAGGATTTAAGATCCTTGCCTCCACAACAGGGGAAAAAGGCCTGCGCTTAGCAAAAAGCGAACTCCCAGATCTCATTCTCCTGGATATCATGATCCCCGATATAGATGGCTATGAAATCGCCCGCCAGCTGCGGTCCACCCCGGAAACCGAAGCGATTCCCATCATCATGTTCACCGCCAAGAGTCAGGTGGATGATAAAGTGGAAGGTTTGGAAGCAGGGGCTGACGCGTATATCACAAAACCAGCTCGTCCCCGGGAGTTATTCGCGCAAGTACGGTCCATCTTAAAACGTGCACCCCAACGCGCATCTCAACAGGAAGCGACATCTGATCAAGCAGGAACCTTATTTGGTGTGGTCGGCGCCAAGGGGGGATTAGGCCTTTCCACGCTAGCCACGAATCTGGCGGTTGAGATCCTCGAACAAACAGAAGAAAACATTATCCTGACGGACTTTCGCCCCGGACAAGGGACCATCAGCCTTGAACTGGATATGACCAATACAGAGGGGTTCAAAAAGCTGCTGGAAATGGAACGCAGCGCTCTCACCCCATCAAACATTAAAGAAAATATACTCATCCATCAATCGGGCATCAAAACGCTTTTATCGTCACCTCATCCCGTCGACGCCGCATTCATCACCAAAGATGGCCATTTCCATGCGATAGCCCAGCACCTTCAAAACATAGCAGATTACACGATCCTAGATCTGGGTCCCTCTCTTCCCCCCATCTCAAAGAAGGTCATTCCAGAATGCAGTAAAGTGCTTGTCTGTATGGAACCTTCACCTAACAACATCACGCAAACAAAACAGCTCCTCGAATATTTTATAAACACAGGAATCAGCGAGGGGCGCTTTGTGACCGTACTGATCAATCGACAACGCTCCGGTGTCCAGCTCAGTTGGGAGCAGGCAGAAGAACAATTTGGCCGGGAAATCGACCAGATCTTCACACCTGTTCCAGAATTAGCATATCAAGCTGCGCGTACGAAGATCCCCATGATCAAACGCTCACCGGAAAGTATGACAGCAGAACAGTTTAGTGAATTAGCCACTCAAATCATAGAATAAGGTTATGGAGAGCTTTCCTGTTGAGATAGATGAAGCGATCCAGCAAACAGCGAAAATCATGCGGTTGAAAAGCCGTGGTGTGGCATTTACGGGCGCAGGGATATCAACACCATCCGGCATCCCTGATTTCCGGTCTCCAGAGCATGGGTTATGGACCCAATACCGCCCGATGGAAGTCGCTTCCCTGACTGCTTTCCGCTCCCACCCAGATAAATTTTATTCCTGGCTGCGCCCCCTGGCACAGAAGTTGTTTTCTGCTCAACCTAATGAAGCCCACCATGCCTTAGCAAAACTAGAGGAGAAAGAAAACATCCAGACAATCATCACCCAGAATATTGACAATTTACATCAAAAAGCCGGTTCTGAAAATGTGCTGGAAGTCCACGGATCACTGAAAACCTTATCTTGTACAGCATGTCATCAACAAACACAAACCACTGAGGATTTAATCATCTCGCTGATCGACGAAGGAAACATTCCCCGCTGCCGGGAGTGTGGAGCGGTATTGAAACCAGATGTTGTCCTCTTCGAAGAACAGCTTCCTGTTCAAACGTGGGAAAAAGCCGAAACAACCACCCGGAATTCTGATTACATGCTTGTCGTTGGTTCCTCACTAACAGTTCAGCCGGTGTCCAGCTTACCGCAGAAGGCAGTCGCTTCCGGAGCAACTTTGATGATCATCAATCAAACTGAAACGCATATGGACGACCAAGCTCAGGTGCTGATCCATGGTGATGTGGCAAATGTCCTTCCCGTTCTTACCCAAAAGGTCCTATATGGATAATTCAGAAATAAAAAATGATTTGGTCAACCGTTACCAGCAACTCATCAATATCTCTTGCGAGTTAAATTCCGAGCTCGATTTAAATATTCTCCTCTCCAAAATCGTCAGCGCTGCTGCTGACGTCTCTGATGCAGAGGAGGCCTCTATCCTGATGTACGATCCCATCAAGGAAGAGCTCTATTTTCAAGCTGCCACAAATATCGATACACAATTAAAACGGGGGATGAAAGTTCCTATAGAAAAGAGCATCGCTGGCTGGATCGTGGAACATAAAGAACCCGTGATCGTGGAGGATCCCCAGTCGGACAGGCGCCATTTCGACCATGTCGGGGAAATCACAAACATCGAGGTCCATTCCTTATTGGGTATCCCTCTGATCACAAAAAGGGAGATCATCGGCGTCCTGGAAGTGATCAACAAAAAAGATGGGGAGTTTACCAAAGAGGATGAAAAAGTCCTCCTTGGCCTGGGAGGTCAGGCTTCCGTGGCCATTGAGAATTCCCGCTTATTTCAGCAATCGGACTTAATCGAAGAGTTCGTACATGAACTTCGTACTCCCTTATCTGCCTTGAGCGCTGCCACTCATCTATTGAAAAATAAACGTGTAGATGAGGAGCAGAAGCACAGGATGATTGAGATCCTTGATGAGGAGATCGATGCCCTGACTGATATGTCCACATCATTCCTGGATCTTGCCCGTCTGGAAACGGGTCGAAAGCAATACAATGTTCAGAATTTTAATTTCAGCGAATTGCTTTTTGAATGCCATGGCATCATGGAAAGTGAAGCCCAGGAATTGGGGATCGCTTTTAAACTGGCCCTTCCCGAAGATCTACCTGTCATCCGTGGAGACCGCGGAAAGCTGAAACAAGCGATCATCAACTTACTCAACAATGCGATTAAATACAACAAAGAAGAAGGGGTCATCACCTTATCCTGTAAAGCGACAGAAGCGGAATTGGTCATAACCATCTCTGATACCGGATTAGGGATTCCCAACAAAGACACTTCCCGGATCTTCGAAAAATTTTACCGGGTTCCGGAACACAGGGAGAAAATTCCTGGCACCGGATTGGGATTATCCGTTGTCAAGCAGATCATCAACGGACACGGCGGACGCATTGATGTTGAAAGTGAATTAGGCGTCGGTACCACCTTTACCATTTACTTACCCCACCAATAAACCAGACCCGCAGTCTCCGGACCGGAAAACAAGCAGCAGCTGAAATCGACTCCTAGCAACCCACCTACAATCCAGTCGCCGCCTCTATGATTCAACATGCGTAAATACAGCATCCACATCCTATTGATTCTGGTCACATGTTTCCTCGCCGGGCTTGCCTACCGCCAGGGAGGCTTACCTTCCCTTGCCCAGGGGCTGCTGCGAGGAGCGTCCCTACTGCTCCATGAAATCCCCCTTCTTATCGCTGCCTTCTTAACAGCTGGTTTCCTGCAAGCGCTGATCCAAAAAGAAACCGTAACCCGCTGGTTGGGGGAAGAAGCTGGTTTTAAGGGGATTTTACTAGCCTGTCTGGCTGGCGGATTAATTCCAGGAGGTCCTTACGCATACTATCCCATCGCTCAAGCCTTGCTCAAGTCCGGAGCTGGGATCGGGGTCCTGGTCGCCTTTGTGACCGCGAAAAATTTATGGTCCGTGTCCCGGCTGCCCATGGAATTCGCCATTTTAGGCAGCCAAATTACTATCATCCGGTATTTGATCACATTCCTCATCCCCCCCTTGATAGGCTGGATCGCTGCCGGATTATTCAGTCATACGATAAAAAACATTCGTCAAGGCATCAGAGAATGAATACAGCGACTATTGTGCTCTGGGTCATCGCCCTCGCACTTGGGGGATGGGCCTGGAAAAAAAGGGACAGCAGCTTAAAAAAGGGGGGTGTGCTGGCATGGAAAACGGCGTGCCAAAATGGTGCTCTCCTGGTCATCGCCTTTGTGATCGTGGGATATATTGACCTTTTGTCACCCACGGAATTGATTCAATCCTGGATCGGACCCCAGTCAGGATGGAAGGGCATCTTCCTGGCGGAAGGGTTGGGCATGCTTCTACCGGGAGGTCCTTACGTGGTTTTCCCCCTGATTGCCATCCTTTATCAATCAGGCGCCAGTTTGAGCGCGACCATCACCCTGGTTACCAGCTGGGCGACACTTGCCTTCTTGACTGTTTCCTTTGAGCTGCCCTTCATGGGATGGCGGTTTACCCTTATTCGCTGGGGATTGGGACTGAGCATCCCGCTCATCGCTGGAGGCGTGACACTGCTGATCATGGGATGAGATTCAACAAACGTCCACAATCCTTTTTATCAAACCAGGTCCCTGATAGACAAGGCCTGTGTAAACCTGCACAAGACGGGCTCCTGCTTCAAATTTCTCTACAGCGTCTGCCGGGGAGAAGATCCCCCCCACACCGATAATGGGTAATCCCCCTGAAGTTCGTCGGTGAATTTGTTGAATCATCTCCGTACTTTGCCTGGCAAGCGGCTTTCCTGATAATCCCCCGGTTTCCTCAGCCCGAGGTGATTGTAGACCCACCCGACCTACCGTGGTATTGGTCGCAATCACACCCTCTACCCCTGCTTGTATGATGGTATCCAGGGCATCATCCAGTTCCTGATTCGATAAATCCGGGGCCAGTTTGACCAATAATGGAAGTGGTTTGTTCAGATTCTTCACCAGCTGATCACGTTCTGCAGCAAGTTCTTCCAGTAAAGCCATTAAATGCTCTTTTGCCTGCAGGCGCCGCAGCCCGATAGTGTTGGGAGAACTGACATTGATCGCGATGTAATCTGCAAGTTCAGAAAACCCTCTCAACAGCGCCAAGTAGTCCCGGATGGCCTCCTGATTGGGGGTATCTTTGTTCTTGCCGATATTTACACCCAGGATCAAGTCATCCAAGCGGACCCCTTCCATCTGGCT
>JAGXKM010000124.1 GCA_018335275.1 Anaerolineales bacterium | reverse complement strand
CTTCACATTAAACCCATCATTCATGTGGATAAAAAGGATGGGAAATACTCTACGATTGGAAAAGAACGCACATTGAATCGTTCCATCACGGAGATGGTTGAACACCTTAAGAACATGTATGGCCAACGCTCTCTGTGGATCACAGTCCTGCACGGTCAATTGGAAACGGAAGCTTTGGAGTTACTCGAAGCGTTGAAGAATAATCTGAACATACAGCGATCTGAATTGTTGCGTGTCACCCCCGTCCTCGGGGTTCATACTGGTCCGGGTATTGTGGGGGTTTCAGCTGTGCCCATGAATTTGTTTGCAGAACTTCTCTAAAATCGGGATGGTGAACATTTCAAGACCCTCAATCAGTTTCTGAAAGGGGAGGGCATTTGCATGCGATCCCCTTACCGTCTTCCTCCGGCCAGCAGTGATTGGCAGAGATGCAGTTGGACTTTTCCTGTTCTCCGGCTTTCATTCTTTTAGGGAGATGAGGTTCGCGGATAAGCGGTCGGGACATGGAAATGAAATCTGCCCATCCCCCCACCAACACCTGTTCCATGATTTTCCGGGAACGATACCCGCCCACAGCGATGATTGGCAGGTCCGTGTTTTCTCGGGCTTTCTTGACCAGCGGGAGAAGATAAGCCTCTTCCTCCTCTTTGGTAACTCCCTTATGGATGCTTTTTAACCTTCTTCCCCCGAATCCCACACTGATTTCAACACCATCTAAGCCCCACTCCTGAAAGTGGGATAGGACCGCTGCGCCATCCTCCTTGGATAAGCCCTCATCCTGACCGTCTGCGATGCCGAACTTAATCAGAAGCGGAAAGTCTTTTCCCACCTCCCGGCGCACTGCCTGACAAACGTGTTTTAAAAAGCGGGATCTGTTTTCCAGGTTTCCTCCCCATCGATCCTTGCGGTGGTTGCTGAGGGGGGACAAGAATTGGCTGATTAAATAGCCATGGGCGCCGTGGATCTGAACGGCGTCAAAGGCAGCTTCTTTTCCCCGACGGGCGGCCTGGGCATAGGCATCTATGATCTCCTCAATTTCATCCTCGGTCATTTCCTGGGCTTGTTGCTTGAAAATTGGAGCACCTTGTTCGGAAGGGGCCAGAGGGGATGGTACCGTCTCTGGAGAACAGTTTCCGCCGCCGTGATTGATCTGGACTGCGACTCGTCCTTCCAACTCATGTACAGCTTCCGTTAATTTCCTTAAAGAGGGGATGAGATCATCGCTGTGAATGCCGGTCATTTCCGGGTGGCACTTACCTCGCGGAGCGATGTATGCATGGCCGGTGATGATTAATCCAACATCCCCTTCAGTGAGGGTCCTGTATAATTCCTTCAATTTTGGTTTGGGAGCACCATCGTCGTGAGCCAGGCGTTCCGCAGTGGCGGAACGGACCAGCCGATTATGAAGCAGTAAAGAGCTAATTTTTCCTGGGGTGAAAAGCATCCTGAACCTCCCCATCCAACTTCGATAGTTTTGTTGTAGGTTAGATTAAATTATAATCGCCCAGCTCTGGCTGAGCGATGTCTTGATCAAGCGGAGGGGGTGGGATTCGAACCCACGATCCCCAGAAGGGATACGCGCTCTCCAGGCGCGCGCACTAAGCCAACTATGCGACCCCTCCACGAATTTTCTGCGAACGCGATTATACCAGACGGTAATTCACCTGACAACCGCAATGACCTTAACCGGGGAACAGCCTCTCTAGCGATTGGGGGGCATAGGACTCAACCATGCCGGAAGTAAGTTCGTTGGTGCGGCAGATTTCTTGATACAGATCAGCGCTTTTGCGGCGAGTCCTGGCCTGGGATTCAAGATCTAAATCCCATAAACCAAACCTTTGAGACCAACCCCTCTCCCATTCAAAATTATCGACGAGAGTCCAGTGAAAATACCCTTTGATAGGCCAATTGTAATTGATCCCTTGCCAGAGTTGATAGATGTGTTCTGCGATGTATTGAGGGCGGATCTCATCCTCAGGATCTTCGATCCCGTTTTCGGTCACCATGAGGGGGATTCCGTATTGTATTCCCCATTTCAAAGCCTGGAAGAGTCCCTGTGGTTCATGGGCGATGAAACCCGTTGTGCTGAGTTTTGAATGGGGATCAAAATGGCGGTGCGCGAATAGCTCTTGCCTGTGTTGTAGTGAGAAAGAGATCAGTTCTTGAGTGTAATAATTTATGCCCAGGAAGTCTTGTGTGCCTTTTGCTTCGGGCAGGCGGATGATTTTGTAGGGGAAAGTCAGCCTACCTGAATGAGCGGCATTAGGAAAGAAGTCATTGTACATTTTCGATTGGAACCAAGCCATAAATTGGTCAAGTGGATGCCACTTTCGAGCAGGCGCCATTCCCCGGTAATTGACTGCCATACCCGCTCTGCTTTCCTTCTGGACTCTGTGAATGGCATGGTACGCGGCAGCGTGGCCTCGGACCAGGTTGGTCATCACCTTAAACAGGGATCCTAAGTCCTGCTTACCGGGTGGGAAATCGCCGAATAAATATGCCAGTGTTGCGTATACATTAGGTTCGTTGATTGTGCACCAATGCTTGACATAATCGCTGAGGGCTTCGACTACTTTCTCCACGTAAGGGACAAAGTGTTGAATTGTTTCTCTGTTTTCCCATCCCCCCTTCTTCGCGATCCATTTCGGATTGGTGAAATGGTGTAGGGTGACGACGGGTGTCATGCCCCGGATGGTCAGGCCCCGGATCATCTCTCGATAATGATCTAATGCGTCCTCATCCCACCGGTCTGGTGTGGGTTGCACGCGACTCCATTCGATGGACATGCGGTGGGCGTTTTGGCCAGATTCCGCAGCGCGATCAAAATCTTCTTTCCATCGGCCACCCCACCAATCGCAAGCCAATCCGGGTTTATCATCGTTTTGAATTTGACCCTCTTCTTGCCATGTGTGCCAGTCATTATGGGTATTTTGCCCTTCTACTTGGTGGGAGGATGTAGCGGTTCCCCATAAAAAACCTCGGGGAAATTTCAATCTCGCTCGAGCCATGTTTTCTCCTTCTCACGGGGGTTGAATTGATTTACCCTTAAGTCCATATCGTTTTCTTATTGTAGACAGTCTCGGTCTTTTTGGCAATTTATCCTGCTTATGATATCCTTAATCAGAGATAAGATTTACTTCAGCAGTGAGGTTCCTTCATGGCAGATGGTGAAAAGGTCGACGTTTATTTATCTTTGGGATCCAATGTCGGCGACAGGAAGGATTATTTGGATACCGCGAAAAAGCTCCTTTCTCCTTGTATCGAAGCACTGGAAGCATCCTCTATCTACGAAACAGAAGCGTGGGGGTATACAGATCAACCGGATTTTTTAAACCAGGTTTTGTACGGGAAAACTGTACTTAAACCAAGAGAATTACTTTCATGTTTAAAGGGCATAGAAGAGCGGATGGGGCGGAAGGAAACTTTCAAATATGGTCCGAGGGTGATAGATATTGATATCCTCCTTTACGGGGAAGAGGTTTATCAGGATGATGTGTTGAATATTCCTCACTCCCGGTTGCTGGAGCGCGCTTTCGTCCTCGTCCCCCTGGCGGAGATAGCTCCAGAAGTCATCCATCCATTAGAGGGGCGAAAGATCCAGGATTTGTTGTCTGACGTTGACCAGAGCGGGGTCAAGAAAGTTTCATCATAAAGTTTATGGTCCTTCAAACCTCCTTCGGACTCCTGTTTTTCATAGCTGTGGTAGCGCTGGTTGCCGCTTGGCGGAAGGTCCAATCTGCTGCCCTTGATGTTCTGATCGGGGGTGGGGTTTTGGCTGTTTGGGTTTTACTTATTCTCTCCCGGCCGGAGCATCTTCTCCGCTTTCCCTTTTTCCCCTGGCATCTGGAGTCATTTTTTCCGACGCGCCCAACGCTTTTGGTGGATACCTACACGTGGATATATGGGGTGTCACTGGCTGGATTGGCTTTTTCGTTTACACTGCTGATGAGGAGCAAAGGTTTCCAATTGGCATGGGTTTTAGGTTTGATTTTCGTTGGCATGTTAGGAGTGTTTTCGGAAAATGCTTTGATGCTTCTGATGTCTTGGACTCTGATGGATATTCTCTGGGTTGCGCTTTTTCTGCTCACCAGGGACCAAGCGCTGAGTCATGGTCGATTTGCGCTCTTTTTTGTCCATCGGATGATCAGCCCTCTGTTATTGATTTACGCCAGCTTTCAATCCTACGCTGAAATCGGCTCTTTTTCTTTTTTGGAGATGGGACCAAAGTATGGAATATTTATCCTCGCGGCTGCGATTTTCAGGTTGGTCTTTTGGTTTCCATCTACTATTTCCGCAGGTAAGTGGGAAGATAAACGGGGGTTATTTATTGCCAATAACACCGTGCCTGCAGCAGTAAGTTTGTCAATGGTAACCCGAGCAGCGGGGATGGGGATAGGGGATATTTCCCCGACACCTTTGCTGATCCTGGCCGTTCTCACTCTATTTGTCTGTGCAATCTTATGGTGGCTGGCGCCGGACCCTTTGCATGGTACGGGAAGTTGGACGATGGGGATTTTTTCCCTGAGTTTCGCTGCTGGGGTTTTCGAAATCCCCCGGGCAACATTTGCCTGGGGACTGACTTTGATATTATCAGGTAATATACTTTTTTGGGGCAATGTACGAGGGAAACCAAAATTCTACGCCTTGGTGCCTTTGATTCTGGGGCTATGCGGGTTGCCTTTTACGCCGCTTTGGGTTGGGGATGATCTTTTCTCGCAAGGAATTTGGGGTGTGATGTTTGGTTTAGGTTATGGTTTCCTTTTTGGGGGGGCTTTACGATTTGTCTTCCTCAGAGAAAGAGAAGAGAGGAGATCAGGAAGATCATCTTGGATTCCCTTCACAGTGGGATTTGGGTTTCTGCTGTTAACGCAGTTCCTTTTGGGGACAGCTGGGGATTTGTTTTCAAAAAGTATAAACTTTTGGAAAGAAGGATGGTGGTTTGCGATCCCTTATACCGCGATCCTCCCCGTTATTCTACTCTGGAGAGTGGACCTCAGCCTTCCTGATTGGGTCCGTGATATCCGCGCAAGGTTTGCAGTTATTCCTCGCCAAATATCTTCCGCCTTCTTTCGTGTGGGCAGGATAATGGGTGTGATGATCGTGAGCATCCTTAGATTATTAGAGGGACGGGGTGGTGTGATCTGGTCTTTAATTGGGGTGTTCTTCTTGCTTTCTTTGCTGGCCCTTCGAGGGGGAGGATAAATGGATGCCTGAATGTTACCTTTCCTTCGTGGTTGGTCTATCTTTCATATTTTCCCTGGGGTTGATATTGGTCAACGATTGGCGGGGAATGATGGGGTTATTGTTTCTCCAGTATGGGGGTGTGACAGTGTTGATTCTGGAAAGTTGGTCTTTGGAACGTGCGTTGATCAAAGCGGTGGCTGGATGGTTTGCAGTGGCTGTATTGAGTGTTTCTTATTTGAGTTC
>JAGXKM010000021.1 GCA_018335275.1 Anaerolineales bacterium | reverse complement strand
AGGAATGGACAGCAAAAGATCCCCAACCCCGGATCGTAGGGTATGGAACAAAACTTCTAAATGGAAATGTAAACACGCCTGAAGGGGAGAAAAGGTATTGGCGAAAAATAACTGCTTATGCCACATCATATCATTCTGGTCAGCCGGGGTTAAAGAAAAAGACCGCAACCGGTTATGTGGTTCAGCAGGGAATCATCGCAGTCAGCCTGGAGTGGGTTCCTTATATGCGGGGCTTAAAGGTTTACATCCCAGGTTACGGATTAGCGCAAATTGAAGATGCGGGCACGGGTATTCCAGGGCGATATTGGGTCGATTTGGCCTACAAAGAAGAAAATTATGTACCCTGGTCTCAATGGGTGGACGTTTACTTCCTATATCCCTCGCCGCCTCCTGAAGACATCTTATATGTCTTGTATTAACCCCTGCCTTCGTCTTTAGGGGGAGAGAACTGGATCACACCCCAGCGGCCATCCACCATCCACCTGGGATCTGCTGTTCGTGCCTTGTGTATCTCTCTGGGGGTGAGGCCAACTACCACATCGGCTTTGAGCACCCTCAGAGCCACTAAAGGCACCGGAAGATAATCGATGACTGAATCGAACGGCAGCTGAAAATTCCAATGCCTATCTCCAAGAAGACGCCGATAATTAGCATCCCCTTTGCTGAATAAGAGATCCGCCTGTCCCAGAAAACGAACCAACCGCTCGGGGAGATCCCAAAAAGCCAGAGGAGAATTCCAAAAGAATTCAGGGTGGATGCTTACTCTGGCTGCTGCAGCATGGCCCTGCAAACGATTCCCTAACTGGGATATCGGATCACGTTTACTTGCAGATAAAACGGAGATGGTGTGCTCGACATCTTTGACAACAGCATCAGAAACAAATGTGGGGTGTCTTTTGACGTGAAAACGGACTTTGGAAGCCCAACCTCCGGACAAAAGCAGATCCGCAAATGCCAAATCACTCACCAATTCAAATCCAGCATTATCAATCAGAAAGTCCACCATAAGCTGACTTTCACCTCTTTCCTGAAGGATGAGGGCTGCCTGACCGCTGTCATCCGCCAGGAGATGGTCGTTGGCCTTATCAAGGTCAGTATGATCAGGCGTCTCTTCACTGTCCGCAGGCCATAGACTTAAATCCCCCTGGTTCCCCCACAGATTGAGATACATCATCTCCTTGATAAATGGGACACATGGCAGACCGCTTTCCAGCCCTTCCCTCACCTTGCTGGCCAGGGGAAGAATCACGGTTTGCGCTTTTCTAAGGCCTTTTTCCTTTTGCTGCATGAATGGATCAGGGCCGCCCTCAAAATAACCGACCGCTTCCATGATTCGGCGGTAAAAGTAATGTTCCACGAAAAACCAGGGAGGCTGAAGCCAGTCCAGCCCTAGATAAGGCGTAATATATGCCTGCCAGTCCCCCGAATCTGGCGCATGGGGATCCCGAAGATGACGGATGGGACCTCCAGGGATTTCTGATCCCAATTCGCTCAAACGTTCATCAATATCAGCAGGGAAATCGTTTTCGTCTCGGGTGCGCCTCAGGATGGCCGGCAATCTCTCTACAATGGATTGCTCAGCCCAGGTTCCTTTTTCGCTGCCTTTCAACGGCTCCGGGATTTGATATTGTGGGGGGGACATGTTTTGGATTAACACTCCTTTATGATCACACATCCAGACGTGATCGATTATGTTTTACAACGTTGGAAAGTGTACCACACAGGATGATATAATACGCAAGCTATGAACGAAATCGAACCGATCAACATTTCCGCTCTCATGCAAAAATACAAGCTTCGTCCCAAAAAGAACCTGGGGCAGAATTTCTTGACGGACCCCCAAAGCCTGGAACGCATCGTGGAAATTGCAGATATTTCCCCGCAGGATACTGTGTTGGAAATCGGGGCCGGACTTGGTCATCTGACCCGGTATTTAGCTGAAGCAGCCAAACGTGTTGTTGCAGTAGAATTTGACGAACGCCTGATCCCACCCCTGAGGGAAGTCCTGGCCAAATATGATAACGTGGATATCATTCAGGGCGATATCCTATCCCTCGCCCCAAAAGACATCATAGACGATAAGAACTATCTCGTCGTTGCCAATATCCCCTACTATATAACCTCAGCGATCACCCGCCATTTATTGGAGGCTGAAAACAAGCCCAGACGCCTGGTTCTCACCGTACAAAGGGAGGTAGCCAAACGCATGTGCGCCGTCTCCGGGGATATGAATATCCTGGCGCTCAGCATCCAGATTTACGGCGAGCCGTACATCACATCTCACATCCCCGCTGCGGCTTTTCACCCTCCCCCCAAAGTGGACTCCGCTTCCGTTCGTATCGACCTCTATCGCCAACCGGTCCTTCCGGAAAAGCAGCTGGACACCTTTTTCAGGCTTGTCAGAGCGGGTTTTCAACATAAAAGGAAAACCCTGCGCAATTCTTTATCCGCGGGTTTGAGTTGGCCTAAAGAGAAGGTGGAGGAAATGCTTGAGGAAGCAGATATCCTTGCCCGGCGAAGGGCGGAGACTCTAAGTTTACCAGAATGGATTATCCTCACCAGACAGCATGATAAAATGAAAATCAACCAGCGTAAACAGAAAGGATAAAACAATGACAGATGCTCGAATTAGAAAATTGGCTGATTTACTCGTCCATTATTCCGTTGACGTCCAGCCGGAGGAATGGGTTTGGATCTCAGGTCACATGATCGCAGAACCTTTGGTCAATGAAGTCATGCGAGCTGTGCTCGAAGCGGGAGGTCGACCCACGGTTCAATTATCCTCAGATGACCTGGATGAGACCAGATTACTATATGCCAATCAAGATCAATTGGAATGGATCGCTCCCACCACAAAAACCCTTTATGAAGAAGTTGACTGCTTGATTCGACTCAGGGCAACGGAAAATACCCGATCTTTGTCCGGGATTAAGCCCCAAAAACAACAGACACGCAAAAAAGCCAGGAGAGATCTGACAGCAACATACCTGAAAAGGTCTGCCCAGGGAGAGTTAAAGTGGGTCCTCACTCAATACCCTTGCTCTGCGTATGCCCAAGAAGCGGATATGAGTTTGCAAGATTATGAAAATTTCGTCTATAACGCCACCTTTGTTGACCAGGAGAATCCAATCCAGGCCTGGCAAGAGGTTCACAAAAAACAACAAAAAGTGGTGGACTGGTTAGAAGGAAAAAAAGAGGTCAGCGTCAAGAGCCCCAACGTAGACCTTACCCTTTCTATCGAAGGCCGCACATTTATAAACTCAGATGGAAAAAATAACATGCCCAGCGGTGAGGTGTTCACAGGGCCTGTGGAGGACTCAGCCAATGGATGGGTGGAATTCACCTATCCTGCCATTTCAGACGGCAGGGAAGTGTCGGGAGTAAGACTCGAATTCAAGGAAGGAAAGGTCGTCCAGGCCAGCGCAAAGAAAAACGAAGCCTACCTGCTTTCCCAACTGGATACCGATGAAGGATCACGTTATCTGGGAGAATTCGCCATCGGCACGAACTATGGCATTCAACAATTTACAAAAAGCATCCTGTACGATGAAAAGATCGGGGGTTCCTTTCACATGGCTGTAGGCGCTGGATACCCAGAAACAGGAAGCAAGAACAAATCCAGCATCCATTGGGATTTCATATGCGATATCAAAGAGGACAGTGAAATCCGTGTGGACGACGAACTGCTTTATAAAGACGGCAAATTCCAGATCTAACTTCACTTTTTTGAAAAAGGAAACGCTCACCAGAAGCAAGCAGAGGTGAGCGTTTCTTATTTTTAACCACTCCCCTCCCCAGATGGGGAGAAATCCGTCCCTTCAAAATAAAATCAGATGGAAATGCATCTCGCGATCAGGAATCCCCTCTCTCCTGGGCTAATTGTTTGGTTTTTTCCACATATTCCAAACTCTGGTGGCGGAAGTACGTGTTATACAAGGTAGCGTAATGACCCTCTTGAGCCAACAAACTCTCATGGTCCCCCTCCTCGATAATCTTCCCCGAATCCAGGACCACGATTCGATCGGCTGATCTCACTGTAGAAAGACGGTGGGCGATCAGCACGCTTGTGCTGTCCTTTAAAATCAAATCCAAGGCTTGCTGGATCTGCCATTCAGTAAAAGGATCGATGCTGGCGGTGGCTTCATCGAGGATAAAAATCGCTGGTTTTTCTGCTAAGACCCGGAGCAGCGCCACCAATTGGCGCTGGCCCATGGAAAGCTGCCCCCCCCGTTCCCCAACCTCAGTTTTCAAACCGTCAGGCAGGGTTTCCAACCAATGTCCATCCCCGATTTCCATGGCCAGAGAGCGGATTTCATCCATGCTGAGTTCTTCATTTGCATATCGAATATTATCCGCAACGGTGCCGGAAAATAAAAATGGCACCTGGGAGATCAACCCCAGCTGCTTCCGATAGGCGCGTAAATCTAATTTGCGGATATCATAATCATCAATGAAGATTTTTCCTGATTGAAACTCATAAAACCTGGCAATCAATTTCGCAATAGATGACTTGCCGGCGCCCGTATGGCCTACCAAGGCCACGCTTTCACCAGGGTGAATGTGCAGGTTGAAATCGCGAAAGACACACTCCTCTTCCTCATAACTGAAATTTAAATCCTGGATCCGGATTTCACCTTCCAACCTTCCAGGCACTTTTTGACCCCTCTGAATCACAGCAGGCTCTGCATCAATCAGAGCGAAGATGCGCTCCGACGAGGACAATCCCTGCTGGACCTGGGCCCAAAAGGCGGATAAATTCAAAACCGGAAAGAAAAACCTGTCCAGGCTGACTAAAAAAAGATACCACGATCCCACCGTGACCGCTCCCTGAACCACATTCAGGCCTCCAACATAAACCAGCATCGCGGTTCCCACGCCCCCCAGGGCGTTCAACGCGGGAAAGACCAGAGAGAGCACCAGACCACGCTGCACATTCATGCGGTAGGAATCCTGATTCGCTTCCTCAAAATCCTCGAAAATTGCCCCTTCCTGACGGAAGTTCTTGGCTACAGCAATTCCACTCACCGTTTCCTTGATTGTGGCATTGACTTTCGCCATGGCCCGCATTCCTTCCCGGGTCACCTTGCGGGCAATCTTTCGGAATCCCAGAGCGACAAAAAACAAGAGCGGCAGGAATCCGATCACATACAAGAACAATCGAAATTCAATCCTGGCTAACACCACCCCCAAGATCACAGCCTGTGTCAATTGGGAAATCAAATCCGTCACCAAGACGATCAAATTGCCAAACTCCCGGGTATCCGATGTGATCCGGGAAACCACCCGACCCGAGGAAAACTGGTCGTAGAAAGAAAGGTCATGACTGGCCGCTGACCGGAAAGCGCGGGTGCGCAAGGTCATAACCACATCGGATATGACCCGGATGGAAAGCCGTCGACGAATCCAATTCGCGCCCCACGTGATCACCCCACTTAAAAAGACGAATCCCACTACTAAAAAGATCACCTCGTCCTGCGCGTTTCTCGACAACCTGTCAATACCATCTGAGACGAGAATGGGCAAAGCTGCCCCAGAACCCGCAATCAAGGTGATCAATATGGCGATCCAAAATAAACGGGTGCCGTGAGGTTTCAAGTATTGGACGATCCTGGAAATGAGCTCTGTATCTTGATACTCTCGATCGTATTCTTCAGTGTCTAAGGAAGAAAAGAATCCCATATATATCTACCTGTGTAACCATTCATTCATGATCTCTATAGCCCAGCTGCGCTTTACCACTTACATTCACTCGCTGAATATTCGGCGATAGGCCTGGGAAGTTTCCATCAAATCGTCATGGGAACCGCTGGCTGCGATCTTTCCCCGCCGAAGGACAATGATATGATCAGCCCACCTGATCTGGGACAAGCGATGGGTGATGATCAACGTTGTCCGGCCCTTTGCCGCTGCGAAAATCGCCCTTTGGATTTCATCCTCCGTCTCACTATCAATAGAGCTCGTAGAATCATCCAGAATCAATACCTGGGGATCGGTCAGGAAAGCGCGGGCTAATGCCAGACGCTGGCGCTGCCCCCCAGAAAGGGTCACTCCCCGCTCACCCAATTCGGTCTGATATCCGTTTTTAAAGGACATGATGAATTCATGGGCTTGAGCGGATTTTGCAGCCCGTTCGATTTCCTCCTGAGCAGCCCCCGGCCTGCCAAAGGCAATATTCTCAGCGATCGTATCTGAAAAGAGGAAAATATCCTGTTCAATGATCGAAATCTGACGTCGGAGTGCTTCCAGGTTCCAATTCCGGACATCCACACCGTCGATCAGGACCTGGCCGCTGTTCACATCATAGGTCCGGTTTACCAATTTTGCCAGAGTCGTTTTCCCGGAACCGGTTTGACCCACAATAGCGACGGTTTCTCCAGGGTGCACTTTGAAATCGATTCCTGTGAGCGACTCCTCATCCTCCGGGTAGGCAAAATCCACCTCACGAAAAACCAGCTCTCCCTCCATCTTTTTATCATATCCCTCGACGTTTTGATCTAACTCGGTTTCTTTGTTGATCAGCTCGAGGATCCGCCTGGCGCCGGCCACACCCAGAGACACCTGTGAATAGGCGAACAAGGAGACGAACGTAGGGAACCTGAGTAAAAGCAGCAAACCGAAGTAACCCACGATATCACCGACGTTGATGGACCCGATCTGGAAGAGGTAAATTGCATGGGCAAGGCCGGCTGCTTGCGCCACCCCCATCAACAATAAGGGAATGAAACGCGCTTCTACATCTCCCTGATGAACCCGCCTGTCGCGAAAGTCACGCGCATTTTCAGCGAACCTGTCCACTTCATCCCGTTCATTCGCCATCCCCTTCACGGTTTCTATGCCATCCACCGCTTCCGCCAGCCGGGTATTCAACGTCCCAAATGCTTTGCGTACTGCATCCGAGATCGGGCGCAACTCGTATAAATACTGCCACAGAGACAAGATATAAAGCACGAGGAAACTCAGCGGGGCGATCACCAGGGCGGGATGATACTGCAGGGAAAACAACAAGGGGACGAGGATGAAATTTGCAGATCCAACCACGAGATTCAGCCCCGGGCTGAACATGAAATTAATTTCACGGACATCATTCGTGGCCCGGGCCATGACATCCCCGACCGGCTGCAAGCTGTGGTAGGTCATACTCTTCCCAAGCATACTGGTATACAGTTCATGCCGGATATCCCGTTCCATCCGCTGGCCGGTGAGTTCTGCGCTGAAGTTCCGACCGAACTGCAGCAGCCCCCGGATGAACTGGGTGACAAGGATCATCAGAGCATATCTGCCCAGTCGTTCAACTGCAGGGGGATCCTGTAATAATGCATCCAGCGAACGACCAATGATCACAGGAACGACCGCAGCGAGTGCGGCGTTGCCAACGGCCCCGGCCAACATACCCACACCAAGATACCAATAGCGGACAGCGTGAGCCGCGATCCAGCGAATCGGGGCCGTGCGGGCCTTCTGGATCTTCTCCGGAACCTGTTTTTCTTCAGGTAACGTGAATTCAGAACTTTTCATCAAGGCTTCAGTCATAATTACGCCCTACTCATTTATCTGTTTTTTTCCCAAGAAAGATGGGATATTCCGGGTCACATTTCATGGATGTGGATGGAAGCGCTGCCGAAATTTTTCCTCAATCCCTCCAGCGGTGGATGATCCTTTATTGTCCCTCAGACCAAAATCTCTCCCGCTCATCCTTGGCATTGTAATCGATCCCTCCCGATTAAGATAGGCTCTCGAGGGTGCAGCCAAGGGCACGTCTCCTATGTTTTTATGGACAAGGGGACAAATCATCGGATAGCCTCGCCTCAATATATGCCAAGGCCTCCTCTTTCGTGGTGATGTTCCCCACAGCCTGTTCCTCGCGAATGCTCTCCAATAGCCTCCCGATATGAGGTCCGGGATCTAAATCATAGGTTTCCATGATATCATCGCCAGTGACCAATCTGGGAGGGGAGATGATCTGCTCATGGGCTTCCCACCAAGCTTCCAACAGAGTTCGGGATGCATCCAAGAAACGCGGCCATTCTTCTAATGGAGAGGCTGTACCTTCTCGAGCCAAAAAATCCACCAGAGCAAGAAAAACCCCCTCCACTCCCGCTTCCGAAAAAGATTGGAAATAGCGGTACACTTCGCGCGAGGTAAGTGACCCGGATTTCCCTCCAAAAACATGGACTTGACGACAAGCCCGGATCATACGAAGCAAGCGTTGAGCTTCTTGATTGCTTAACCGCAGATGATGGGCGCTTCTTCGCAAATCTGTCTGTGACTGTTTAAAAGCAGCCTTTGTTTGTTCCCCGGGCAGGAACAAAGCAGCCAAAGACATCAACCCAACCATGGATCGTTCCGGGACCAGGTTGATTTGCAAATGTTCTTTGATCTTTTCTTGAAAGCTCCCTAAACGCAGGACTGCCAAACCCATTGCCCTGTTTCCTGCAGCTTCAGGATCATGTTCCTCTCCCAACAGATCCCACAACCATTCTGCATATCGTAAACAGCGTTGATTATGCGGGGAAAGTGTGGGGAATCCCGGCAGCATATGGGAATGGAAGCCCAATGAGGTAAGGGTTTTCAGCGCTGATGCTTGCCGCGGCCCATCCAGGATCCGGAAGAATTCATCCCGCAGCCTTTCGGGGGACTCCGTTCTTAAATCCGAGAGGGAACGACGGATCTGTGATTTAACATCTCCCGTGATACGGAGTTCATACTGCACAGCCATCCGGGTCGCTCTCAGGATCCGTATGGGGTCTTCCTGTACAGCATGGCTGGAACAAGCCCTGAGAACCCCTGACTGAAGGTCCGGAATTCCGCCCAGAGGATCAATGACCTTTTGGGGCTCCTGAACCCGAACAGCCATGGCTGTGATCGTAAAATCTCTTGCCCTCAGATCGTCTTCTATGTTCGCGCCTTGAAGGGAGGTAAAATCCAGCACATGGCGATGTCCATCCCTCTCCCGGATGATGACGCGCGCTGTATTCCTTTCCTTATCTAAGATATAAAATGCCCCTCCCAGTCGATCTGCAACATTCCGCGCCCAGGGAATGGGATTTCCCTCTAGCGTGAAATCAAGGTCATGCGTTTCCTTACCCAGCAAAGCATCCCGCACAGCGCCACCTACCAGGTAAGCTTTTGAGGCAGAAAGGATGGATTGAACTTGGTCGAAAAGGGGGGGAAACGACAATGATTTCATGGAAAAGAAATGATCCTGGTCAAATCGAGGTTATTAAAATTGCTTGGGATGTTCTCGGGGTTTTTGGCGCGGAAGGGCTGAATGGCTTCAAAGATGGAGAACACAAATGGGTTGGCGATTGATGATGAATATCATTCACCTTTTACTTCGGTGGTGTGTAGCGTTCTTCATTGACGACACCGATAAAGGGAAGCTCGCGATAGAATTCATCAAGATCCAGCCCATAACCGAATACAAACTTGTTTGGAATCTTAAAGCCGACATAATCAAGGGGGACATCCACTTCCCGTCGTTCTTCTTTATCCAAAAGAGTACATACCTTGAGGGAAGCCGGCTTACGAGTAGCCAAGAGCTCCAGCACCGAGCTCAGTGTGTTGCCGCTGTCCACGATATCTTCCACAAGCAGGACATTTCGCTCTCGAATATCCTCGTGGAGGTCCATGGTTAACCGAACTTGACCTGACGACTGGCGAGTTCCCACACCATAGGAGGAAATGGCCATGAAATCAATTGTGTGGGGGACGGTAATCTCCCGCATTAAATCCGTCAAGAACATCACTCCCCCTTTCAGGATACAAATCAGATGAATATTCTCGCCCTTGTAATCCTGGCTGATGGCTTCCCCCAATTCTGCGACTTTATCTTTCAACTTCGCTTCTGGGATGAGCACCTCTTTTAGAAATTCGTGGTATGTTTGCATCATTGATCCTTTTTCCGGGGCACCTGGTGATGTTTCCGACATCGCGCCTCATAGATTTCAGCTGCACCTACAATGACCACCGGGTCGTTGTAATCCGCTGGTTCCCCATTCACCAGTCTTTGGGTCCTTGTCGCTGCTTCACCGCAGGTCATGCAAATTGCATATAATTTGTCAACCTCTTCCGCCTGAGCCAGCAAGATGGGCATGGGCCCAAAAGGCTCCCCTCGAAAATCCATATCCAGACCCGCCACGATCACCCGCAAACCTTCATCCACCAGGTCCTGGCAGACAGGTATGATATCCTCCCCAAAGAACTGGGCTTCATCGATGGCAACCACCGTGACATCCTTTTCAAGATGCTCCGGTATCTGTGCTGCTTCATCAATGGGAAGGGCGTCATATTCGTTTCCGGCGTGTGAGGTCACTTTCTCCTTCTTATAGCGAACATCAAATGCGGGTTTAAAAACCATAACTCTTTGTTTCGCGATCGTCGCGCGGCGCAACCTGCGGATCATCTCATCTGTTTTCCCACAAAACATGGGACCCGTGATCACTTCCATGCGACCGTTGTAATGTTTCATGTGCTCCCTTCCCTTTTTCTGAGATCAGGGGGTGACTCCATCCAAAATAAAAACAGGCAGATGCATGCATCTGCCTGTATTTTATCAAAGTTTATCTCCGCTGGGCTTTTAGACCGTGATTTCTTCCGCTGCTTCGGGAATTTCGTAGTCCGCACTGCGCAGCGCTTTCTTGATATCAATCAAAGATTTTCTTCCAATCCCTTTCACATCCAGCATGGCTTTTTCACCGCCCTCCAAGACTTCCAGGACATCTGCCACAGTCTCAATTTCCGCGTCCGCGAGCGCATTTTCCACACGGGTGCCCAGCTCTAAGGTCTCAATGGAAACGTCCACGGAAACTTTCTTTTCTTGCCGGGCCTTTTTTTCTTTCTGAATTTCTTCATGGACTTTCAATTTTTTATAGAAGCGATCAACCTGACCTTCTGTGTCCACAATGCGCTGTTCCCCGGTGAAGAAGGGATGACATTCTGAACAAACGTCCGTCCGAATCACTTCCTGAGTCGATCCTGTCGTCCATGTGTTCCCACAAGCACAAATGACCTTTGCTTCCGGGTAATATGTAGGGTGAATATCTTCTTTCATGATCAAACCTGACCTGTTAATCTACCGGGATAACATTCACTTGTTTCCGCCCACCGCGGATCGTCCGGTAAGAGACAACCCCGTCCGAAGTTGCGAACAAAGTGTCATCTCCACCACGTCCTACATTGAGACCGGGGCGGATAGGCGTTCCTCGCTGGCGCACCAAGATGTGACCCGAAGTCACCTGCTCTCCAGCATACTTCTTTACACCTAAGCGTTTTGATTCACTATCACGACCGTTGCGGGTTGACCCGCCGCCTTTTTTATGTGCCATCTTCTACTCCCTAATCCGTTACAATCTCATCAATTTTCAACAAGGTATACCGCTGTCGATGTCCCTGTCTTTTTCGATACCGGACCTTTGGTTTATATTTGAAAACCCGAATCTTCCGGCCTTTGATTTGGTCGGAAACCGTTGCTTTGATCGTCGCGCCCTCCAAGATGGGAGTGCCGATTTTTATGTCACCGTCATCGACAACCAATAAGACTTTATCCAAATCTATTTTATCATTCACTTCGTTGGGCAGACGGTCAACACGAACAGTCTCTCCGGGTACGGCTTTGTATTGCTTCCCGCCACTTTCCATTATTGCATACTTCATACATTCCTCCAATCTTCACTTCACCACAAACGCTGCGTTTGGTCGATCCCTCCCGCCGGGCTGTGGGAAAGTTGGGGGTCCAAACAGGGTAATCCTGCCTTTACAAAGTTGTTCTCTAGACGCCGTGCCATTATACCAAGAAGGATGATTATGTCAATGAGAAAGCTGCTTAGGAACCTTTGTTGGCGCTTAAAAACTAAAAACCCCATTATATTAACCCTAAATACACCCCACCTGATGATCATTATGCCCAGACCTGAATCTTGTCACTTCAAAAATACCCCATTAACCCATATAATCCAAGTAGTGTGAAGGGAGAATCCTCAAGCTTATGTAAATTGCGGCCCATCTTCTTTCACCTTTTATTGGCATCAAATCGAAAGGAGCGTATCGATGGCTGTTACCGGCTGGATAGAAGTAGATGATTTATATTGCAAAGGATGCGGCCTTTGCGTGGATGCTTGCCCACAGGATGTGCTCCGCTTAGACATGGAACGCTTAACCCCAAAGGGATATCACCCTGCACAGATGACAGAGGAAACATGCACCGGCTGCGGTATTTGCGCGGTCGTGTGCCCTGATGCTGCGATCACCGTGTACCGGAAGACACCCCAACGCCAGTCAAGAAAGGCTGCAGGAAGGAGGACCTAAACAGTGGCGAAAGAATTGCTAAAGGGAAACGAAGCCTTCGCAGAAGCAGCGATACGTGCAGGTGTGGAAGCTTTTTTTGGCTACCCCATTACCCCCTCCACGGAATTTTTAGAGCATATGGCGAGACGGATGCCCAAACTCGGCCGGGCATTCGTGCAAGCGGAAAGTGAAGTGGCGGCGATCAACATGGTCTACGGAGCCGCCTGCACAGGGAAAAGAGTGATGACAGCCTCTTCCAGTCCAGGGGTAAGTTTGATGATGGAGGGGATATCCTACATCGCCGGCACCGAGGTCCCGGCTGTGATCGTCAACGTTATGCGGGGCGGCCCCGGCTTGGGGAACATCGCCCCTTCACAGGGGGATTATTACCAGATGATCAAAGGCGGAGGACATGGGGATTATTTCCCCATTGTGCTGGCCCCGGCCACCGTTCAAGAAGCCGTTGATTACATCTCCCTGGCCTTTGATCTGGCCGAGAAATACCTTTCCATCGTGCATGTAGTGGTCGATGGCAATATGGGACAAATGATGGAACCTGCAGAGCTCCCCCCCATGCGGGAGATCTCAGACGAAATACCCGAATGGGCTGTTCGCGGCGCGAAAGATAGGGACCCCAATATCCTGACTTCCATCTACATTGATCCGGAAGACGAAGAGATCACCAACCTTCGACTATTGAGGCGTTGGAAAGAGGTGGAGAAAAACGAGGTCCGTTTCCAGGAATATCAGATGGATAACCCGGAAATACTGGTGATTGGTTTTGGCACCGCAGGCAGGGTCGCGTCATCCGCTGTCCGGGACGCCCGGGCTGAAGGGATCCCTGTGGGTTTACTGCGGCCGATTACGCTCGCCCCCTTCCCCGAAGGTCGGCTGGAAGAATTATGCGACCAGGTCCAGAGAATCCTGGTTGTGGAAATGAACTCAGGCATGATGCTGGACGACGTCCAAAAAATCGTCAAGGGCAAGGTCCCTGTCGAGTTCTACGGCCGGTTGGGAGGCGTCACCCCCCTTCCGGATGAAATCCTGGATGAAATCCGCCGCGTTTCGAAAAACGAAGGAGAGATCAGCGGAGATCCGCGAGATGAATGGATGGACCGCCTAGAAAAAATGAGAACGGGAGATCAATAATGGTGGAAGCGAAAACAGAAGTAATTTATCAACGACCCGAATCTTTTACAGATGTCCACACGCATTACTGCCCCGGGTGCACGCACGGTGTAGCCCACCGCCTGGTTGCCGAAGTCATAGACGAAATGGGCCTGAGGGAAAAGACGATCGGGGTAGCTCCCGTTGGCTGCTCTGTGTTTGCCTACAATTACTTTGAAATGGACTTTGTGGAAGCAGCCCACGGGCGCGCACCCGCCATGGCCACGGGCATAAAACGCGTCCTCCCCGATAACACCGTCTTCACCTATCAAGGAGATGGCGATTTAGCCTCCATTGGCATCGCAGAGATCATGCATGCCGCTGGCAGGGGAGAAAATCTCACCGTGATCTTCATCAACAACGCCATTTACGGCATGACCGGGGGTCAGATGGCGCCGACCACCCTGCCCGGGATGAAAACCACATCCTCCCCGTACGGACGGGATGTCGAATTGGCTGGATATCCCCTGAAAATGGCAGAACTGCTGGCCCAAATGGAAGGCTCCGGGTACATTGTCAGACGCAGTTTGCATGATGCCAGCAACATCCGAAAAGCCAAAAAAGCCATTCGTTTGGCTTTTGAAGCCCAGGAACGGGGCTTAGGGTTTTCCATGGTGGAATTACTCTCCTCCTGTCCCACAAACTGGAGCATGTCAGCGCAGGAAGCCCTGGGTTTCGTTGAGGAAAAAATGCTTCCCGTGTATCCTTTAGGAGATTATAAAGTCACCCCCGCCCTCCAAGAACTCCGGGTATAAAAGGAGAACATGAGTTATGGAAGAAACCAGCATTATCATTTCAGGATTTGGAGGACAGGGAACGCTGTTTGCCGGCCAGGTCCTTGCCTACGCCGCAATGGATAACGGATATGAGGTGACCTGGATCCCATCCTATGGGCCGGAGATGCGGGGGGGGACCGCACACTGCACGGTGATCATCTCCGAGACCTTAATTGGGTCCCCTCTGGTCAGATACCCAGATATCGTTTTGGCCCTCAACCTGCCCTCCGTGGATAAATACGAACCGCTGATGCCTGAAAATGGCGTCTTGATCGCCAATTCTTCCCTCGTCAACCGTGAGTTTGAACGGCAAGAAATTCGGACTCTGCTCCTCCCTGCCAATCAAATTGCTGAGGACATCGGCATGTCGCGGCTGGCGAATATGGTCATGACCGGCTCCATGGTGAAAATGGAACCCATCCTCACCATGGAGATGATCAAAGCAGCCCTGGAAGAGCACATCCCTGAGCGGCACAGGGAAACCCTGTCCATGAACTATAAAGCCCTGGAGCGGGGATATGCGTTTGCGGAAAAAGAGCTCGGGTAAGTACGCTGTGATCTAGAAAGAAAAAAAGCGATGCCTTGCAGAGCATCGCTTTTTTATTTTAGAAAGGATCGAACAGATCACTCAGATGGAACAGCTTCTTCTTCTGGGAGAACGCTGGAAGCCGCTCTATTATATGCCTGTCCAATGAGATGACCGTTGACAACAATGGCGTACGCGCTGGTGAAAAGCACGCCGATGACACAAGCAATCACGCCTAACGAAGCGACTAAACTGGCCACTATACTGCCCAGCAAAACGATGATGTAAGCGCCCAAATCTTTCCGCACCAATCTGAACACTTCTCCAAATCGGAAAGCTGCCCCAAATTCATCTTTTGCCGCATAATTGCCAATTGCAGCAGGAAGCACCAACCCCATCACAATCCCATACAAAACGGAAAAGCAGCTGACACAAGCGGTAAAAATCGAGATAATAGTAACCAATACTTCCTGATCTCCGCTTCCAAAGAGAGGGATCAAACTCGCGCTGCACCCCTGGATGAGAATGACGGGAAGGGAATAAACAAAGGCCACTACGGATACCAAAAGGCCTTTGACCAGAAATTCTCCGAGTTCACTCCAATCGGGCAATGGGTTGGGATCACCTGCTATGACACGCCGGGTGACTTTGAATCCCCAACCGATGAGGAAAAACCAACCGATGATTGGTATCAATGAAATCAATCCGGCCAGACCTATTTTCTTGATCCATTCTTCGTCTTCAAAGACAAATGTAAAAGCTTTTCCAAAATCCATCCTGCTCTCCTTTCTCCCTTAGTTTAATATAGCTAAGATAAGTCATGCTCTTTTCAAATCTTATCATGAATTTTCACATTTCAAGCATAAAAAACGGGTCAGGAAGTAAAACTTTAATCTTCACTCCATTCCAACCAATAAAAAAAGAGCAAGTCCCCCTCCCTTGCCCTTTATCAACAAAACTTTGATTTTGGTTAATCGTTCTTTCTGTGTTTCATCGCCGCATGGGCTGCTGCCAGACGGGCTACAGGAACGCGGTACGGTGAACAGCTCACATAATCAAGGCCAATTAAATGGCACCATTCTATGGAATCCGGGTCGCCGCCGTGCTCTCCGCAGATCCCGACTTCCAGCTCGGGCCGCGTGGAACGGCCTTTCTTGACGGTGATATCCATCAGCTGTCCCACGCCATGGCGGTCGATGGTCTGGAAGGGATTCTCAGGGAGAATGCCTTCCTCGATGTACTGGACCAGGAAGTTGCGTTCCGCGTCATCCCGGCTGTACCCGAAAGTAAACTGGGTCAGGTCATTCGTCCCGAAGGAGAAGAACTCCGCTGTCTCCGCGATCTCATCCGCGGTTAACCCGGCCCGGGGGATCTCGATCATGGTCCCGAATTTGTATTCAAACTCGACCCCCTTCTCTTCCATCACCTTCTGGGCGATTTCTTCCAGATCGGGCTGGATGACTTTCAACTCGTTGATATGGCCGGTGAGGGGGATCATCACCTCAGGCTTGGGGTCCAGACCCCGCAGCTTGACGTCCGCGGCGGCTTCGAAAATGGCCCGGACCTGCATTTCCACGATCTCAGGCATGACCACGCTCAGGCGCACCCCGCGCAATCCCATCATGGGGTTGCTTTCATGCAGGTTGCGTACGCTCGCTAAAAGTTCCCGTTTCTCTTCGTCTTCCTCACCCTTGAGGCGGTTTTCGATCACTTCCTCCATCAATTCGCGTTCATCGGGCATAAACTCATGCAGGGGGGGATCAATGAGGCGGATGATGACCGGCAGGCCAGTCATAACCTCAAAGAGGCCGTCAAAGTCATCTCGCTGGTAAGGGAGGAGCTTGTCCAAAGCTTCCTGGCGCTTTTTCACGCTGTCCGCCAGGATCATATCCTGAACAATGGGCAGCCGTTCCGGTTCAAAGAACATGTGCTCCGTGCGGCACAACCCGATGCCCCGCGCCCCATAAGAACGGGCTCGTTCCGCGTCCTCCGGGTAATCCGCATTGGCCCAGACCTGCAGTCCGCGCGTGGGTCCGGCTCCGGGGGCTTCCCGGATGCCTTCCTGGTCCACAATATCATCCGCCCAGGTCAGGAGTTCCAGTAGTTCCGTCTGCTCATCCAGGGTCGGTGACACGGAGTCGATCTTGCCTGTGAATACTTCGCCTGTGGTCCCGTCTACGGAGATATACTCCCCTTCTTCAACGGTGACCCCATTTGCTTTCAGGAGGCGTTTATCACGGTCAATCTCAACCGCTGAGGCCCCAACCACACAGGGGATACCAAACTGGCGGGCGACCACAGCAGCATGCGATGTCGCGCCGCCTTCGCTGGTCAGGATGCCTTTAGAAGCCAGCATGCCGTGCACATCATCCGGCTTGGTAAAGGGCCGGACCATGATCACATCCTGGCCGTCCTCTTTGGATTTCATTTCCGCGGTGTCTGCGTCAAAATACACCCGACCGATCGCCGCACCGGGAGAAGCATTGACGCCGGTTGCAAAGCGCCGGCTGTCCTTAATGGCTTTCTGTTTGGCTTCTTCCACAAAACGGGGGTGAAGCAGTGTATCCACCTGATAAGGTTCGATCCGGGAGACCGCTTCCGCTTTCGGAATCAGCCCCTCCTTCGTAAAGTCCACTGCGATCTTCACCGCGGCTTTCGCGGTCCGCTTCCCATCACGGGTCTGAAGCATCCACAACTTGCCATTTTCAATCGTGAACTCGACATCCTGAACTTCTTTATAATGTTCCTCAAGTTTCTGAGTGATGTCCTGAAATTCCTCATACACCTCCGGCATATCCTCTTCAAGGTGTTGAATTTCTTCTGCGTTGCGTATGCCTGCCACCACATCCTCACCCTGGGCGTTCAAGAGATATTCTCCCCACAGTTTCTTTTCTCCCGTGGAGGGATCCCGGGTGAAGGCCACGCCGGTGCCGGAGTTCTCGCCCATATTGCCAAAGACCATGGTCATGACATTGACCGCCGTGCCCAGATCATGCGGGATACCCGTCGCATTCCGGTAGTCCACAGCTCGCTTTACATTCCAGGAGCTGAACACTGCCTCCGTGGACATGCGGAGCTGCTCATAAGGATCATCCGGGAAATGCATCCCTTCGGCTTCAATGATCCCTTTGAAGTCCTCGGTGAGTTCTTTCATATCCTCAGCGTCCAGATCTGTGTCCAGATCAACGCCCTTTTCTTCTTTATACTCATCCAGGACCTCTTCGAAGGCTTCATCGTCCACCCCCAGAACCACTGAACCAAACATCTGCACCAATCGGCGGTATGAGTCATACACAAAACGGGGGTCGTCCGTGAGCTCGATCATTCCTTTTGCGGTCTCATCGTTCAGACCAATGTTGAGCACTGTGTCCATCATTCCCGGCATGGATTGCACTGCCCCGGAACGGCTGGATACCAGCAAGGGATTCTCCGGATCGCCAAATCCCTTCCCCGTCTTTTCTTCAACCGCTTTCATTGCTCTAAGTTCTTGATCCCACATGCCTTCTGGGAACTCTTCGCCCGCCTCCAAAAAAGCATTACAGGCTTCCGTTGTCACCGTAAACCCTGGCGGAACAGGTATACCAATCCGGGTCATTTCCGCTAAATTTGCGCCCTTGCCTCCTAGAAGTTCTCGGACCCCATCCCAATCACCCCCAACATGCGCCTCAGCCTCTTCCACTTCACTGAATAAATATACCCACTTGCGATCTGCCATCATTAATAATCCTCCTCCAACACTAATTTCCTGTTTGCATGATCAATCAATATAAAGACTTTCCGATTCCTGCCTGTTCTCCAAGCGTATTATTTTACCATCAAAATTTGTTACTGATTTCATAAAACGTTAATAAAGTATTAAATACCCCCATTGCCGATCCAATAACCGCTCCATGGCTGGAGTTCAATTTCTATTCCCTGATCGGATACCCGATACTCATTGGCGTTCAACATATCCTGGAGAATGCGGTCATCTTGCCAACCCAATTTTCCCACGTCGAGCTGAAGATATCGACCGGACGAGCTGGCATTAAGGATGACGAGGATCCGTTCTTCTCCCAATCGGCGTCCAAAAGCCATCACCCCGTCCTCTTCGCCGACATACAGGGTTTGGTATGATCCCCGGCGGAGAACAGGATTTCGTTTTCGGAGGTCGATTAACCGCCTCACATACTTCCGCAATGCAACATCCCAATCCTCTTCCTGCCATGGAAAGGCCCGACGACAGTCTGGATCTTTCCCGCCCTGCAAACCAATTTCATCCCCGTAATAGATAGCGGGCGCTCCAAGAAAAGAGAATTGAAGCAGGTAAGCTAATTTCACTTTCTTCAGCTCTCCTCCCAGGATCGTTGCCAAACGCCGAGTATCATGGGAGCCTAGAGGGAGGTACATGGCCCGGGCATGATCTTGCTCGTAGATGCTGAGCATCTGATCCACCTTTTGTGAAAATTCTTTGGGGGAACTTTCGCCCAGCAAATACGCCAAGAGGGCATCCCGGAAAGGATAATTCATCAACCCGTCAAAGCGTTCCTCCCCCACCCATTCCGGATTTCCATCCCAGATCTCACCCACCAGGTAAGCATCCGGATTTACAGATTTGACCACGTGGCGGAATTCCGCCCAAAACTCACCATCATCGATCTCGTTGGGCACATCCAAACGCCAGCCGTCTGCCCCCTGGCGAATCCAGTATTCAGCGACATTAAAGATGTATTCCCGCACCTCAGGGTTGTCAGTATTGAATTTCGGCAAACTCTTAAATTTCCACCAGGCTTCATAATCATCCGCGTCGCCCGGTGAATACGCATCAGGAGGGATGTTATTAAGGTGAAACCAATCCATGTAAGGAGAATGAGAATGGTTTTCCAAGACATCGTTAAAGGCAAAAAAGCCTCTCCCACAGTGGTTAAATACGCCATCTAAGATAACGCGAACACCATTCTGGTGAGCGACATCCAGCAGCGCCTGGAAATCATCCCTGTCTCCCAGTTTGCGATCTATATGATAATAATCACTGATGTTGTATCGGTGATTTGACGTAGCCTGAAAAATCGGGTTGAAATACAAGGCGGTGACTCCCAAATCAAGGAGATAATCAAATTTCTGGATCACACCCCGCAGGTCACCACCTTGAAACCCCCAGATGGTAGGTTTCGCACCCCACCTTTGCACATTAGGCGGGTCATTTTCAAGATCGCCATTTGCGAACCGATCGGGAAAGATCTGATAAAAAACCGCGTCCTGCACCCAGTATGGTACCGCCATCTACCTTCTTCCTCCTCTCGTGAAATGTGCCCAGATAATTTTATCCCCACAATCTAAGAAATTGGTTAACTTATTTCTGTAACCTGCGCTCTGGACAAAACTCCTCACAAGCACGCTCTTTTCTCCTAGAACAAACGGGCATATTCAAGACCAATCAATGTGAAATCAAAACCATCAAGTATACGAGGCTATCGTGGATCGGACCTGGGATAGGTATCCTGCGCCGAACAAATTGAGATGATTTAATAAGTGGTACAGATTATAGAGAGGAAAACGCTCCCGAAAGCCGGGTTCCAAAGGCCTTACTTCCTGATACGCCTGGTAGAACTCCTCCGGAAAAGACCCGAACAGGTTTGTCATAGCCAGTTCTGCTTCCCCCCACCCAAAATGGGCCGCAGGATCGATGATCGCGGGCTCCCCTGCTTGATTAGTGATGGCATTCCCGCTCCACAGATCTCCATGGATCAGAGATGCCTCCTGCACAGGGATCCATTGCTCAAGCTGGCGGGCGATAAATTCGATATTCTTCATATCCTGGCCAGATAAATGCCCTCGATTTCGGGCCAGCTCCGCCTGGAAGAGCAGTCTATGTTGGGCAAAGAACCTGAAACCGCTCTGCGTCCAAGGGTTCTTCTGGGGAGTGCTGCCTATGTAATTATCATGATCGAAACCGAAATGATCCTTCGTGTGCTGGTGAAGGGAAGCCAACTGGCACCCGAAGTCGGGCCAATAATCTTTCGCCCGCGGAGACGGTTCAAGGTTTTCTAGAAGGATAAACCCTTCCTCCGCTTTATACACCTTCGGCACATAAGGACCCTTCTCAACACTTAGGGCTTTCAACCCCTCCGCTTCCCGGGGAAACATATCAGAAGGCGCACGGGGGTTTGTCTTGATAAAAAACGATTTTTGGCTCTCGGCCTTCAGGATCGCCCCTTGATTAATGCATCCCCCACCCACCGGTTCTACAGAAACCACGTCACCATATCCATGTTCCCGGCACCAGACTTGAACCGGTTTATACTTCTTCTTCACCTTCCAAAGCCTCCAACAACCCTCTCACAGAACGTTCTACAATTTTGAACACTTTTTTAAACCCATCCACCCCTCCATAATAAGGGTCTGGAACAGGCTGATTGGGTCCACCTTGGGGGTCAAACTCCCTCATCAGTCTGATTTTTTCCTCCTGTTCAGGTGTGGAGGCCATTTGCTGCAATACGCGGCGGTTCTCGGTATCCATAGCCACGATCAAGTCAAAGCGACCAAAATCCTCGGGTTGAAATTGGCGGGCACGGCCTGAATATTTCAAGCCATGTTCACGGGCCACTTTACGCATCCGGGCATCGGGTGCCTCCCCAACATGATAGCCAGATGTGCCCGCAGAATCCACTTCATACTTATCTCTGACCCCTTTTTCTTCACTCACGTGGGCAAACAAGTTCTCAGCTAAGGGGCTGCGAACGATATTTCCCAAACATACAAAACATATACGCATTTATACCTCCATGAGTGTATATCCTACCATCAACCCCGGCTTCTTGTCATCCTCCGAGTTAAGATCAGCAGCCTCTTGCAGGGCTCGCTACCTTTGGATACACTGAAACAAAGGCCTGTCTCTGATTTCTTCCAATTCGGCTCAACATCTGCCATAATGGACTCAATTGAGAATGATGGACGTGATCCCTACCGGTTCGATAAAATTGGATATGGCCCTGGGAACAGAGGGTATACCCAGAGGCGAAATCACGGAAATATATGGTTCTCCCTCCGCGGGAAAAACTACCCTGGCTCTCCAGATCGTTGCTCAAGCCCAAAAAAGAGGCTTGCGGTGTTTGTACATGGATATGGAGAATGGACTCAATCCCAGATACGCGGTTTGCTGTGGTGTAGATGAGCAAAGGATGCTCCTGGCCAGGCCCCGGACCGGAGAGGATGCCCTGGAGATGTGCTGTTTCCTTCTCCACACCAAAGACATCGACCTGGTCATCATCGACTCCCTCGCTGCCCTCGTTTCAGAAAAAGAGATTCAAAACAGGGAAAGGGCTTGGGGGCAACTGAATCGGATATTATCCTTTTACCTTCGAAAAATTGAAAGAATCTGCCATCAAACCCAGGGTACACTCGTGTGCACCAACCAGATGAGAACCAGGATTCGACCCGGGTACGGAACACCAGAGACGACCCCGGGAGGGATGACCGTAAAGCTTCACGCCGCTGTGCGCATTGAACTCAGGATTCAGGATCATATTCGCCATCAAGGAAACAACACGGGGGTGAAAATTCAGGCAAAAATAAATAAGAACAGATTTTCTGTCCCAAAAAAGCGCACAGTCATAGAGATCGTGTATAATAGGGGTGTAATCAGAGAAAGAGAATTACTTTCTCTGGGTTTAAAAGAAAAGATAATCACACGACAAGGTTCTAACTATAGGTACCGGAACCATCACCTTGGACAAGGACAACGAGCTGTAGAGGGATTTCTCCATCACCAGACGGAGATCGCACAAGAATTAGAACGAGCAATCCGTCTCTCTATGATCCCAAAAGCAAAGGAACCCTTGTCCTAGCACATCCTCTGCCGCTACTATTCACATCCAAAGCGGCTGCGGCGTAAAAAATATTGATCTCAAAACCACATCATGTGGATTCGAAAATAAGACTCGGCTTTAAGAAATTGACGAACCAAGGTGGACTTTAGATTACCTGAGCTTTTGAATTGAATATTTCCTGACATTCGTCATTCCTTTGCAGTGTCCGTAAGCATTTAAGGGATCAATATTAAAATATCAGCCGTGGCCTCTCCAGGCAGAGACACGGCTGTATGATGTTAAAGATAACCGATCTCAAACCACAAAAAAACGACCCCCAGCGGTTGAATGTTTACCTCGATGGGGAATTTGGATTCGGGATCGCCCGGGCTGTAGCCCCCTGGCTAAAAGTCGGAGACCAACTCAGCCACGAGAAGATCGAAGAACTTAAAAAAGCAGATCAAATAGAGAGAGCGTACAAGCGGGCCCTTCATTATCTCAGTTACCGGTCCAGGTCGAAGGAAGAGGTCAGGCGCAACCTCCAAAAACATGAGGTCCCGGAGGCCGCTGTCGAAAAAGTTTTAAAACGGCTCTCGGAGAATGGATTAGTAGATGACCTGGCCTTTGCCCAAACCTGGGTGGAAAACCGGGCTGCATTTCACCCCCGGAGTCAATGGGCCATCAAAGCGGAACTCAGACAAAAAGGCGTACCAAGGAAGATCATCGAGAAAGCCGTTGAGGATGTAAATGATCACGAAATGGCTTACGAAGTCGCTCAAAATAAACTGAGACGGATTGAAAACCTCGACCGACCCGATTTTGAACGAAAATTATACGGCTATTTGGGTAGACGCGGTTTTCCATACAACATATGCAAAGAGACCGCTCAAAGAGTCTGGAGTGAATTGAACGAAGAACCCTAAGATAGACCTAAAAATCAGTCATTATTTTTTATAGAGTTTTTTCATCACCCAAATCAAAACATCAGCTTTACAGCTGTTCAGAAAACAAACGAGGTTTACCTATGAATATCAACACCCTGATCATCAGTATTAGTACCCTCGTTTTAGGAATCGCCGTGGGGTACTTTCTAAAACACTATATAACAACCAAACAAACTGAGAAAAAGCAAACACAGGCCAACCGCATCCTCAGGAACGCGGAAGATAAGTCAACAGAGATCATCAAGGAAGCTCAAGATCGGGCCCTGGAGATCAACCGCGGAGCTGAAGAGGAAGCCAGCAGAAGAAGAACTGAACTCAACCGCTATGAAGAACGCCTGCAGCGGCGGAGCGACCAGTTAGATCGGCGGGCTGAAAAACTTGAGGATCGGGAACACTCTCTCAGCCAACGCCAAAGCTCACTTGATAAAAAAGCTAACGAGACAAAAAAGATCTATCAAGAGGCTTCGCGTGAACTGGAACGCATCAGTCAATTAACAAAAGAAGAAGCCCAGGAGATCCTTTTTGAACGCGTTGAGAGGGAATCTCGAAATGACATGTCCCGGATCGTCCGCGAAATTGAAACCGAGGCCCGTGAGAAGGGGGAGCGAAAGGCCCGCAAGTTGATTGCCGATGCCATCCAGCGGGTTGCCTCAGATCATGTGGATGAGGTGACTTCCTCGACAGTCTCCCTCCCTTCTGACGACATGAAAGGCAGGATTATCGGACGCAACGGACGGAACATCCGGGCCTTTGAAAAAGCTGCTGGTGTAGATGTGATCGTTGACGATACCCCGGAAGCGGTGACCATCTCCTGTTTTGACTCTGTCCGCCGCGAGATCGCCAAACAAGCCATGAAAAAACTTGTCCTGGACGGCCGCATTCATCCAGCACACATCGAAAAAATCGTCGAGAAGGAAAAAGAGAATATTGAGAAAGTCATCGCTGAGGCCGGTGAAGAAGCGACCTACGAGGCCGGCGTTCCCGGACTTCACTCGGAGATCATCAAAAAATTGGGGTCTTTGAAATTCCGGACCTCCTACGGCCAAAATCAACTATCCCATGCCGTGGAAACCGCACAATTGGCCTCTGTACTGGCCTCCGAAATCGGAGCTAACATCGAAATTGCCAAAGCTGGAGGGCTTTTACACGATCTGGGGAAAGCCATGGACCATAACGTAGAAGGCACCCACGCCCAAATTGGGGCAGAGTTTGCTGAACGTTATGGTGTGCCAGATGCTGTGATCAATGCCATAGCCTCCCACCACCACGAAGTCGAACAGCAAAGCGTGGAAGCCATTATCGTGGAAGCCGCTGACGCCATTTCAGGCGCCAGGCCGGGAGCCCGACGGGAAAGCCTGGAGCAATATCTAAAAAGGGTTCGAGCTTTAGAAGACGTGGCGAATTCTTTCACGGGAGTAAAAAAATCATACGCTCTCCAAGCCGGCCGCGAAGTCCGGATCTTTGTAAAGCCCAAGAAAGTGGACGATCTGGCGGCCACCCGTTTGGCAAGAGAAATCTCCAAGAACATTGAAGAAACCATGCAGTACCCCGGGAAAATCAAAGTGACCGTGATCAGGGAAACGCGATCTGTAGACTACGCGAAGTAAGATCCAAGGGATCCTCGCCAGATCCCTAAAAGAACACAAAGAACAACCCCGTTAGGCAGTAAATCCGTGCCTGACGGGGTTTCTGTTTTTCAAATATGCGAGCACATCTATAAAAACGGATTCCGTTCCCGTTCCCGCCCCACAGTCGTCGGCGGCCCATGCCCGCTGTACACCCGGGTCGAATCGGGCAGGGATAGGACCTGGGTCTGGATGGAATGAAGCAGGTTTCGATGATTCCCGCCGGGCAGGTCCGTTCTGCCTATCCCGCCCTGGAACAAAACATCTCCGCTGAATAAAACCTCTTCCTCTGAACAATAAAACATGACATGACCCGGCGTGTGGCCGGGAGCAAAGCGGACTTCAAATCTTAAAGACCCCAAAGATAAACTCTGGCCATGCTCAAAGAGCAAATTCGGTTGGGGACCGGGATCCAACTCCATGCCAAACATGGGGGCTCCCCCCTTGTTCTTCCAGATCTCCATGTCTTCCTGGTGTAAACCAATGGGAAGAGAACCTCTCTTCCCGGGAGGGATTTCATCAACCACACCAGCAACCCCGCCAATGTGATCAAAATGAGCATGAGTGAGCCAAATCGCTGTCATCGTCCACCCCCTTTTCCTGGCTTCTTTTACAATTTGAGAACCTTCCCAGGCAGGATCAATCACCACTGTTTTTTGAGCGCTGGGATCAGCGATCAAGTATGAGTTTGTTTGAATCGGTCCCAAAATAAATCTTTCAATTTCCAGCATAGCGTTCCTTTACAAACATGAACTCTGCATTTCCAATCACACCAGCTAAGACTGTATTTTATCACTTGGGTTGATATCTATGACATGCTACACTTGAGAGAGACCATTCCTATGCTCGCTGGAGGCCCCATGACAAACCATCCACCTGAACCTTTTCGGATCAAAATGGTCGAACCCATCTCTCTCATCGACCGGGAAGAGCGAGAACAGGCTTTGCGGGAAGCTGGCTATAATGTTTTCGGATTAAAATCAAATCAAATTTTCATCGATTTGTTGACGGATTCGGGCACCGGCGCCATGAGCCAGGAGCAATGGGCAGGGATGATGAAAGGGGATGAATCTTACGCTGGAGCGCGTTCCTACCATCGCCTGGCTGCAGCGATCGACGAAATCTTTGGTTTTGATTATTTTGTCCCCACACATCAGGGAAGAGCAGCAGAAAACATCCTCTGTGCGGTCGCTCTCCAGAAAGGGCAGTATGTCCCTTCCAATATGCATTTCGACACCACAGAAGGAAATATAAGAGCCCGTGGAGGAAGACCGACCAACCTTGTGATCCAGGAAGCCTTTAAAGGCGCTGATCCTCACCCCTTCAAGGGCAACATGGACCTTGAAAAATTACAGGATTTCATCAAAGAAATAGGTCCAAAGCAGATCCCTTTCGGTATGATCACCATCACCAATAACGCCGGCGGAGGACAACCTGTCTCCATGGAAAACCTGCGCCAGGTCGCAAGCATCTATCACGAACACGAAATCCCATTTATTATCGACGCCTGCCGTTTTGCAGAAAACGCCTTCTTCATCAAGCTGCGAGAAGAAGGGTATGAAGATAAAAGCCCTTTAGAGATCGCACGGGAGATTTTCTCCCTCGCGGACGGAGCGACGATGTCCGCTAAGAAGGATGCTTTGGTAAACATCGGAGGATTTTTAGCCCTGAATGACAAAAAACTTTACCAGAGAGTCAGCAATGAACTCATCCTGAGAGAGGGGTTTATAACCTATGGAGGTCTGGCGGGTCGAGACCTGGATGCCATCGCCATTGGCCTGCGGGAAGGTCTGAATGAAGAATACTTAATGTACCGTTTGAAACAGACCGCTTACCTGGCTGGCGAGCTGAAGAGTGCAGGTATTCCCATCCTCGAACCTCCGGGTGGGCATGCGGTGTACATCGATGCTGGAAAATTACTTCCACACATCCCTCAACCCAAATTTCCAGGTCAAGCCCTGGTGGCCGCTCTTTATATTGAAGGGGGAGTCCGGGGTGTGGAACTAGGCTCAGTAGCTTTTGCTCATCCTGATCCTGATACGGGGGAAATGGTCTATCCTGAAATGGAGTTGGTCCGCTTGGCAATCCCCCGCAGGTCCTACACGCAAAGCCATCTCGATTATGTCGTTGATGTATTCAAAAAGGTCGCCCAGGGAAAAAAAGAAATATCAGGTTTTAAAATCACCTATCAACCAGAACTAATGCGTCACTTCACAGCCCAATTTAAACCCCTTCCCTAGAGATTCAGCGGGAAATCAATGAATCCCGGAGAGATAAATCCTATCCAGCGCTTTTCAAGAGCCAAAAATATCACCGGATCTAAAAAACGGTCCCCCCAGCTCGCCCACCAGAGCTCGCGCTACCCGTCCTGTATACGGAGTTATCCACAAGGCTTGGGGGGAAGAGATGGAAAGAGAAGCCCTGATCATCAAAAAAGCCGCCGGAAGGCGGCATTTGAAAAATGCGCTGGGCGGGAATCGAACCCGCACGCCCGTAAAGGCATATGGCCCTCAACCATACCTGTCTGCCAGTTCCAGCACCAGCGCTCGTAACAATTTTCCTGAGTCCACCTCAGGGTATCTCTACCCCGCTGTGAGCAGTGGTATTATAATCTCCTACAGAAGATTGTCAAGATCACTTAAAAAGAGCGAAAAACCAAGGAGACTCCCTCCATGAATATCGTCCTGGACGCTATGGGAAGCGACGATCACCCTGGACCTGAACTGGAAGCCGCTTACCAGGCCAGCGAACAGCTCGACCTGACTGTCACATTGGTCGGGCAAGAAGAGAAAATTAAACCCCTGATCGAAAAACGGGGACCCAATCCCCGGGTTAAATTCGTCCACGCCCCAGAAGTCTTGGAGATGACGGACAAACCCGCCCGGAACGCCCGCCGAAAATCGGATAATTCTATGGCGGTGGGCCTGGATTTGGTTAAATCTGGAAAGGCCCAGGCTTTTGTGACCGCTGGGAACACGGGCGGGGCCATGGTCAATGCCCTTTTTCGTTTAGGCCGCATCAAGGGAGTCAAACGTCCGGCTTTGACTACCGTCCTTCCAACCCGGCAGGGCCAAACGGTCATGGCAGACATCGGTGCAAACGCGGATTGCAAGCCTTTATTCCTCATCCAGTTCGGCATCATGGGTTCCCTCTATGCAGAAAAGGTGTTAGGAGTTGCTTCCCCAAAAGTAGGCTTATTATCAAACGGCGAAGAAGAAGGAAAAGGAAACCAACTGGTAAAAGAAACCTTCCCCCTTTTCAAGGACAGCGATTTGAATTTTTACGGGAATGTGGAACCAAAAGAATTATTTGGGGGAGAGGTAGATGTTGCCATCACGGACGGATTCTCAGGAAACGTGCTTATCAAGACAAGTGAAGCTGTTTCCAAGCTCCTTTTAGACATCCTGAAAGAAGAACTTACCAGCAGCCTGCGCACAAAAGTGGGCGCTGGTTTAGCTATGCCAGCATTTAATAATGTCAAGGAACTTCTGGACCCCCGGAAAATAGGGGCAGCTCCCTTGTTGGGCATCAACGGCTTAGTTTTCGTTGCCCACGGCAGGTCGGATGATGTGGCGTTGCTCAGCGCCCTCAAACTTGCCAAACGATCTGTGAAGTCTGACTTGTTGACCGACCTCAAAACTGCCATCCAGGAACAATTCACCGCCCAGGCAGCCAAATTCGCTGAATAGCAGGAGTGAGATGGAACATGAAAATAAAAAGAAACGAGAAAATGATCGCCCGGAATGCAAAAATT
>JAGXKM010000020.1 GCA_018335275.1 Anaerolineales bacterium | reverse complement strand
GTATTGTCGCCTTATGGTTCTTCCTGCGCCGGACGAGGACAGGGAGAGCAATCCGGGCCGTTTCCCAGGATGAGGTGGGTGCGAAAATGATGGGCATCAACCTTAACTTCATCTTCCCCCTTACCTTCGGATTGGCAACCGCCATGGCCTCCATTGCGGGTGGCAGCTTATTATTCATGTTCCAGGCTCACCCCAACGTGGGCCTAACCCCGCTCTATACAGCCTGGTTCGTGGTCATGATGGCCGGGTTAGGAAATGTGATTGGTGCCGTAGTCGGTGGTTTCATCGTCTCCATCCTGCAAACAGCGACACAGCAATTCACCTACGGGGCCCTGATCAACGTCATCCCCACCATCATCATGATCATCGTCCTCTTGGTTGTCCCTTCGGGCATCTTCGGCTCCGAAGTGAAAGGTATCCAGGAATAATAAAAATACATCCATAAACATGAGATCTTTGATTGGAGTCTACTTATGACATCCCAAAAAACAAAACAAGATGAAAGACGCCAAAATGGAAACAATCCGCTGATCAATACGCTTCATCAAGTCGGTTTTACTCCTGTTGGCGTGGTTTTCTTCATCTTAGTTGCGTTGCTGCCGCTGATCCCGCCTTTTAACCAAGAGTACATCCGGCGGTGGCTCGTCTTTGGCGCGTACCTCGCAGGACAGGCTGTGGCCTTCGACTTCACAGCCGGTTACATTAACGTCGTAAACTTCGGGTTTGCGGCTCTATTAGGCCTGGGCGCTTACACATCCGCCATCTTAGCCAGCGATTTGCCGATTATCCTCATCCACCCTGATCTTTCCCCCTGGCTGACAATCTGGCTGGGCGCGATTTTCGCCGGGTTGATCGGGTTAGGACTCGGGTTCTTGACCCTGCGTTTGCGAGGGATTTTCGCCGCCGTTATGGCCTGGTTCGTGGGTATTGCCCTGATGGGCATCACCAATAACCTGACCAGCCTGACCAGAGGGGCCCAGGGATTGCAGGTCAAACCCCTTCTGCAATCGACCAGCAACCTGCCTTACTTCTACATCGTCCTGGGCATGTCCCTCCTGATCTACATCATCCTTAAATTGATCACCAACTCCAGGTTCGGACTCGCCTTTAAAGCCATTGGCCAAAACATCGACGCAGCCCGGGCCTCCGGGATCAATCCCACTCTGTACCGGGTTTTGAACTTCGCGGTCTCCTGTTTCTTCGCCGGCCTGCTGGGAGGATTTTACGCTCACTACATCGGTATTCTGACACCGAACCTGATGCACACCTCTAAAACCGTGGAAGCACTGGCAATGGCCTATATCGGAGGCCGGGGAAGCTTATGGGGCGGGATGACCGTCTCTTTCCCCTTTGTTTTCTTCATTCAGAACCTGCGGTCAAATTTTACTGACCTGCCGGGACTTCACCTGGTCATATATGGGATCTTGATGATCTTGATCATGATCTTTTACCCCAGTGGATTTGCAGGGTTATATCAGGTTCTCTTCAATAAAATTAAGGGTTTGTTTCAAAGAGACGAGGGGTAACCATTGAACCTCATCACCTGACTTGAAATCTCTAAACTGGCGAGAAAACCTGAAAGAGATCGAACGAAAAACCGGCGGCGGCGTGGAAAACGCCGCCGCTCTTTATTGTCTCCAGAAGTACAAACCAGCCGGAGATTTGAACCCTTACCCCCCTGCTCTCATTCAGGATGTCCAATCAGCGATCGGATATAATATACAGATAAGAGAACACATACGTAAGACACCCCAAGCAAGGAGAATCGTGTGAGACCCACAAATAAAATATTATCCTTTTCAGCTGGAGCATTCCTCCTGGTCACCCTTTTCATCAGCGCCTGTGGAAACCCGGGAAGCCCGGCTTCAACCATAGAGACCTACCTCAACGCGCTGAAAGATAAAAATGAAACCCTGGCTGTCAACCTTTCCTGCGCGGATTGGGAAAAGCAAGCCCTTGCCGAAGGGGAATCCTTTAAGAGCGTCGAGGTCAGACTGGAAGGGCTTTCCTGCGAAACGACCGAGAAAACAGGGGACACCGCTCTTGTGACCTGCCAGGGGACGTACATCTTCAGTTATGACGGACGAGAAGATCAGGAAATCGGACTCCAAGGACGGGTGTTCAAAACTGTCTCCGAAGCGGGCGAATGGCGGATGTGTGGGTACCAGGAATAAAGCCACCCTACCCCCTTTTTATTTAGACTCAATTCTCCCCACCACCCGATCCCTTTCACCTTCCTTCGGATGAGATCAGGCTATCATCGTTTCATAACCAGCACCCATCTTCCATGAAAACCAAGCTGCCGGGGATTATACAACCCTTCCGACCCCAGGAAGCCTCACCATGCGACCAAATATCCAATTGGAGATAAGCTTCCCAAAGGGGGGGGGATTGGGGTCTTCATGTACAACTCAGCTGCATGCTCCATTCTGAAAGCCTGTATTTCACTGGACTACGATGATCATCTAAAAAGGAGGTTACAAAGCTCTTGAATTCAGGCAGGTACGCCTAGCATTACTGATATATTTGTAATATACTAGAAATAGCTTACAAGTCCCAGGTTAACTATTATGATGAGGAGAAAATATGGCAGAAAACCTGACCACCACCATCACATCGGAATCAAAAACCGTTGAAATCCATCGAAGTAATCCAACAGTCATCATAGGAGAACGAATCAATCCCACCGGACGCGAGAACCTTCTTGCGGAACTCAAAGAGGGAAAATTTGATATCGTCCGGAGCGACGCCCAAAAACAAGTCGAAGCCGGAGCGGCGATATTGGACGTAAACGCTGGTGTCCCTGGCGCAGACGAGGAACCGATCCTCAAAGAGATGGTCGAGATCTTGATGGAGGTCACGGACGTCCCGCTGTGCATTGATACCGCAGATAACCCCGCCTTAGAGACAGCTCTTTCCACGTATAAAGGAAAAGCCTTGATTAACTCCGTAAACGGCGAAGAGGCACGCCTGGAAAGCGTGCTCCCCCTGGTCAAAGAATATGAAGCTTCCGTGATTGGGCTGTGCATGGATGATGACGGCATCCCCCAAACCCCCCAAGACCGGTTCCAGGTGGCTGCTAAAATCATTGAGCGCGCCGACAAACTGGGAATCCCCCCCCAAAACATCGTCATTGACCCCCTTGCCCTGACCATGGGATCCGATCACAATGCCGGCAGGATCGCGATCGAAACCATTGAACTCGTTGTGGAGGAATTTGGCGTGAACGTGACCATGGGCTGCAGCAACATTTCCTTTGGCATGCCGGACCGGGAACATATTGATTCCACCTTCATCGCCATGGCCATCCTGGCCGGGATGACATGCCCGATCACCAACCCTCTCCACGAAGAGGTCAATCTGGCCGTTCAGGCAGCTGATCTCGTCATGGGCCGAGACGAATACGGCATGAACTGGATCAAATCATATCGAGCGAGACAAAAAGAGGAATAGCGCTCACACAGGAAATATATGACCCTAACGGACACGGAAAAAGCATATCAGGTAATCAAAGAGAGGATCGTCAAGACCAAATTTCCACCAGGGTCCGTGATCAACGAAGCGGATCTGATGGAGGACATCAACTACGGTCGGACGCCCATCCGGGAAGCGTTAAAACAACTTCAGATAGAGGGGCTGGTAGTCGTCAAACCCCGGCGGGGCATCTTCGTCACTGACCTATCCATCACCGACCTCGCAAAAATCTTTGAAGTGCGCATTGAACTGGAAGGGTTAGCTGCACGTTTGGCGGCGGAGCGTATCACCCAGAAGCAAATGGAAAAACTGCAGGGTCTGACCCACCAATACAAAGAAACACCCCCGTCCAGCAAGGAGCAGCTCATCCAACTCGACAGCAAGTTCCACAGCCTGATCGCTGAAGCAACCCATAATCACTTTCTTCAAACCAACCTTGAACACTACTATAACCTTTCTCTGCGCATCTGGTACCTGGCTTTACCCCAAACCTCGATGGAGGACATCAACATCGATGCGCACCTGAAGATCACAGAGGCCATCTCCGCAGGAGAGGCCAAAAAAGCAGAGCGTGAAATCACCCAACATATCAAAAATTTTCACAGGACGATCAAAAAATACTTATAGGGAAAAATCCCTGGATATGTTAATCATTCATCCTTAGAGCTCAGGAGGTACTTAACCATGAGTGACATTTTATCTGACATTTCAACCCTGGTCATTGAAGGCAACTTCGAAGATATGCCTGATAAGACCAACGCAGCCGTTGAAGAAGGTCTCAGTGCCGAGGAGATCCTCAACAACGGGCTGATGCCGGGCATGGACCATGTCGGCGTTGAGTTTAAAGCGGGCAACATGTTTGTCCCCGAAGTGCTCCGCTCCGCCAAAGCCATGCAAGCTGCCATGAGCATCATCCGGCCCATGCTGGCAGAAACAGGCACTGAGACGAAAGGCACGATTTTGTTAGGCACCGTCGCAGGGGACCTGCATGACATCGGCAAAAACCTGGTCGGCATGATGTGCGAAGGCGCGGGTTTTGAAATCATCGACCTTGGAAAAGATGTGGAACCGGAAACCTTCGTTGAAGCAGTCAAAGAACATAAGCCGAGAATTCTAGGAATGTCAGCGCTGCTTACCACCACCATGCGGGCCATGGAACGCACGATCAAGGCCTTGGATGAAGCCGGTGTGCGGGACACCGTGAAAATCATGATCGGTGGAGCGCCCGTGACCCAAAGTTTCGCTGATGACATCGGAGCGGATGGGTATGCTCCCAACGCTGCCTCAGCCTCCGACATGGCGAAACAATTTGCAGCCTAGTTCTGAATCTGAAAAAGGAGCATAAGTATGAGAACGAATTACCGTGCAAATTCCGGCGTACAATTCCGGATGTTTACGGATGACCAGCTGGAGGAGCTTTTCAATGGCACCCTTCATGTGCTGGAAAACGTTGGACTGGAAGTCAAACACGAACAGGCCCGCGAAGTTCTGGAAGAGAACGGTGCCTGGGTGGACGGCGAATTGGTCCGACTGCCCTCTTACATGGTCAAAGATGCCCTGGCGAGAGCCCCCCGCAGCTTTACCGTGTATGCCCGGGACGGCAATCCGGAACATGACATTCACATCGGGCCCGGACGCGCTCATTTCGGTCCTGGACCGACCTGCGTTAACTTCATTGATGTCGAAACCATGGAACGTCGACCCTACCAGCTCAGCGATGTCCCGCATGTCGCCAAGGTGGTCGACTCCCTGCCCAACATCGATTTCTGCGAGTCCCTGGGATCCGTGGATAATGTCCCTTACGACCTCAGCGCTTTGTATGAATTCGCTGAGATGTTCCGCTACACCACCAAACCGATCGTAGCCTGGTCGTTTGATTACTACGACTCCAACGCCATCCACCGCATTGCAGTGGAAGAGTCTGGCAGTCAGGAAGCATTTGAAAAACGACCCACATACATTCACTACTGTGAGCCGCTCTCCCCGCTGATCAGCACCACGGATTCACTAAACAAGCTGGTATTCGCGGCGGAGAAGCGCATTCCACTGATCTTCACCCCCTGTCCCCTGGCAGGCGGCACCGCCCCTGTCACACCGGCCGGCATTATCATTCAGGCTGCAGCGGAGTCCTTCATGGGCCTGACCATCGCCCAAAACATCCAGCCCGGCCTGCCCTTCATCATGGGCGGCGTGCTATCCGTGATGGATATGAGCTCGATGATCCTGGCCTACGGCGCTCCGGAGCTCTCATTGATGATGGCCGGACATACTGAGTTCGCCCATTACGCTGGACTGCCCTTGTGGCAAACAGGCGGCTGCACCGATTCCAAGACCTTTGACGAGCAGGCCATCACGGAAGGATCCCTTTCCGTGTTCTTCTCCGCCCTGACTGGCGGCGACCTGTGCCATGACGTCGGGTACACGGAAAGCGCCATGACCGGCTCTGTCTTCCAACTGGCGGCTATGGACGAAGCCATTGGTTACGCTAGGCGCATCACCCGCGGGATCGAAGTCAACGAAGACACGCTGGCTGTGGACGTCATCAACCGCGTTGGCCCCAATGGCCATTACCTCAAGGATGAACACACCCGCCGCCATTACAAGAACGAGTACTGGCTTCCCAACCTGAATGACCGCTCCTCCTTCGAGGATTGGAAGATGATGGGAAGCAAATCCTTCAAAGACCGCACCATCGCCCGTGTGGAGGAGATTTTAGCCAGCCACGAACAAGTCCCGCTCAAGGACTCCACAGAAGAACTTATCGAGCAGGTGCTGGCTGAAGGCGAGGAATGGGTCAAAGAGCAAGAAGAATAAAGAGGAGAACCACAAATGAGTGAAAAAATCTTAGAAAAGCTATCTACCGCAGTATTGGAAGGGGACAGTGCAACAAGTTCAGAAGCTGCCCAGGCAGGCCTGGATGAAGGCCTTACCGCAAAAGAACTGCTGCAAAAAGGGTTGATCCCTGGTATGGATGAAGTCGGTGTGCGCTTCAAGCGCGGCGACATGTTTGTCCCCGAAGTCCTGATGTCTGCAGAAGCCATGGCGGAAGGGATGAAAATTTTACGCCCCTTGCTGGCTGAAAGCGACACCCAGATGGCTGGCAAGATCCTGATGGGAACCGTGGAGGGCGACCTGCACGATATCGGCAAAAACCTGGTCAGCATGATGTGCGAAGGCGCCGGGTTTGAAATTGTCAACATCGGATTTGACGCCGCCCCGGAGAAGTTCATCGAGGGTATCAAAGAACACCAACCCGACATCGTGGGTATGTCCGCCATGCTGACCACAACCATGCGCGCCATGGGACACACCATCAAAGCCATTGAGGAAGCCGGCTTGCGAGAACAGGTGAAGATCATGGTGGGCGGCGCGCCCGTAGACCAGGAGTTTGCGGACCGGATTGGTGCAGATGGCTACGGCGCCAATGCCCCCGCCTCTTCAGATCTGGCCAAGCAACTGGTCGGTTTGAACTAGCTTTCGTTTCCCAGGAAAGGCACCATGTCCCACCCCAACCAGCTGCCGGTCATCTTCATCGCCTGTAAAGTGTTTGAGTCTATGCTCAACACGGAACAGCAGGAATCCCTCTTCGATCAGGTCACGTACCTCGATTATGGGCTGCACCGCGTTCCGGACAAGCTGACTCACACCCTGCAGGAAGCGATCGATGAGGTGCGGGAACCCAGCCTGATTGTTCTGGGCTACGGGTTGTGTGGGAACGGGCTGAAAGGCATCCAATCCCGGAAGCACACCCTGCTGATTCCGCGCACGGATGACTGCATTGCCATCCTGCTTGGTTCCTATCAATCGTACCTGAAGCATTTCAACCAGGAGCCCGGCACATACTATCTGACCAAAGGCTGGTTAGAGGCAGGCAGCGATCCGCTCAAGGAATATCGGGAAGTGCGTGAAAAATACGGCGAAGAGGATGCCCAGTGGATCATGGATACCCAGTACCAGCACTACAAGCGCCTGGTACTGGTGGCCCATCAGCAAGACGAACTGGAGGAGTACCGCCCCCGGGCGCAGGAGGTTGCAGCCTACTGCAGCCGATGGGGTATGGACTATCAGGAAATTCTCGGCTCAGACCGCTATCTGGCCCGGCTGCTGGAAACCGCGGCCTCGCTGGATAAGGCAGATGAAGATTTCCTGGTCATCCCCCCGCAAAATGAAATCCGGCAGGAAATGTTCGTCCGCTGACCGTCCGGCCTTTTTCTGGTAAGCAACACAGGAGAAATAAAACATGCGAGTAAATAAAACAAATTACCTCGTCAACAGAACACCGACGTTTGAAGTGCTCACTGAAGAGGAAATCGAAGCCATCTACTACTCTGCCCTGACCGTGCTCTCAGAGACCGGAGTACGAGTCTATCACAAAGAGGGATATGATTTGTTGGGCCAGCACGGCGCTAACATTGAAGATGTCACCGAAGACAGCGCCCTGGTCAAGATCCCACCGGAGATGGTGGACATTGCCCTCTCCACCCTGCCCCGCAAGGTGGTCATCTACGGTGCCGAACCCGATCAGCACAAGATGGAACTCTACAAGAACCAGATCTACTTCGGCGCTGGTTCGGACACCCCCTTCACCATTGATCCCTACACAGGAGAACGACGCCGGGCCCAGTACGAAGACGTCAAAAACTTTGCCCGTCTGGCAGAGGCCCTGCCCAACCTGGATTTCCACATGTCGCTGGGTATCGTCCAGGATGTGGCCGTGGGGACTTATGACCGCTGGCAGTACCTGGCCATGCTGGAAGGCACCAACAAACCCATCAACATCACCGCCGTGGATAAGGAAGGTTTGGAAGATCAGCTGGAGATGGCCTACATCCGGGTGGGCGGGAAAGAGGAATGGCTGAAAACCCCCATTTTCTCCCTCTACATCGAGCCCGTTTCCCCCTTGAGCCACTCCGTGGAAGTGATCGATAAGCTCATGTTCTGTGCTGAGAAGCGCATTCCATTCGTATACACCCCCTGCCCGCTGGCCGGCGCTACGGCCCCTGCCACGCTGGCCGGGACCGCCGTACAGGCTTTGACAGAAAGTCTGCTGGGCATCGTGCTCAGCCAGCTGGTCCGCAAAGGCGCTCCAATGATCATCGGCGGCCTGATGTCCGCCATGGACATGCGCACCGCGGTGTACTCCTACGGATCCCCCGAAATGGCGCTGCTCAGTGCGGCCTACACCCAGATCACAAAATGGTTGGGTGTGCCCGAATACGAGACCGCTGGCTGTTCGGACGCCAAGATGTACGATGAACAGGCGGCCATGGAAGCCACCATGAACATCGCTTCCGCCGCATTGGTCGGCGGCAACATGATCCACGATGTCGGCTATCTCGAGCAGGGGTTGACCAGCTCAGGAGAGATGATGGTGGCCTCGGATGAGATCATCGACATGGTCAAGCGCATCCTGAAAGGCATCCCTGTGGATGACGACAGCAAAGCCCTGCATGTCATCGAAGAAGTTGGACCCGGCGGCCATTACCTGGCCCACGACCACACCTTCGAGCGCTTCAAGGGTCTGATCTGGTCTCCCAAACTTGTTGACCGCCAGAACTTTGAGGAGTGGGAAGCATCCGGCAGCAAGACACACCGCGAGCGCGTCCATGAACGTGTGATTGAAATCCTCGAACAGGAAGAAGAACCCCTGATGGAAGAGGGCATGTTCAATGAGCTGAAGCGTATCTGTGAGCTGGCTGATGAGAAACACAAAGATGAAGAACTAGACCTTGATATGTTCGGCTAAAGGAACGATCAATGACAAAATAAGGGGCGTGATCCTCATCTTTTTCAGCGGTCACGCCCTTTATCTGTCATGGAAAGGGTAACCTTGAACGCAAACAACGAAAGCCAAAAAAAAGAACCGCTTGTTTTGGGGATCGATACAGGGGGAACCTACACGGATGGGGTCTTGCTGGAATACAACACCCATAAAATCCTTGCCACCCACAAAAGTCTGACTACTAAGCGAGATTTTGCGATCGGTATTGAAAACGTGATCGCCGAAATCGATATCGAGGATCCTTCCGCGATCCAGATGGTGTCCGTATCTACCACGCTTGCTACCAATGCCATTGCAGAAGGGAAAGGAAAACGTGTGGCCCTTTTTCTGATCGGTTATGATCCCGATCTGATCGATTCCTTTCAACTCAGCGACCGATTCGCCACACCCAACTTTCACTACATCTCCGGTGGCCACGACCTGCATGGCCACGAGAAAGAGGAGCTGGACCTATCCGGCTTGCTTTCCAAGGTGGACGAAATAAAAAGGCGTGTGGATGCCATCGCCATCTCAAGCTATTTCAGCCCCCGGAATCCAGAGCATGAAATCCGGGCCCAAAAAGCGGTCAGCAGCGTATGTGAGCTCCCCATCGTTTTAGGTCATCAGCTCTCTACCAAGTTAGGTTCTGTGGAGCGGGCCACAACTGCAGCTTTGAACGCTTCCCTGCTTGCCGTCCTCCAGGAATTCATCATCGCTGTCCGTCGGGCCATGGAACACCGGGGGATTGAAGCGCCGCTCATGGTAGTCAGGGGAGACGGCACTTTGATGAACGATGAATTTGCGGCTCGGACGCCCGTGGAAACCATCCACTCCGGCCCCGCAGCCAGCGCCATCGGAGGAAGATTCCTCTCCCAAAAACAAAACGCTCTTGTCATTGATGTCGGAGGGACAACGACGGATTTCGCGCTCATCCAGGACGGGAAAGTGACCATCAGCGAAAAAGGAGCCACGGCGGCCGGGTACCAGACCGCGGTTAAAGCGGCTGATCTGCTCTCCATCGGGCTGGGGGGAGACAGCTACATCACCACGGACCGGAAAAACGAAATCGTCATCGGACCTGAACGGGTCGTGCCTCTGGCCTATCTATCCCACCAATATCCCAACGTCAAGCAGCGATTACAAGCCCTCACCAAGCGGTCCTGGCCCGCACCTTCCCCGGCTGAATTGGAATATTGGTTTCTGCAGCGCGAGATCGAAGATGAAAGCGGATTTTCCAACCGCGAAATGGACCTTATTCATCTGCTGGAAAGCGGACCCAAACCGGTTAAAAAACTTTTGGAAAAAATGGATGTCCTCGATCAAAGCCAATTAAATATTCAGGATTTATGGCGCGAGGAAATCCTGGGGAAATCGGGGTTCACACCCACAGATATACTCCATATCGAAGGTCTGCACACCCCCTGGGATATGGAAGCTTCTCAGGCTTCATTGACCGTGTTTTGCAATTACCTCTCCATGGAAAAAGAAGCCTTCCTGAAGTTCATCTGGGATGAGATCGCCAAAAAGATCGCAAGCGCTGTAGTGCATTTTCTGACCGAGAAGAAGATCCCCGGTGACGAAGTCGAGAATGAGAACCTGGGAAAATGGTTCCTCACAAACAGCCTCTTTCCCCATCATCCACATTTGGAAACAAGCATCCAGCTCCGGGATTCCATTGTCGGCATAGGCGCGCCTGCCCAGGTCATGATTCAACAAGCAGCAGATATCCTCAACACGGAACTCATCCTCCCCGATCATTATGCCGTAGCCAATGCGACAGGAGCGGTCGCGGGCAGTGTGATGGTCACCGAGGAAGTGCTCATTTACCCCCACCTCTCGGGGGATAAAGTGGACGTCATCGGTTATTACGTGCAATCAAGGGAGGAACGTTCAGAATACGAAGCCCTGGAAAGCGCTCTCGAAAACGCGAAGCAACAGGGAGAGGAAAAAGCTAGAAGCGCGGCCCTCCGCTCAGGCGCTGACAATCCCCAAGTTGTCGTTGACGTTCATCAGGAGGGGATGGACACGTACCGGATCACAGCAAAGGCTGTCGGCAAGCCCCGCTTAGAAGTGTAGGAGGAAGGAGGAGTTCATGGAACTCATTCGAGTGGACACGAAACACGCATACAAAATATTACGGGAAAAGATCACCTCCTTGGAATTAAAACCAGGTCAGGCACTCGATATCGGCCGTTTGGCAAACCAACTCGAAATCGCCCAAACATCCGTTAAAGAAGCCCTGCGTCTCCTGGCGCACGATCATCTGGTGGAAGCCCCCCCTCGCGGCCTCTATGTCGCAGAACTCCACCTTGATGACTTAAAAAAGATCAGCGGCATCCGGCTTCGACTGGAAACCTACTCGGCCCAGGAGGCTGCCCAACACCGCACCCCGGATGATTTGGTCATCCTGACCTCCCTGTGTGAAAAGAAAGCGGAGGACACCCGCGAGCTCTTCGAACTGGATCACAAATTCCACCAGGCTATCGCGCAGGCGGCGCATAATAATTATCTCGCCAACACATTGGAGCACTTTTACGGGCTATCAAAAAGATTGTGGTATTTAGCCCTCCCCTATTTGGACTTCCTGCCCACCGCGGTGGAATCCCACATCAAACTGGTGGAAGCCATTGAGGAGAAAGAGGGTGAAGCAGCTGGAGAGATCATGCACACGCATATCAGTGATTTCTACCAAAAAATCAAAAGGATCATCACGGAAAGGGATCTGATGGGATCAGCGGGCTGATCCAGCCCCTCATCCCGATCCTCCCTTTTTACCGGTTTCTTGGCTCAAATAGGAGAAAAGTATGTCGAAAGTCACGGTAGTGTATGGAGAGAAAACGACCACGGTTGAAGCGGAAGACGGCACGGTCCTTGGTGAAGTCGTCGCCCAAACAGGGCTGCCCCTAGAGCAGCCCTGCGCTGGAAGGGGGACATGCGGGCAGTGTAAAGTTCTGGTTGAGAAGGGGGTGGCCCCGCCTGATGAGGTAGAGAAAGAAAACCTCACAGCAGGAGAAATCGCTCTCAATAACCGCCTGGCTTGCCGGGCCCGGGTTCAGGGGGAAACGCGGATTGTCCTCTCCCCCATCGTCGTCTATTCCAACAAAATTTTCAAAGGCAGCAGCCGCTATCGGCGGGAACGAGATGTCCCGCTGGGTTTAGCGGTCGATCTCGGCTCCACAACCGTGGCTGCCTTTCTGACTATGCTCGACAATGGAGAGGTCGCGACCGCAGGTGGAGGTTTGAACCAGCAAACGGTATTTGGTTCTGATGTCATTTCCCGGCTTTCCGCTGCCATCAACGATGAAGAAAACGCAGAACGTCTTCACCGGCTGGCGTTGGCTTCCATCAACCAGGCGGTCGATTCGTTGAAACTCTCCTCCCGGATTATGGACCGCGTGCAGCGGGTGACCATTGTAGGCAACGTTGCCATGCACCACTTATTGACCAAACAACCTCTTGAAACGCTGGCCTTCATGCCTTTTCAACCCCATGACACATCCCCGATCATGGACGCCCGGGATTTGATGGGGGGCATCTTCCCGGAACACATCCAGGTCAATCTACCTCCCCTGATCGGAGGATTTGTGGGATCGGATGCTTTATCCTGTTTGGCATATTTTGGTTTTGATGATCCGCCCGGGCCCATGGCTGCCATTGACCTGGGCACAAACGGAGAGGTGATGGTCACCGATGGGGACCGCATCCTGACAGCCTCCACAGCGGCCGGACCCGCTTTTGAAGGGGTGAATATCTCCTGCGGCTCCCGGGCAGTGGATGGAGCCATTGTCGACCTTGCTGTGGAAGACGGAGAGTTCAAATTAGAAACCATCGGCGATTCAGAAGCAGTGGGACTCACAGGGTCCGGGCTGCTCAGCGCCATCGCCGAATTCATAAAGATCGGTCTCATCGAATCCAGCGGCCGGATCAACCCGGATTGCGCGGGATACGCGGAGCAAATCCAAAATGGCCCTGCAAAGCAGGACGCATCCTCCCCACCCACCGCCGCACTCCCCGACGAGTGTCTTGAATACGCTCAGGTGATCAGCAAAGACGATAAAGGGACGCGCCGCATCCACCTCCATGAGTCAGGAAACCTATACCTGACCCAACTGGATATCAGGGAATTACAAAAAGCGAAAGCGGCCATCCGGGCTGCGATCGATGTGCTTATGGCCAAACTCGACCTTGAACCCGACGACCTGGAACGCGTCATTCTCACCGGTTCTTTCGGAGGCCAGGTGGATATCCCTGCCATCCTGGACATCGGCATGATCCCCCCGGTGAGCAAAGAAACCGTGGAAACCATCGCCAATGGAGCTGGTTTTGGAGCAGCTATGTTCCTCAGCGAGGAAGGTTTTGCGCTGGGAGAAAGGTTGGCTCAAAAAGCAAAACAAGTCGATCTCGACCTGGATCCCAAATTTAACCAATTTTTCGTGGACGGCATGGCCCTGGCGCCCTACCGAAATCATCAACCCAGATAATCATCAACGAACCTCAAGGGCTGGATCGCTTGCTGAGGAAAGGATAGATCAGTATGCCGAACGCGAAATCTCAAGCTGCTGTTTCTCCCTCTGAAAACCTGCGAGGTTTATTACTGGTCGTTTTCGCGACCCTGTGTTGGTCAACATCTGGGATCTTCATTAATCTGATCACGGACGCTACCCAGATATCTGCAGTCAGCTTGGCTTTCTGGCGGGACCTGAGCACCTTTCTAATCCTGCTGGGCAGCATCTCTCTCCTCCGCCCCCGGGATCTTAAGGTCAATCTTCAGGATCTGCCCTGGCTGATTGGCATGGGCGGGATCAGTATTGGTATTTTCCACATCCTGTGGAATACCTCTGTGGTGGTGATCGGAGCCTCCCTGGCCACTGTCATGCAGAGCAACGCGCCCATTTTTGTCACGATCATGGCCTGGTTCCTTTTCGATGAACCTTTGACAGCTCGTAAAATCACCGCTGTCCTCCTGGCAGCGATCGGGACCACGCTGATCGGTGGGATCCACAGCTCCGGAAATATGCAGGTCACGACCTCCGGACTGCTCATCGCCCTGGGATCTGCTCTCACCTACGGCACCTTGAGTCTGTTTGGAAAAAAGCTGAGTAAGGATTATCAACCCTGGACGATCTTGCTGTACATCTTTGGGTTTGGAACGCTGACTCTGCTTCCTTTTCAGCTCAACAGATCTTTTCCCTCCCCCATTAACTTGGAAACCGTTTCCTTATTCCTCGGGTTCCTGCTCATCTCTACTCTGCTTGGTTTTGGAATGTATACCGCGGGTCTGCAGAAATTACAGGCCAGTGTGGCATCTATTACCGCCACAACAGAAATTCTCTTTGCATACATTCTGGCTTATTTTTTTCTCAGTGAACGGTTGGACTTCTGGCAGATCTTTGGCTCTTTATTAATTATCAGTGGTGTGGTTCTGGTATCCCTCCAGAATCAAAAGCAGCATCCGAAAGGTAACTAACCATGTCTGAATTCATCTTAGGTATTGACACAGGTGGAACATACACTGATGGTGTCCTTTTTGACCCAAACAAGCGTAAGATTATCAAAACCACAAAGACTCTCACCACGAAAAAAGACCTAAAGGTGGGTATTTTAAACGCGTTGGATGACTTACTCCCTGAATCATCCTCATCCGTCGCTTTGGTGATCATCTCAACCACATTGGCCACCAACGCGATCGCGGAGAAAAAGGGCCGCCCTGTGGCTCTCTTCCTCCTCGGTTACGACCGGGAACTCGTGGAAAACTTCCAGCTGGACGCACAGTTTGCTACCGCCAGCCACCATTACATACAGGGAGGTCATGATCTGTATGGGAACCCGCAAGCTGCTTTAGACGTGGAGGAGATCAAGGCAAAAGCGGATCAACTTGCAGGAAATGTGGATGCATTTGCAATTTCAGGTTATTTCAGCCCCCTAAACCCAAGTCACGAAGATCACGCCTTCCAAGCAGTGACCTCAGAAGTGGACCGCCCGGTGATCTTGGGCCACCAATTATCAAAAAAGCTGGACTCCGTGCAAAGGGCCGCCACAGCAACGTTGAACGCTTCCCTGTTATCGATCTTAAAAGATTTTATCCAGGCCATGCATCAGGCGCTTGAAGAGCGTTCCATCAAAGCCCCCTTGATGGTCGTCAAAGGGGACGGCGCGCTCATGAACAGCGGGATGGCTGAACAGCTTCCCGTGGAAACCATCCATTCTGGGCCGGCAGCCAGCGCCATCGGGGGACAATTTCTCGCTCAAAAAGATAAAGCCCTCGTGATCGACATCGGAGGGACCACCACAGATATTGCCCTCATTGATCAGGGCAGGGTTCAGATTCGCGAAGAGGGGACCAGCGTTGGATCCTACAACACGGCGGTGCGGGCGGCAAATATCCGGTCCATAGGCCTGGGGGGAGACAGCCTGATTGATTTTGACCTGGAAGATCAGATCACAGTCGGTCCGTACCGCGTCAGACCCCTCGCAAACCTGGCCCACGAAGAGGAAAAAGTCGCCCAGGATCTGGAAAGATTGTCTCACCGGACTCGTAAAAAATTCAATCCCCAAGATCTAGAATACTGGTACCTGCTCCGGGAACCTTCTCACGCCATCCACAATCCCCGCGCCCGCCAGGTCCTCCGGATGCTGGAATCCGGCCCCTTATCCCTCCCTGTGATTTTAGAAAAATTGGAGCTTTTCCATCCCCTCCAATTCGGAGGTCTCTCTCTACTCAAAGAGGAAATCATCGGGCGGGCCATGCTCACCCCCACGGATCTCCTTCACGTCACAGGAGAGTTTTCACCCTGGGACACAGAGGCTGCCCATATAGGGGTCCGGCTGATGGCAGAATACAAGCATTTGCAAGTGGGGGAATTCATCACCATGGTAAAGGAACTTATGGTGGAACGGATCGCCCGGGAAATCATTTCCTATCTGACCGGACAAACCTTAGAGCCCGTCCCTTATTACGTCACACCCGATGATTTGGGATTATGGCTTTTCCAAGAGAACCTCACCGGGGAGGACCCTTATGTGGGATCAAAACTGTCAATAAAAATGCCTCTGATCGGCATCGGAGCACCCGCTGACACCTTTCTGCCCCCTGTCGCGGAACTGCTGCACACGGAATATATCTCTCCTCCCCATTATGAAGTCGCGAACGCCGTAGGCGCCGTGGCGGGGAATGTGGTCATGGAAACTGAAGTCTGGATTTATCCCCAGGTCAGAAACACCCGCACCGTTGGATATTTCGTTCAATCCAGAAAAGAAAGAAAACGATTCCCGACCCAAAACGCGGCCCTTGAACACGCGAGAACGTACACCCGGCAGAGGGCAATGGAGAAGGCAGAGAAAATGGGCATCATCGATCCCCACGTGGAGATCAAGCAGCTTCCAGATGGCGCTGAAAGTTACCGCATCAGGGCTCAGTCTTTTGGAAATCCCAAACTACATCAAGCATGAGAGCTTGAAAATAAGATGACCAAGGGGGAATAAAACGCTGCGTTCGACGCAGCGTTTTTAGATTTCAAAATATTGACAAGCCCCTTTAATCAACGTACAATACGTTCCACACAGTAAAACAGTGTTGCGCCTGACGCAACGATGTGGGGCGGAGGTGCCACTCATGCCAAAGCGTGAAAATAACTCTGGGACCGCGATCCAAACCATTCGGAGAGCGTGCAGCATTCTGAAATGCTTCACGGAAGAAAATCCAGAGCTGGGGGTCACCACCATAAGCCAAAAAACCGGCATTCATAAGAGTTCAACCTCACGGATCCTTTCTTCATTACAAAACGAAGGTTTTGTGGAACAAAACGCTCAAAGCAGTAAATATCGATTAGGTTTAGGTTTGGTCAGTCTGGCTGGATTAGTTTTAGAGCGCCTGGAACTCCGGGATGTCGCCCAACCTATTATTCAGAAGCTAGCGAGAATTACCCAGGAAACCATCAACATCTCCGTTTTGAAAGAAGACGAGAGTGTTAATATAGAAAATATCAACAGCCCGCAGCCTATCCAACATATCGGACTTTTAGGCCGCCGGACCCCCCTTCACTGTACCTCTACAGGGAAAATCTTTCTGGCTTATATGACAAAAGACGAAAGACAAGGCCTCTTAGATGAGACCTTAAAGTCGTACACACAGTACACCGTCACAGATCGTAAAGCGCTGGAGGAAGATCTGGAAAAAATCAGACGACAGGGGTACGCAGTCGCTCACCAAGAATTCAAGGAAGGGTTGAGCGCTGTGGCAGCTCCACTTTTTGATCACAATGGAATGGTGATCGCCACCATCAGTATTTCCGGGCCCACCTACCGGATGAAAAAGGATAAGATCGAAACGTATCTGCCCTATCTCCTGGAAACCTCAGAAGAGATTTCTTCAAAACTTGGTTACTCAAAATTATAAGTCTCACAATCCACGACTGACCCCAGCCCCTGGCAGCACGGGCAGCATTTGAAAGGAGGAAACATGCCCCAAAAAGAGGAAAACAAAACCGCTTTCATAGGCTTCTGGCAAGGACTATTGGATGACTGGATGGCCGTCCTGACCCGACCAAATATTGAGACCTATATCCGATTGAAAGAGAGAGCTACCTCCCCCAAGATCGTCCTTAATCTCGCTCTCTTAGGGCTGGTGATCGGACTCTATGTATTGACCATCCAGCCTCCGGCTTTCATCCAAACGGACAGCCTTTTATTAGACCTTGGGCGTTTGATCTTTTACACAGAAGCGGATTTCTTCATCCTCAGTCTGATCTTATTTGTTATCGCCGGTCTGTTAGGAGGCACGGGAGGATTTGTTGAACACAGCTATTTACTGTCCCTGATCACTGCCCCATTGGGCCTGGTCATCGTCGCCTTTCTGTTTGTAGCCAATAAGTTGGGGCTGACCCTGGCAGCGATCATGAACCCTCTCAGCTCCATCGGGATCACGACCATTTTCATCGTCCTCTTTGGGCTGTATGCATTTCTGCTCCTGCTTTTCGCCCTTGAAGCTGCTCATGAGATGGAATCTCACCAGGTCATTTACACGATCGGCGCTGTCCTGGGCAGCTGGGGGATCCTGCGCGTCATCGCCATGTTCGCAGCTGGCGAAGACAATATCATCACCCAGGAATCCGCGTTCCTGGCGGAGGAGTGGGCTAGAGGCACCCTGCAGCAGGCCATTCTGGGTCATCTCTGGATGGTGGCCTTCTCCGTGTTCATCGCTGTGGTGATCGGCGTGGTGATGGGCGTTTTGATCACGATGCCCCCCAAACGTCCCAGTGTCAGCCACCTTTTCTTCCTCATTCCACTGGGCGTTTTCTTCTTGATTTGGGCTGCGCCAAAAGGATGGCTGGGGATGGGCATTGCAGATCCGATCATGGAGATCTCAGATACCCTCGACATTGGGTTAACGCGAGCGGCGAAAGGTTTCTTCGGCCCCTTACTCTCATTGCTTAGCGCCATCGTCCGCAAACCCGCGGCTGTAGGCATGATCGGCGTCATTCTCACCGTGATCCTTTACGCTCTGCTGCTCGCCGGGGAATCCGCCAGCGAACTGACCCTGTACATTGCCGGCATCATCCTCACCATCCCCAGCATCGCCCTCTTTGGCGTTTTCATCGGCCCCTTCAGCATCGGGGCTTTCAACGCCGTCGTCGCCCTCACCCTCTACGCCCAGCTCCCCATCCTCCGCAACACGTACACCGGAATCAAAGAAGTCAAGCCGGAAATCGTGGAGGCCGGTCGAGGGATGGGCATGACGGAATTCCAGCTGCTGCGGAATGTGAAAATACCCATCGCCACCCCGGTGATCATGGCCGGCGTGCGCGTCTCCGTGGTCATGCTGGTGGGCATTGCGGCCATCGCTTCTTATATTGGCAACGACACCTTAGGGGATTATATTTTCCACGGTATTCAACGGGTTCAACCCTTGCGATATTATGCCGGCGCAATCACAGTGGCTGTGTTTGCTTTATCAATGGATTACTTTTTAGGCTGGCTTCAAAACCGCCTCACCCCGGAAGGGTTAAAGGGCAGACGATAAAGAACATAGATATGATCAGAGGAGTCATAATATGATTAAACTCGAACATGTGACCAAAATTTACCCCGGGACCACCTCTCCCGCAGTGGATGACCTCAGCTTCACCGTCCCCACCGGTGAAATTTGCACTATTGTTGGCCCGTCTGGATGCGGGAAGACCACCACCATGAAGATGGTCAACCGTTTGATTGAGCCCACGGATGGGGAGATTTACGTCCTCAATGAGCGGGGAGAAATGCAAAATGTATTGGAGATGGATCCCATCATCCTGCGGCGAAATATCGGTTATGTCATCCAGCAGATCGGCCTCTTCCCCCACCGCACCATCTTACAAAACATGGGTACCGTGCCCAAGCTCTTGGAGTGGGACAACACCCGGATCCGGAGCAGGGCGGAAGAACTGCTGGATATGATGAACATGCCCCACGAGTTCCTGGACCGCTACCCCCACGAGCTATCTGGTGGACAGAGGCAGCGCATTGGCGTGGCCCGGGCTATGGCCTCGGACCCTCCCGTGATGCTCATGGATGAGCCCTTTGGGGCCATTGATCCCATCAACCGCAATCTGCTCCAGAATGAATTCCTGCGCTTGCAGCAGGAGATCAAAAAGACCATCCTCTTCGTCACCCATGATATTGACGAAGCGATCAAGATGGGCGATAAAATCGCTATTCTCAACGCCAATGGCCAACTAGAACAATACGATTCTCCGGCCAAGATACTCTCCGAACCGGCCAATGAATTCATCGAGGATTTCGTGGGCGCGGATCGAACCCTGAAGCAGCTCAATTTGATCCGCGTCGAAGAGGTGATGGACAAAAAACCCTTCCTGCTTCAATCCACACAGAGTGTCGAAGAAGCTCTGCAGGTAATGGATGAAGAAGGCCAAGATTATGCTTATGTAGTGGACAGCGACCGGCGATTACAGGGTTATGTCAGTCGTAAAGACTTGAAAGAAAAATCAGGATGGATCGACGAATACACCACAACAGCTGCCACCTCGCTGCCCATCACCATGAATCTGCGTGATGCCCTCTCGGAAATGTTAATGGTGGACTACAGCACAATTTGCGTGGTCGACAACCGGGACCGGGTAAGAGGTACCGTGAACACAGCCATGGTCCAGGAAGCCCTCATGGAAACTCACTCCAGTGGAAAACGAGAGGAGGTCTAACCCATGGAAGAGAAAACCAGCTTCTGGTCCAGGATCACCTTTTCAGACATCGTGGACTGGACCCTGATTCCAATCTTGATGATCGGCGTTGTTATTTCGGTGTACATCTGGCTCCTGCTCCCCATCGAGCCGGGCTCCATGGAAGCCAACATCATCGGCGACCCCGTATCTGGCTTTTCAAATGTTTGGGCTTCTGTCCTGCAGCATTTGAAGCTCATCGGGATATCGAGCGTCCTGGCCATCCTGGCTGCGGTCCCGGCCGGCATTTTAATCACCCGGGAAGGGTTCCGGGACTTTGCCGACATCATCCTCGGCGTAGCCAATTTCGGGCAATCCGTGCCCAGCATCGCCATCCTGGCTCTGTTTATGGGCATCATGGGCATTGGCGCCCCAACAGCTATCTTCGCCCTCTGGCTTTACGCCCTCTTGCCCATTGTACGCAACACGGCGACGGGGATCGACGAAGTCTCGGCAGATGTCATCGAAGCCGCCCGGGGGATGGGTTTGACCAACCGGCAGATCCTGTTTGACATCGAACTCCCCCTATCCTTCCCCGTCATGTTTGCCGGCATCCGCACCGCTTCGGTGATCAACGTCGGAACGGCTGCCCTGGGTGCCTTCATCGGCGCCGGCGGTTTGGGGAACTTCATCATCACCGGCATCCCCCTCAGCCGGGAGCGGATGATCCTGATCGGCGCTATCCTCACCGCAGTGATGGCAGTCATGGTTGACTGGATTTTAGGCAAGATCGAGGACCGACTGGTGTTCCGGCGAGAGTAAGTTTCTCTCATCCACGCCAGCTATGCTTATGAAAGCTCATAAAGAGATCAATTAAGCTACAAGGAGGTGAGAATAAATCGAGACAGACCATTGGATTTCATTTATTCAACCTTGTGGACCTCGTTGCCCCTGATCATGGGGTCCGAAAGGCGTTCACAAAATCAATCAGTAAGGAGGAAAACCCATCATGAAGAAGAAGCTTCAAATATTAGTTGCAGCATTTGTCATCCTGTCCACCTTTCTGGCGGCCTGCGGCGGAGGGACTGGAAAAGGCCCGGTGAAAGTAGGTTCGAAGGAATTCACCGAACAGATTGTGCTTGGGAAACTGACTGTCTTGGCTCTGCGAGATGCCGGCTTTGAAGTCGTGGATCAAACCAACCTGGGCGGCACCAGCGTCAACCGGGATGCCCTGGTCAACGGCGACATTGACATGTATTGGGAATACACCGGCACCACCTGGGTTGCCCATCTCGAACATGAAAACGCGATCACTGATCCCCAGGAAGCCTATGAAAAGGTCAAAGCGGAAGACAAGGAAAATGGCCTGATCTGGCTCACCATGGCCCCCTTCAACAACACCTACACGCTGATGATGGAGGAGTCCAAAGCCAACGATTTGGGTATTGAATCCATCTCCGAGCTTGCTGAGTACATCAATGATGGCGGCGACGCCAGCCTGTGCACTGACCAGGAATTCTACGCCAGGCCGGACGGCTTCAAGGGCGTTGAGGACCTTTACGGTTTTGAATTTAACGAAGACCAGGTCATCACCATGGATCCCGGCCTGACATACAAAGCCTTGCAAGATGGGCAGTGCCAGGTCGCGATGGGTTTCGCCACCGATGGGCGCATCCCCGCCTTTGGTTTCATGAATCTAAAAGATGACAAGCAGTTCTTCCCCGTCTATAACCCTGCCCCTGTGGTACGTGAAGAGGTCATGAATGAGTATCCGGAAATCGAAGACGTGCTTGAACCGGTTGCAGAAGCTTTGACCACAGAAAAGATGATGGAACTCAACAAGCGGGTGGACATCGACAATGAGGCTCCGGCAGATGTGGCCTGTGACTTCCTGACATCGGAAGGCATCATCGACGAATGCATCACAGAGTAGAACCAGGTTTACAAAAACCGGTCGCCCACCGGGAGGTCGGGCGGCCGGTTTCCTTTCTGAACACAGCTGGAATAGCTGTCGAGAAGAGAACATGAAAGCTGCTGTCTTATACCAACCGAACACCCCATTAGAAATCCAAGACATAGATCTTGAAAAACCACACGCCGGCGAGGTCCTGGTCCAGAACCTCGCCAGCGGCGTCTGCCGCTCCGATTGGCATGTGGTCACGGGGGACACAAAACACCCCCTGCCCGTTGTCCTGGGACACGAAGGGGCAGGGATCATCCGGGAGGTCGGAGAGGGAGTCACCTCCCTGGAAGCGGGCGATCATGTGATTTTATCCTGGGCGCCCAACTGCGGGACATGTTACTACTGCCTGCACGACCAACCCCAACTCTGCCAAACCCTGGTCGCTCCCCTCTGGAATGGAACGCTGCTGGACGGCACATCCCGACTTTCCAGACAGGGCGACACAGTGTATCACCTCTCCGGTTTGGCCACCTTCGCGGAACAATCTGTGGTCCCGGAACGGACCTGCATCCCCATCCGGAAGGATGTACCTTTTCAGGCAGCATCTCTGGTGGGATGCGCGGTCACAACCGGCGTGGGGGCTGTTGTCAACACAGCCCGCGTAAGTCCCGGAGACAGCGTGGTCGTTTTCGGCTGCGGGGGCGTGGGGTTAAACATCCTCCAGGGCGCGGACCTGGCAGGCGCGGGGATGATCATCGCTGTGGACAAAGCCCCCGCGAAAATGGAACTCGCGGAAAACTTTGGCGCTACCCACACTATATTGGCAGACGAGGATCCGGTACAAAAGATCCGGGAATTGACGGAGGGACGAGGTGCAGACTACGCCTTTGAGGCCGTGGGGATCCCTGAGCTGCAGGAAAAAGCCTTGGAAGCGGTCCGGCCCGGCGGAGCTTTGATCATCGCTGGGATCGCGCCCATGGGATCCTCTACGAACTTCCCGGGCGCTATCTTAGCCCGGCAAGAAAAAAAGGTGATGGGAAGCTATTATGGAAGTTCGTATCCCCACCGCGATTTCCCCCGCCTGCTGGATCTGTACGCGGCCGGTAAACTAAAATTAGACGAATTGATCACCCAGACGTATCCCCTGGAAGATATTAACCAGGCCTTCCAGGATATGCTGACAGGGGAAAACGCCCGCGGGGTGATCCTCTTTGACTCTTGACCGGGGAGGCCCGTCAACATCCATTCCATCCAATAACCATTTCCGTATCATTGGCTCCCCAGTAGAAAGGACTTCGTTATGTCAAGGCACATATCAGGACCCGGAAAAGGGTGGTCAGGGGGGACATATAAACCCCTCACCGACGCCCAAGTCAAGCAAATCCATCAAGCCTCGCTGTCCATTTTGAAGCGAACCGGAGTAGGGGTAGAACACAAAGAAGCCGCTCAGTTATTCGCTCAGGCAGGAGCGGAGGTGGACGGAAGCCGGGTGCATATTCCAGAAGCGCTCATCGAAGAGACGCTCGAGAAAGCGCCATCACGAGTTCTGCTTGCCGGGCGGGATCCTGAGCATGATTTACATTTAGAGGATAAGCGGGTCCATATCGGCACAGGAGGGGCAGCGCTCCAGGTCCTGGATCTGGAAAGCGACCAGATTCGACCCGCTCTCCTGGATGATGTGGCGGACATGGCCCGGGTGGTCGACGCCCTGGAGAACATCCATTTTTACCTCCTCCCTATCTACCCCACGGACATCCCGGAAGAGAAAGTCGAAATCAGCAAATATTACGCCGCGGTGGCCAACACCACCAAACACGTCCAGGGTGGTGTGTACACCGCGCAGGGTATCCGGGATGTGATCAAGATGGCAGAACGCATCGCGGGAGGTGCGGATGCACTCCGGGAACGTCCCATCGTCTCCTTCATCACCAGCTGGATGGTAAGCCCTTTGATGTTCGCTACCGATGTCACAACGCTACTGATCGAGGTCTGCAGGCAGCGGATGCCTGTCGTCCTCTCCGCAGCACCTATGGCCGGGTCTACAGCACCCGTCACCCTGGCCGGGATGCTCGCTCAATTGAACGCCGAACAATTAGCCGGCCTTACCCTTACCCAACTAGTAGAACCGGGCTGCCCGGTGATCATCGGTCCGATCCCTGCCACCTCAGACCTGCGCACAGGAAGTTACCTGGGCGGCTCCATTGAATTAGGGATGACCAACGCCGCCATCACCCAGATGGCCCATTTCTACGATGTACCCATCTACAACAGCGCCGGGATGACGGAATCCAAGCTTCCCGATATCCAGGCCGGAATTGAGAAAACGCAGTCGATCATTCAAGTTGCCCTGGCCGGCTCAAACTTTATCCACCACGCTGCCGGGATGCTGGAAGATATGTCCACTATCGCGTATGAGCAGTTTGTGATCGATAATGATATCCTGGGGATGGCCATGCGCGCTGTCCAGGGGATCGAAGTCAATGACGAAACATTGGCGCTGGACGTCATCGATCGCGTGGGACCGGGCAGCCATTTTTTGGCAGACGACCACACATTCCAGCACATGCGCACGGAACACTTTTTTCCCTCGGAAGTCATCAACCGTCAGGATCGTGAGACATGGGCTCAAGACCAGCAGGGGGATGCCCGCCAGCGTGCCAGGGAAATCGCTCGAGACTTACTCGAAAATCACCAGACTACACCTCTTGACTCCGAGGTCGAAACCTGGATCAGGGAGCAATTTTCATCCACCCTCATTCTTACCTAGATGAGGTCATCTGCTCTGTGAAAAACCTGAACAAGACCAGCTGGGAGATGTACCCTTTATTTTAGGCTCACCACAGAACCGTTCATAGGACCACATACAGAGGTAGTACATTTGGAGAATACATGCCATGACAAGACAAATGCCAATCGCAACTCGCTATCCCAGGATGGAAATCCTCTCTGAGGAACAAATCCGTGAGATCCATTACGCCACCCTAGAAATCCTCAGCCAGATCGGGGTGAAAATGCAGGATCCCAAAGGTCGAAAAATCCTCCTTGAAGCGGGGGCCTGGGAAGCGGATGGAAGGGTGAAAATACCTGAAAAGCTGGTCACAGACGCCATTGATGCCGCTCCCACCCGGATTCCCATGCATGACCGGGAGGGAAATTTGACCATGCCGCTTGAATTGGGAAAGGTTTTCTTCGGCACCGGGTCAGACACTATCTATACCCATGACCTTAACACGGGAGAACGCCGCCGGGCCACAACTCAGGATGTAGAAAACTTCGCCAAATTGAGCGATGCCCTTGAGAACATCGACTTCGTGATGTCGATGGGCAACCCTGGTGACGTCCCCGCGGATGACTTATATCTTCATTCCTTCATCCGCATGCTGCGCGGCTCGGTCAAACCCAACGTGTACACCGCGAAAGACCTCAAGGATATGAAGGACATCTACCGCATCGCATCTGCTGTAGCGGGAGGGGAGGATGTTTTGCGGGAGAAACCGTTTTACATGCAGTACGCGGAACCCATCTCTCCCCTTTTCATCATCGAAGAATCCCTCCAGAAGGTGATCTTCTGCGCTGAAAAAGGGGTCCCCGTGGCTTACATTCCATCCACGAACCCCGGAGGGGGAGGACCGGTCACGATAGCCGGCGCGGTCGCCCTGGGCAACGCGGAAAGCCTGCTCGGTTTGATCATCACCCAGCTCATCCGCCCCGGCACACCCTTCTTATACGGGATGAATACAGCCGCCATGGATATGAAATCTACCATCATCAGCTATGGAGGGCCCGAATGGAGTCTGGGAATGGCAGCTAACACCTCGTTGGCACGCTACTATGACCTCCCGGTCTGGGGATATGGAGGCGCGACGGACAGTAAAGTGGTGGACGCCCAGGCGGCTGTGGAAGCCACGTTTTCCATCATGACTGCTTTCCTCAACCGCACCACCCTTGTGCACGATATCGGGTACATCGAATACGGCTCCACTTCCTCCATGGAAATGTTGGTCATGGTGGATGAAATCATCAGTATGACCCGAAAATTTACCGGTGGTGTTCCCGTCGACCGGGAAACCCTGGCCCTGGACGCTGTTGCCCGCGCGGAACCGGGAGGAGGCTTCATCGCCGATAAGCATACATTTAAACACTTTAAAAACGCCCAGTGGTTCCCTTCTCTGTTCAACCGACAGAATTACAATGAATGGAAGGATGAAGGACAGAAGAGTTACCGCCAACTCGCGAACCAGCGCGCAAAAGAGCTCATAGAGGAACACAATGTGCCCCCGCTCCCCGAGAGAGCGGAAGCTGTCATCCGAGAAATCCTTGCAGAGAGAGAAGAGAATAAAGAGTAGGACAATCATGTTTGAAACCTACACAGCCGCCCACCAGTATATCCAGGAGCACGGGATCCAGGCCATCGACCTCAAGTTCTGTGACCTGTGGGGGCGCTCCCACCACATCACTATCCCAGCGGATCAATTCAACCCGTCCCTGATGGAGGAAGGCATAGGATTTGACGGCTCCTCCATCGGTCTAAAAAACGTCAAGGCCGGGGACATGATCATGGTCCCTGATCTGGAAACCGGCTTCCTTGATCCCTTCTGGGAGGTACCCACGCTCAGTTTTCTGTGCAACGCTCTGAACGCCGCCACCATGGAGGTCTCCAGCAACGATCCCCGGAACATCGCCAGGCGCGCTGAATCCCATCTGCAAGACACAGGGGCCGCCTCCCGCAGCCTGTGGGGTCCAGAATTTGAATTTTACGTCTTCGATCAAGTGCATATAGAAAACAAGATGCACCGGGCTGGATACCAATTTACCTCCCATGAGACTGAACATGCTGGGCTGGAAGGCCGGAGCGGAGGGACCTACATCCCCCTCCAGGAGGGATACCACGCCTCGCCACCTAAAGATAAACACCACAACTTCCGGCAGGAGATCACGGGACACCTCCAGGAAATGAATATCCCTGTGAAATATCACCATCATGAAGTGGGGAGCTTTGGGCAAATGGAGATCGAAACCCCCTTGATGGGGATGGACGAAGCGGGGGATGCTGTGACCCTCATCAAATACGCCACCAAGATGGTGGCCTCGCAACACAGCAAGTCGGTCACATTCATGCCCAAACCCCTTTACGGAGAAGCCGGAAACGGGATGCATTACCACCAGCAGCTTTTCCAAGGGGAGGAAAATTTGTTTTACGACCCGGAAGGCTACGGCAATCTCAGTGAAACGGGGCGGCAATATATCGCCGGGCTTCTTTATCACGGCCCCGCTTTGCTAGCCCTTACCAACCCCAGCACGAACTCCTACCGGCGCCTGGTCTCCGGATATGAAGCCCCCGTCAACGCTTTTTATTCTTTGGGCAACCGCAGCGCAGCCATCCGCATCCCTAAGTATGCTAAAAAACCTCAAACTGTACGAATCGAGTTCCGACCGCCCGATGCCACCAGCAACCCCTACCTCGCCCTGGCTGCTCAACTGATGGCGGGATTGGACGGCATTCAAAAGGGATGGGATCCAACTGAGTTGGGGTTCGGACCCATCGATGAGGATGTTTTCTCCTGGTCTGATCAGAGACGTCAGACCATCCAGCCCCTGCCTTCCTCTTTAGAGGATGCCTTTCTCGCCTTAGAAAAGGACCACGACTTTCTGCTCGCCGGGGGCGTTTTCAATGAAGATCTCCTCCAGGAATGGATCGAACATAAACGAGAACAGGAAATCATTCCGGTCCGGAACAGACCTCACCCTTATGAGATGCATCTCTACTTCGACGTTTAAATTCGTTCAACTTTATAAGCGAAAACCCTGAAGGCTGTCCGCCTTCAGGGTTGTTTGTTTGGTTTAGGTTTTCAGCTCTACCCCAGCGTGACATCTAAGTAAAGCATGACAATCACCCCCACCATGGTGCCCATGGTAGCCAACTTTTCATGACCGGTACCATGGGTTTCAGGGATGATCTCATCGCTGATCACGTAAAGCATGGCCCCCGCTGCAAACCCCATCGCATAGGGCAATAAAGGTCGCGCAACACTAACCGCCCAGACGCCAAAGAGGGTGAGGGGAATTTCCACCAAACCGGCCCGGATGCCGACAAAGCCAGCATAGAAATAGGTCCCCATCCCGGCATTTAAAGCCGCCACCGCTACCGCCAGGCCTTCGGGGATGTTCTGGATGCCGATGGCCAGCATCAGGGGGATGGCGTCCGATAAATTGCCAGAGCCAAAACCCACCCCGACCGCCAGTCCCTCAGGCATATTATGCAGTGTGATGGCTAAAATGAAAAGCCACACGGCTCTGATGCGGCTGGATTCCGGACCTTCTCTCCCCCTCCCGGGATGCAGGTGCGGGATAAACCGGTCTCCCAGGTCCAAAACGACTGCCCCCAAGACCATGCCTGCTAAAACAGGGAAAATACCTCCATATTCCACCCCCGGCAGGATCAAACTCGTGAAACTGGCCGCCAGCATCACCCCAGCCGCAAAACCCAACGCTGAATCCAGAAATTGTTGGGAAGGTTTCTGCCAGATGAGCACCAATAAGGCACCGATTCCGTTTAACAAGGCAATAAATAGACCCCCTATCAAACCCTGAAAAATCGGGTTCGTACCGCCAAGCGTCAAGATCATTTGCTCTAACCAATCCATAAATCTTTCACTCCTTTATGTTACCCAAGGATCATGGTCATCATGAATATAGTGCTCCTTTCTACTCAACTCAAGAAACATTATACTTGCTTCCTGGGACAAGAAACCGAACTTCTCTAACCCGTACAGATCATTTTGAACAGCTTCGGGACTAGTTTGGTAATATCCAAACCCTGAATATCATCTAAAAGGTAGAGGTAAAAATGCTGTTTCCAGCTCAGCAAAGTTAATTTTACCCCTAACATGTAACATAAGGCAGATTTTCTCTTGACAA
>JAGXKM010000123.1 GCA_018335275.1 Anaerolineales bacterium | reverse complement strand
CAAGGCCGGATTCCAGAGGCTGAAACCCTTCGAAACACAGCGTGTCATCGCTGTTTTCCCTGTATAGCGAACGCAGGTACCAGATGAACGCGGCCTCATTGGCGGTCAGTTCCTCCATGTATTTTCTGAAGAAGTAATGGGGGATGGTGATCGAAAGGTTCGGCCGGACGATCTGGTTTTCGAGCTGGGTGATCAGGTCATACACATGCTGTGTGAGCTGGCCGGGGAAGACGTCTGACACAACGTCAACCAGGGTTCGCCTTTTCTCTTGATACGAACCGGGGAGATCCACGTCTCCAGGCTTCGTTCTCCGGATCTCGCCGGTCCGGTCCAGGGCAGCTTCCAGCAAGGAAACCGCGGACTCTTCTTCGGCGTGTTCACGGAAAAATGTTTCAATCCACGCCAGGTGGTGGGGAGCCACCGGGATCTTGCTCCAGACTTGGTACTCAGGAGGGTGGTCCTCGAAACTGTCTTTTGTTTTTTCGAAAAACCACCCGGAAAACCCGCCTTTGTTCAACCAGTCAATGACCTGCACGTGGCGCATCGGGGCCCAACGGGCGAGATTGCGGGAGGAGACGGGTTTTGTGACACAGTTGTCCTGGGCCTGATTGACAAAGGAAATTTGACGCATGGCCACCACGACCCAGAAAGGAGAAGCGCTCAGGACGGGCAGCCAGTGGTGGAACATATAGATCTGGACGGGGACAATTTTCTGCGGCTGAACGATTTCCTCGTACGCTCCCCGCTGAACCTTGACCAGCAGGTCCGCGTAACCGGTGCCCCCGCGCTGTTCCAGGAGCAGCGTCTTCTGCTGGTGATCCTGGGCGAAAAAGATCTCAGCCACGGGGAGGAATTTCTTCTCCAGCCACTGGCTGTCCGCGGAGGGCGGGACGGACGCGATCAGGCATTCCCCGCCGGCATCCCAGCGCGCGCTTGTCTCTTCCTCCCAGGAAGAAGGCAGCTCGAGCGGCGTGCCCTGCAGAGAATCGAGCAGGGATCGCCAGGCCGCGTTGGCTTCAACCTGTTCCTTCTCTTCTCCCCCGCCCTGCGCCTTTGCACCTGGGGCCTCCTCTTTTTCGTTTCCCTCTTTAACTACCAGCTCGAGGCTCAGCTGGCCGTCGATGTCCGGGACATGCCCCTGGTAGTGGTTGAGGATTTCCGCCTGCAGCCGGGCCCGGATCCACGCCGCCGCCCTTTCGTCGGGGACGGAAAGGCGAATGCGGTTTTCCTCCATGCCCAAATAGGTCACGGGGTCCACGTAGTCTTTGAAAGCCTTGCTCGGCATTTCAAAGCGGATATGTTCCTTGAATTGGCTCCATGCGCTGTCGATATCCATTCCGCGTTCCGATGCTTCCTACTCCACGTTTTCTCCGTGGTAAAAGTGAAAAGACAAAAGTATCATGTTTCTTGACAGTCCCTGACCGCTGTTTTAAAATCAGTACAGGCTAATGACCAACATTCTTTGGCATCTTTGCAGAGATGATTAGCCATCCCTCACCCCCGGGTCCTGCCGGGGGTGAACCCTTTTCTACACCATGGTTACGCTTTGTGATGGCCCGGCTGCGCGCCCAGGGCGAGAAACAGAAGGGGCTTGATGGGATCATGTTAGCAACTTCATGGCCCTCTCTCGCATCTCTAAATACGTTAACCAAAAATACCGCGCGTTTCTCCCGTTGGCCAAAATTTGTTGGGGAGAAATCACGCGGTACGTCTTGACAACCGCTAAAAAACATGTATAATTTTTAGCAGAAATCAAGATACTTTTCGAAATCTCCCCCCTGGCTGCCAACCCTCGGGGAGTTTTTCTTTAAGTTCAGGGCCTCTTGCGGGCCCTTTATGTTTTTGTGGAAATTCGTCCAGCCTAAATCTTTACGGACTCTCCTTACCTAACAACATTGTTAATAGTGTATCCTATCACACTAATGAACGGAGTTCAACGGCCGAATGTATATTTTAAGGAACATCGGATACGCAAAAAACACTTGCAAAGTGCTTCATACTGATTTATTATAAGGTCGAATGACGTAAAATCAAGTACACATACCTATCTAGGACAAAAAGGCGCCAGGATGAAAATACTTACCGTGGCCTGTCAGAAGGGGGGTGTGGGCAAGTCTACCTTGGCCATCAACGTTTCCGCTGCGTTTGCGCTCATGCAGTCGTTTCAAAACCCGGAGGACCCGGGCCGGATCCTTCTTATTGACATGGATAAGCAGCACCACAGCAGCAAAACGATGTCCGGGGGCGTTTTTGGCGTGGTCGATGAAGAAGATAACACAAAGCCCACCCTTGGAAAATGTTTGACGGGAAAAAGCCCCCTGCCCCTTTCAGCGGTCATTGAGAGCTCCCACCTCCCGCTGAACAACGAAGACAAAAACCTGGACTACATCCCCTCGCATTATTCCGGCATGCAGGAAGCGCAAAATTTCCTCAACATGGATACCACGGGCCGATTCAGGCTTTTGGACCTCATCCAGCCGATTGTCTCCGACTACGAATATATCGTCATTGATACCCCCCCGGATCTGTCGATCATGACGGACAACGCCCTGATCGCTGCCACCCACGCCGTGGTCCCCATTGACCTGCAGGCCTTCAGCATGGACGCCCTGAATAAGACGCTGGACAAGATTGAAGAGGTTCAAAGCCACCCCCGGTTTAACCCCGAGCTGCAGCTGGCCGGCATCGTCCTGACCAAATGCAACCTGCGGCACAGCGAGGAGATCGAGTGGCGGGACATTCTCGTGGAGCAGTACGGCGACCTGATCCTGTCCCCCATTACGCTGCGGGGAGACGTGCACACCGCCCAAACCCAGGGGCTGGACATTTTCAGTTATAAACCGCCCCGGGACCCGGAAGCAGTGGCCTCGTCGAACCTGGCGGCGCAGGAATACGCGCAGGTGGCCGAAGAGATCAAAGAACGCATCGATCGATGATTGGATGATTTCCCCATTGACAACAGGGAGAAGGCGCTATGGCAAGGAAAAAGAATACCGTTCGAGATAAACGAGCCGCAATCGCTCGCGAACCCCGGGCAACAACCAGAGAAGAGCAGGCAGAAGGGCTCCAGGAGACGACGCAGGAAAGGCGCCTCTCTTCCGCGCGCATCGTCTCGGTGCCCCTGGGCCAGATCGTCCTCGACCGCTACCAGCCGCGGCCCGTGCTCCCGGCCTCCGGCGACTTGCGGGAAAAATTCTTCAGGGGAGAACTGAACTGGAGGAAAACGGCCAGCCGCTGGCTGGAGATGGCCTCCGAAGACCCCTCCATGGAGAGACAGGTGAAGGCGCTGCTGGAGATGGGCGAAAGCATTGAAAAGCTGAACCAGATTGAGCCCGCCACCGGCGCCTGGAGAGAGGTGGAAGACGGTAATTATAAGATGTTCTTGCTGACGGGCGAGCGGCGATTCTGGAGCGTGGGACTGACCGCGGTGAAAAAAGGGATGGAGGGCGATCCGCATCTGGAGTGTCGCGAACTGGAAGAGGACGCCCTCAGCCCGGAGCGGCAGATCGCGGAAAATGAAACCGCTGAACCGCTTTCCGCGGTGGGGAAGGCCCGTGCCATCGCAGCCCTTATTCTCAACAAGCTTGACCTGCCCCCTGAGCTGGACCGCAGCGCGGATGATCCCCCAACCGACCACGAGTACTACCGGAGCGTGTTGGACCTGGAAAAGATCACGGGGAAAAAATACATGCCGCGAGGGATTTGGGAAGAGGTGGGGGAGACCATGAATATGGGGCGGCCCTACATGACCCAGCACCTCAACATTCTCAACCTTCCCGAAAAACTGCAGCACAGGGCCGATCGATACGATCTCCCCGAGCGCGTGCTGCGCGAAATTCTGAAGCTGCCCTCCAGCTTGTGGGAGAAAGCCATTCGCCTGGCGGCTGAAGAAGACTACACAGTGGCGGATATCCAGGAGATCAGCGCGGAGAAAAAGGAAAAGAAAAAGAAGAAAGAGCTCTCGCCTGTGGTGAAAGCGGCCCGACGCATGAAGTCGTTCTGGCGGGTATCGAAGGGGGTGAATTCGGAGGAAGCATTTAGCCAGATGGCGACGGAATTTGCAGCCGGCCAGGAAAAAGAGGAGCTAGACGGGCTGATCACAGCGCTGGAAACATTCTTGAACCAGCTGAAAATCCGCACGGAAAACATGGAGTAGGGGTTAAAAGCGTTACCATGGCAACACTTTTAACCACACAGCACAAAAGCGTTACCATGGTAACGGATTTAGAGGGGTGATAACAATTCGTGCCCTGGCGGTACGCTGTGCCTGTTCCTCCTCCTGCCTCAGGGGCATTTCTAGATAGAGCACAAGGCGATTTATAACATGGCCAGGCACAAGCGTGGGAGAGCGATGCCCTGAAGGCGGTCGCCATCGTGCCGTTCATGTCGCCACAAGCCAGATCCCTTTTGGGCTGTAAACCAGACACCCTCCTGAAATACGTGTATAATGACTGCGTGGAGGCTGAGACTATGAACAAAGAAAAAATGCAAAAACATATTGAGGTGGATCCTGATGTCATGGTTGGCAAGCCCGTGATCAAAGGGACCCGCCTGTCGGTTGAATACGTCTTGGGCTTGTTGGCTCAGGGAGCCACTCATGACGAAATTATAAAAGAGTACCCGGGGGTGACCGAGGAAGATATTCAGGCCTGCTTACTGTTCGCAACCAAATCGCTTGAGGATACTGACTTTATGCCCCTTATCAAAAAGGCGGCTTGATGCGATTTCTTGTTGACGAATGTACGGGGCCCTCAGTTGCGCGTTGGCTGCGGGAACAGGGGCACGACGTATATTCTGTGTATGATCAAGCGCGTGGGATCGACGATGACCAGGTAATGGCAAAGGCTTATCAAGAAGAGCGCATTCTTGTGACCAACGACCTGGATTTTGGCGAGATGGTATACCGCAGAAAACTGCGCCACCGGGGGATTGTGCTCCTCCGTTTGGATGACGAGAGAACTGCGAACAAAATCGAGATCTTGAGCGGCCTGCTGGAACATTACGCTGACCGCCTGGAAAACAGCTTCACGGTTGCAACAGAAGAGGATGTCCGGATTCGGAGGCTGTAAGGCTTCGCAGGAGAGGGGGTGTAAAGCGGAGCCTGGGGGGCAATCACCGAGGCCCTGTTTTTGCAGAGGGACGTCCGGGAAAATCCTCATTACCTTGTGCCTGGCGCTCCGAACGAATAAGCCGACATTTAGAAAACACGAGCGAGGTGAGCGGAACCGCGGTTCCGCTCTTTTTCGTTTGTGTGAAAAAAGGATGTCGTTTGTTCGTAGAAGGCGATCTGGCATTTGGTCTGTAGAGCAAGCAAGGCAATCAATATCCCCTTGGGACATCAGTGAAGGGTCTTGTCTGGGACATCTCTCGCTCCCAGGGCGCATGCCCCAGCAGGTGGTGCAACTCATAATCTTCCGTGTTCCGCCACACCTTCCGCAGCGGCGCAACCCCACCGTGTTTGTCGTAGGGCAGGGCACCCTGCTTGTGAGAAAATCGCCCCCACCAGGGATCATCCCGTTCCAACCGCAGCCGCTCAACCA
>JAGXKM010000122.1 GCA_018335275.1 Anaerolineales bacterium | reverse complement strand
GTTTTCTCAGGCGCACGACCCACGGGGCGCCAACATCTGGGGAATTATCTGGGCGCCATCCAGAATTATGTGGCTTTACAGGAAGAATATGAAAGCGTCTACTGCATCGTTGATGTCCACGCTTTGACCACCGAAGAAACCACCCGGGACCTGAAGGCAAACACGGTGGAGATGGCTCTGGACTGGTTGGCCGCCGGTATGGATCCTGAGAAAAGCATCATTTTTGTGCAGTCCCATGTCCCCGAGGTGATGACCTTCCATACCATCCTCTCCATGGTTACCCCTCTGGGGAAGTTAACCGCGCTTCCCACATTTAAAGAGAAGGTGCGCGAGAACCCCGATAATGTCAATTACGGCTTGGTGGGATATCCCGTCTTGATGGCAGCGGACATCCTGCTTTACAAGGCAACCACGGTGCCAGTGGGGGTGGACCAGATCCCTCACGTTGAATTTACCCGGGAAGTGGTCCGGTCCTTCCATCACCGTTATCAGACGGACATTTTGGTGGAACCGGAATCCAAGGTGACCAAAATCCCTAAAGTGCTGGGCATTGATGGGCAGCGAAAGATGAGTAAGAGCCTTGACAATCATATTGAACTGGCAGCCACGCCCGAACGCACCACAGAAAGGGTGATGGAGATGGTCACGGACCCCCAGCGAATCCGGCTCTCGGATCCCGGGAACCCGGATGTGTGCAACGTGTTTACGCTGCATAAGATTTTTTCTGACGAAGAGGATGTGGAGGAGATAAACCAGGCCTGCCGGAAAGCTGAGATCGGCTGCGTGGCCTGTAAACAGCGCCTGGCGGAATCGCTCAATGAGCATTTAGCCCCTTTCCGGGACCGGCGGAATGCGTTGGAAAAAAACCCGGATTACGTCCGTGATGTGCTTACAGAGGGAGCGGAAAAGGCCCATGTGATCGCTGCGGAGACCATGGCAGAGGTCCGGGCCGCGGTGGGTTTTTATCGGCGGGGTGGATAGTTCATGAAAGCGATCCTGCAGCGCGTCAGCCGGGGAAGCGTCCGGGTAGAGGGGGAAATACTGGCTGAAATCTCGACCGGCCTGGTCATCCTTTTGGGGATCGGGCCCCAGGATGGAGAGAGCAATGCGCGTGATTTGGCGGAACGGGTCGCGAAGTTGCGCATTTTCCCGGATGAAGATCAGAAGATGAACCTGTCTGTGCGGGATGTGGGTGGGGAGGCGTTGGTGATCCCTCAATTCACACTTTATGCCGATACAAGCAAAGGGAACCGGCCCTCCTTTACAGGAGCTGCTCCACCCGACCTTGCCAGTCCCCTGGTCGACCACTTTGTCCGGGAGTTGTCCTCTTGGGAGATCCCGACCCAAAGCGGTCAATTTGGCGCGCATATGCTGGTAGAAATTTGGAACGACGGGCCGGTTACGATTTCCCTGGAAAATTGAGGCCTGAAAGGGGGAGATACAGGAATGAGGAGGAAACATAGGCATGGAAGACCGTACCAACCAGGAGTGGCTTGACGAATTACGGGGTCCCAATAAAGATCAGGCGATTCACGATTTGAGAGATTTTCTGATCGAAGGCCTGGGATACGCTTTGGGAGACCACCACCGCGAAAACATGGATGTGTTAATTGAAGATTTTGTCCAGGAGGCTTTAATCAAGATTTTGGACAATCTGGATTCCTTTCGCGGGGAAAGTAAATTGACCACCTGGGCTCAAAAGATCGCTGTCAGAATCGCGTATTCCGAATTCCGCAGGAAGCGTTGGGAAGATGTGTCTATTGAACAATTTATCCCCGAGGAAAGCGGGACGGATTTCACCCCTGCTATCTTGACGGACCCTGATCCCACCCCGGAACAGGTGACCACGCAGGATAAGTTGATCCAGAATATCATCCGTAAAGTGGAAGAAGAGCTTACAGATCGACAGCGCAAAGCTATCTATGCAGTCATGTTTGGAGAAATGCCCTTGCAAGAAGTGGCCAAACAAATGGGGACGAACCGGAATGCGCTTTATAAAATGATCTATGACGCCAGGAAGAAGTTGAGGGAATCCTTGCTGCGCGACGGTCTGACCCCCGAAGAGATCTTGGCGACGTTTGAAATATCGTAAGAGTTTGCGTCCTTGTTCCGTCAGTAAGGCAGGAGATACTTATGACGAAAATTAACAAAGAGGTAATGTACAAGATGGTGCGAGCCATCGCCTCTGTTCGGGAAGAGGAAATCGGATGTGATGACTGCTTCGAGAAGGTCGATACCTTTGTGGATCTGGAGCTGGCAGGCAAAGAAGCGGGTGAGGCCTTGCCTCTGGTAAAAGATCACCTGGAACGCTGCCAGAACTGTCGTGAGGAATATGAGGCTTTGTTGACAGCGGTCAGAGCGATGTCCGAAAAATGAAACCAGGAGGGAAAATGAACGAGGGGAGAAATCAGATCGTTGTCTACGGGACAACATGGTGCCCGGATTGCAAACGGGCGAAGCAGTTTTTTGGGGATCAACGCATTGAGTACCGCTGGGTGGATATCGAACAGAATCCTGAGGCCATGGCTTATGTAGAAGAGATCAACGACGGCAAACGGATCGTGCCCACGATCATATTTCCGGATGGCGACCGCCTTGTAGAACCTTCCAACGCTGAATTGGCTGAAAAGTTGGATATCACCACTGAAGCGGAGCGAACATATTATGATCTGGTCATCGTCGGCGCAGGACCGGCGGGTTTGACAGCGGGCATGTATGCGGCCCGAGAGGGGTTGGACACGCTGATCATCGAGAAAGGTGCGCCGGGAGGGCAGGCGGGCATCACCCAGGTGATTGATAATTTTCCTGGTTTTGATAAAGGGATCTCTGGCGATGAGTTTGCCGAGCGGTTGGTAAATCAGGCAGAGCGTTTTGGCGTGGAAATCCTTCAGGCCCAGACCGTGACGGATATCCGCATGAACGGCCAATACAGGGAAGTGCTGACAGCGGACAACAGTTGTTATGCAGGCAAGGCTGTGCTTCTATCCACCGGCGCCCGATACCAGCGCCTGGATGTCCCCGGGGAAAAAGAGTTAATTGGTACGAATATCCATTTTTGCGCCACATGCGACGGCGCCTTTTATAAAGGGGATGAGGTATTTGTGATTGGAGGTGGGAACAGCGGTTTGGAAGAAGGCTTGTTCTTGACTAAATTTGCAGAAAAGGTGACCATTGTTGCACGCAAAAAACAGCTGAGCGCTTCCCAGATCCTGCAGGAAAAGGTGTCAAGGCGGGAGGATGTGGATGTCTTGCTCCAACATACACTTCAGGAGTTCCGCGAGGAGGATGGGAAGCTACAGGCGGTTGTGTTCAATGATAAAGGTACGGATGAAGTGGTGGAATATCATCCGGACGGAGTGTTTGTTTTCATTGGTATGGAACCAAACGGTGACTTTTTGCCGCAAGAGATCGAACGAAACCAGCAGGGGTTTATCGTGACAGATTCCACCTTACAGACTACCATGGAAGGCGTCTTTGCAGCGGGGGATGTGCGCGAAGGGGCCACAGCCCAGGCAGCGTCCGCGGCGGGCGAGGGGGCTACTGTAGCGCTCATGATCCGCCAGTACTTACAATCTGTGGGTGAAGTATGAAAGACCGTATCCCTTCCCTGACCGTTGAACAGATGAGGGAAGTGGATCGGTTGATGGTAGAAAAATTTCAAATCAAGTTGATTCAGATGATGGAGAACGCGGGGCACGCTCTGGCTGCCCTGGCGCGGGAACGGTTTCTGGCGGGAGATCCTAGAGGATCCCGTGTCGTGATATTAAGTGGGAGCGGGGGTAACGGCGGAGGAGGGCTGGCAGCCGGCCGCAGGCTTCTAACATGGGGGGCGGAGATCTTTGTTTTCCTGACACGCAATCCAGAAGACATGGCAGGCGTCCCTGCCCACCAGCTTTCCATCCTGCAAAACATGCCAGGGGCTGCCATTATCCCTCCAGGTGAGGAAGTCGACCTTCCAGCGGCGAATCTCATCCTCGATGCTTTGATCGGGTACAGCCTACAAGGCGCTCCCCGCGGACATGCGGCACGATTGATCAGGCAGGTGAAGGAACATAATGCTCCCATCTTGAGTCTGGATGTCCCTTCCGGCATCCAGGCAGGAACGGGCACCATTCATGCTCCGAATGTGTCAGCGGACGCGACCCTGACCCTGGCTTTACCCAAAAAGGGGTTGCTGCGGGAAGATGTGCGGCCTCATGTCGGGGAGCTGTATCTCGCTGACATCGGTGTCCCACCTGAACTTTATACAATGTTGGATATTTCTGTGGGTCCGATATTTGCCGCGGAAGATATCCTGCGCGTTTATTAACCCGACGGGCCTTCGAAGGGGATTTTTACGGATATCTTCAAGGAGAAATTGGTAAAATCGCTTCCCTTTTTGGGGGTCTTTATTAGTAATCCTCAGGCCTCCGGATTTCCTCCACACCACTCGCTTTCAGGTTTGTGAGTCAAAATGGGGGTTTCCACCAGCCCAGTCCTCATCTTAAAAGGAACTCAAAGCTAAGAATTTGAAAGCATTGGGTTCCTGACTGATTAAGGTCTTAGATTCAACTCATAAGTGCAACATGGAAGGTTGAAAGAGGTGAGCTGGTGTAGTATAAGCCTCTAGAGACCTCTCAAGTCAAAGGAGCGCTTATGAGCTACCACCAGCTCACCCAATGTCAACGATATCAGATATATGCCCTTTTGAAAAGTGACCATAACCAAACGGAGATAGCCAAAACGATCGGAGTACACAAATCTACCATCTGCAGAGAATTGAGAAGGAACCGCGGCCAGAGAGGGTATCGACCTAAACAGGCTCATCGGAAAGCGGTGAAGAGACGCAGCTGGGATCGCAGCAAGATTCCGCCCCAAACCTGGGGGTGGATAGAAAAGAAGATCCGGCAGGATTGGAGCCCGGAACAGATTTCGTTGTGGATGAAAAAACACAGAAAGTTTAGCGTCAGTCATGAATGGATCTACCAGTACATCTATGCAGACAAGCGAGCTGGAGGCGATCTTCACAAACACCTACGATGCCAGAAAAAGCGTCGCAAACGGTACGGAAGCAACGATCGCCGAGGGAAACTAACCAATCGAGTAAGTATCGAGGAGCGTCCAGAGGTTGTGAACGAGAGAAACCGTCTGGGAGACTGGGAAGCAGACACTGTGATTGGGAAAAAGAGTCCATATGCTTTAGTTACTCTGGTGGAACGGAAATCCCGCTTCACTTTGGTGAAGAAGATCAATCGACGCACAGCAGAAGCCACCAAGAAAGCCGTTGTTCACATGTTGAAACCTTATCGGCCGAAGGCGCTGACCATTACCTGTGACAATGGTCGAGAATTTGCGGCCCACCAGGAGATTGCTGAAGAGCTGGGCGCTGAGATGTACTTTGCTCATCCGTATGCCTCCTGGGAAAGAGGAACAAATGAAAACACCAATGGCCTTCTCAGGCAGTACTTTCCGAAGGGCAGTGATTTTTCAAAGATCACTGATGAAAAGGTACAATTTGCACAGAAACGGCTAAATCAAAGACCAAGAAAATGTTTGCATATCCGGACACCTGAAATGGTGTTCTTCAAATTAAGTGATGTTGCACTTGAAACTTGAATCTAGC
>JAGXKM010000121.1 GCA_018335275.1 Anaerolineales bacterium | reverse complement strand
GTTCGTCCGCAGCGTTCGCGATTTGAGCTTCTAAATGTCCTCGTAGATCAGGCTCATATTCTGCAGCATCCGAGGTGTCGTATTCCGTTTCGTGTTTGACAATGCCTTCCCGAGTTTCCCAGGTCAGGTTTAATCCCGGGAAGTCTGGATACCGGTTTTCCAATTTGGTCACGATCCGCAGAGATTGTTTGTTATGGTCAAAACCGCCCTGGTTTTTCATCAATCGGTTGAGCATTCTTTCCCCAGAATGTCCGAAAGGAGAATGGCCCAGATCATGGGCCAAGCAAATCGCTTCCACTAAATCTTCATTGGCCCCTAAAGCTCGGGCTGCGGTGCGGCCGATTTGAGAGACTTCGAGAGTGTGCGTGAGGCGGGTTCGATAGTAATCCCCTTCCGAGTTGATGAAAACCTGAGTTTTGTACTCCAGGCGCCGAAAAGCGGTCGTGTGCAAGATGCGGTCTCGATCCCGTTGAAATGCTGTTCGATACAGGGGCTCCTTATCGGGATATTCGCGGCCTTTGGAATTCATACTGCGAATCCCATACGGGGCTAATGTTTTGTCTTCTTGATCTTCTAACCTTTGACGATCGGTGAGCATAAAGGCCTCTATCTCTTGCTGTTTATGCTTGCAGCATACAGTTTAATTCAGTGGTTGCCTGATGTCAACTATAACAGAAAAGCTGAGGAATGGAGAGTGGTAAATGTTTTTTTCGGCTCCTTGGGTCCGGGGAAGGGATCTGGGTCTGAACCCTGACCGGTTATCTTGCCTCTGGAGAAGGTGGATTGTGAATATGTGTCCCCTGCTGCTGCCCTATCAAGGCCTGAAAGAGATGATCCTCTTTTCGTCCGGAAAAAATCCAGACTTTCAATTCCCCCGCGCTCTGTACCAGGTTGACCATTTCTTTCACCTTGCTCGCCATGCCTCCAGTGACATCCGTTGTCGTGGCCTCTTGAAAGTTTGAGCGGAGAGAAGGGTAGGTTTGGGGAGTGATTTCAGAGATGATTTCTGTGCATTGAGGGTAGTTGGCCCAAACCCCCGGGTCCTGACCGGCAAGGAGGATTGTTTGGGGTTTGAGTGTGCGGGTCAGGAAAGCGAAAATTTCCTCTGTGGAGAGAATGGTCCCCCCAATCTCCTCGTCGAAGACCACATCGCCGTACACAACCGGAAGCAGCTTCTTTTCCAGAGCCTGTTCCAATGGGGTTGTGTTCCAATGTGTGATCTCCCTGGTCTGTGTGGTAACGGATGCGGAAGGGGGGAAAGAGAGGGCCGGGATATTGGCGTCATGAAGCGCTTCCATGACAAGGTGATTCAGATCAGCGGCGTCGAACCAAACCTTTGTAAAACCCTGCCATTCTTGGAGCGAGTGCACTCCATCGCGAGTGTGATATTTTTGACCGGATGTGTGTCCGAATGATCCCGAACCATGGCCCAGGACGAGGTTTAAGTCTGGTTTTTCCTTCCGCGCTGCGGCGATCTCCTGGGCGAGTCGCGCCAATACCCCCTTTCGGGGGCTGCGGGGTTGGGATTTATCCGTGATCAGGGAGCCGCCTAATTTCAGGAATACCGTGTCCGGAGTTTGTTTGTTGCTTCCATGTGGTGGCATGGTTTTTGAAGGTTTGATTTAGAGGATAAATTTCGTGAGCAGGGTATCTATCATTATACCTAACATGAACCAGAGGCCAAATTGTCGATTGTGTTGGAAAGCGGCTGCGACGAAATAATTGGGCCACACATCCGGGTAATTTTCTGGCTTTTCATCCGGCTTGGGACCTTGAAACATAGGCCAGATTTCCCGCAGTACAGGCAGTGCCAGTAAGACCGCGAGCATAGCTGGGGTGAAGTAGCCCTCTATGATCAAGTAAAGGGTGAATATATATTGCAAAAATAATAAACCGAGCAGTACGAAACGGGAGGCCTTCTCTCCTATCACCACGGGAAGGGTGTGGATGCCTCTTTCCTTGTCCATCTCGTATTTATCGATGTGTTTGCCGAAGATCACTCCTGTGACGCCTAAGGCATAGGGCAGGCTGGCGATGACCACGCTCCAATCCCAGGTTCCAGTGATCGCGTAATACCCTCCCCCGATCATTAAAGGCCCCCAGGTGACCAGGACAGCCGCTTCGCCCAGGGCGATATATTTCAGGGGCCAGGTGTAGAAAAGGACGAAAAAAGCCCCTGCAGCCATGAGGTAAATGGTCCATCCCCCCTGGATGAAAATCAAAGCGACCCCGCAGGCAGCTGCCAGGAGACCGGTGACCGCAGCATAGGTCAGTAGTTCTTTTTTGGACATTAATCCGTGCACCAGGGGTTGAGGTCCATATTGCGACCGGTAATAGTTATCTTCATCCACACCGCGAGTAAAGTCCGTGTAATCATTCAGAAAGTTGTTGGTGGCGTGGGCAAGGATCAGGCCCAAGGTGACCAAAAGCCAGGGCAGGAAGTGAAAACTCCCTGCACGATAAGCAAATAAACCGGCAAATACCGCTGAGAGGAAGGTCATCACCAGGACGACAGCCCGGCTGCTGATCAGCCATCTTGAGATGAGGTCGAGCTCATTCCATTCCTCCTCGGTGATGCGGGGGATAACTTGTAATGCTTTTCGCCACATAGATATGTTCATTGCTTCCAATCTCCTCAAAATAATGTCTTTCAAATCCTACCACACTGGGGTGGGATTTCGCAGGTTTGGGTGTGAAAAAATGTTGGGCATAATGTTAATATCTGCCTCTGAAAATCAGGTTGGCAGGGGTGGATGATGAAAAGGCCAACAGGGTTCCTCGCTTTCAGGAAGGTTCAATATGGCTGATGATTGTCTTAACAGCGCCAGCTTTTTCCAAAGATTTTGCCACCATGTCTGCCTGATCTGGGCTCACAAGAGCAATCATATTCCCTCCCCCGCCCCCTCCGGAAAGTTTTGCTCCCAGCGCGCCGGTTTTTTTTGCTGCCTCGACAAGTTGATCTAGTTTCGATATGGAGACCCCCATTTCCTTCAAAAAAGCGTGGTTTTCATCCATCAAAAGGCCCAGAACTTCACTTTTCCCCTCTTGGATGGCGTCTTGCGCTTTGAGCACTAAACTTCCGATGGATGAAAAAAGGTCCTCGTAGCGCTGTTGTTCCGCCTGGTAATCCCTCCGGACGGAAGCCACGGTGTGGGCCGTAGCGCTGGGGATACCGGTGTCGCCGATCACAAAGGTAAAGGGCTTCCCGATGGATAAGATCTGCAGGTCATCATCTTTGGAGAAGAATACGGGCTTATCAAAAGTGACCACGGTGTTGTCGATGCCGGAAGGGGTGCCGTGGTGGATTTTTTCCACTTCGAAGGCGAGGGCAGACACCTTTTCCCTGGACAAAGGATGGCCCAGGAAACCTGCCAGAGCCCGAATCACGGCCACGGACACTGCAGCGCTGGATCCAAGGCCAGATGCCATGGGTATGGTGGATTGGATCCTAATCGAACAAGCAGGCGTCCTGGAGATACCGAGTTCATTCAGCACACCTGCGATGGCCAAGCGCAGCGGGTTTTCAGGTTCAAGGGTATCGTAGGTTGCGTCTAAGTCAATCTCTGGGGCCAGGAGGTGAATAGTTGCAGCTTTTTGGCCAGTTTCAGCGTGGACGATGGCTCGAGCCCTGACATTCCTCACCGGGACCGCCAAGGCAGGTTGACCATATACCACAGCGTGTTCCCCCAAGAGGATAATTTTTCCCGGCGCGGTGGCTGTGAAGGCTGGCATGGATTAGAAGATATAGAAGATGACTAAGATGCTTATCGACCACAGCAGGATGGAGACCTGCAGGGGCCGATCGGTATATGCGATCTCCTCCGGTGCTCCCCCTTTTCCCATTTGCAGCAGGTACAGATAACGGAAAAGACCGTAAAGGACAAAGGGGATGGTGAGCATCATGGCATGATTTTCGGGAAGGTTAGGAGCGGAAAAGGTATACAGGCTGTAGGCAACGATGGTGGTCCCGGAGACGATGGTGATCAATTGATCCAATAAATCGATCGTATATCCTTCGAAGACGCTCCGGTGCTGGTTTGCTTCCTGAGATAGCAAACTAAGTTCTGCCCGGCGTTTTCCAAAACCGATGAACAAAGCGAACAGCGTGGTTACCACGTACAACCAGGGTGAAAAGCGTTTGACTTCGATGAGGGTAACCCCGGCCTGGACCCGGAGCACATAAAAAGAGGCCAGGATGAGGACATCGAGGAGGGGGATATGTTTCAGCCAGGTGGAATAGCTCAGGTTCAGGGCCAAATACAAGACCCCGATGACCATGAAGGCAGGTTCAAGCAGGTAGGCCAGGGTGAGGGAAGCCAACATGAGCCCCACCCCAATCACCCAGGCGGTGGATGTTGGTAACTTTCCAGATGCTATGGGTCGGTGTCGTTTTTTGGGATGGTTTCTGTCCGATTCGATGTCTGCAATGTCGTTGATGATGTAGACCGCACTGGCCATGAGGCTGAAGAGAACCGCCCCGATCAGCGTCCGCAGGAAAGCGTCCAGATGCAGTAATTTTCGGTCGAATACAAGGGCAACAAACAGAAAGATGCTTTTTACCCATTGTTTGGGCCGCATGGATCGGATCACAGCGCGTAACATATGTGAATAATAGCATGATTTCTTTGGCCTTGGTAGGGCCTGGGAGTGTAGTTCAAGGTCAATGAGGAAGAGATTAAGAAAGGGATGAATTATCTAGCCCCATGTTAAAATATTTTTATGGCAAAAACGGAACGTGTGGATACCTTGCTCGTGAATCGTGGATTCGCCAAGGATCTGTCCCAGGCAAAACGAATGGTGATGGCCGGGGAGGTCCGGGTGGAGGGCCAATTGGTCCACAAACCTTCGATGTCGTACTCTCCGGAAGTGGAAATTACCCTTGACCAGGGGCCGCCTTATGTTTCCCGGGGCGGGGAGAAATTGGCTGCAGCGTTGGAGCATTTTGAGATTCCCCTGGCTGGTCGGGTGTGTGCTGATGTCGGCGCTTCGACCGGTGGGTTTACGGATTGTCTGCTCCAGCATGGAGCCGAGAAAGTGTATGCCATTGATGTCGGGTACGGCATTTTAGATTGGAAACTTCGCCAGGATGAGCGGGTGGTGGTCATGGAGCGGACGAACGCCCGGTACCTTTATCAACTCCCTGAAGCGGTGTCGGTGATTACCATGGATGTTTCCTTCATCTCCTTGGACCGTTTGCTGCCGGTCAGCGTGAATTGGTTCCCTCCAGAGGGAGGAGAGACGATTGCTCTGGTCAAACCGCAATTCGAGGCGCATCGCGAAGAATCTGCTGCTGGGGAAGGGGTGATAGATGATAAGAGGGTACATCTCCGGGTGTTGGAAGAAGTTTCCCGGGCAGCACAGGAGATGGGACACGGCTTACAGGATGTCCTTGCCTCTCCCCTGCGGGGGGCAAAAGGAAACCAGGAATATCTGGCGTGGTATAGGTACCCAGGAGATTCGAGGGGCGATTTAGAAGCCTTCATACAGTCTGCTGTTCCTGGCCTTCGATAAAAAGGGAAAATCAGTTATACTATCCTCCGCTCATGGATATTCAAAAGATCAGAAATTTTTCAATCATCGCCCATATTGACCATGGTAAATCCACCCTGGCTGACCGCCTGCTGCAATT
>JAGXKM010000120.1 GCA_018335275.1 Anaerolineales bacterium | reverse complement strand
CGTTTCGCCCTCTTTCTCGACGATGACTGTCTCGACAACTGTTTCGGGTTCCGCTGGCTGGCAAGCAGCTAAGGCTAAGCTGGCCACGATCAGCAGACCAAAAATTGTGATTAACTTTTTATACATAACTCTTGCTCCTCCTAAGAATGTGTATTTCTTGTAGGGGGGCATATACTAACCTGCAGTATATGTTCTTTCTACCAATTTTTTCGTATGGGCTGACATCACCTCCTTTATCTTCTTTAACAAGCTACAACCTTCCTACATGTGCAAGTTCATTCGTAAGAAGTGTAGTCGCTTATTTTACCATAAGATTTGCAGCAGATAAACGCTATGTAATATCTCAATGCACCACAAACAAATAGAAAAATAATTCCTGGATTCGACGTTTTCCGCTGCTGGATAGTTTACCATAAAATTGGGCCCGAATACAAGTTCAAAATTAAAAATCCGATAATAAATATTAATATTTCTGGTTTTCTAAAACCTTTAGCCGGGGAACCCCAAGAATATGATATTCAGAGTTGATCTACATTCATTGTATCATCCCCAAGCCAGGAATTAAGGGGGAAAAGATTAAGATCTGCATACTTCAGGCTTGATAAACACGAAATCACAGCTCTCTCCCTCCCCTGGGTCCTTCGCTCCGGCACTTGATTGGACTATATTGGACTCAATAAAACCCCCGTGACGTTTTCCTTCCGGTTGTATAGCCAAATGCGACCCGGAAAAGATTTCAATTTTCTAAATATTCTTGTCATGGATCTGTATGGTGCCCCCCGGATTTTCCCCGATTACATCTAAAAATTTCCGGGAACCCGAACCCTTAAGGAAGGGCTTCCAGATTCCAGAGAGGTGTAAAAAAGCCATCTTCAATGGCACCCAACTCTGGATCGAGGAGGAAGACATCCCTCCTGAAATACAACGGCAAAGCAGGCAGGACTTCAGCGAAGATGATTTGTGCTTGCTTTCGAGCCTCCTGAGTGGTTTCAAAATCGGGCAGAAGATGGAGGCTCTCCTGGCAGGCGGTGTCAAAGGCTTTGTTTGTATACCCGGAGGCATTGGACCCTCCCCACCCCATGGGGTATTCGGGAGAGTAGCCTGGAATGTTAGAACTTATGAATAACGAGCATAATTGAAAACGCCCCGGCGTCCAGGCAAATTGTGCCGCATCAAAATCCCTCCCAAAAACGGGGCCACCGGGGCCGGGAGCCAACAGATCCTGTGGGGGAAGGGATTCGATCTGAACACCTATTGAACACTCCTCCAGGTCCTTTTGAATTAGATCAGCGACCATCAGAGATTTTGAAGTGGGAGCGATGAGTAATTGAAACTGAAAAGGCGTGCCTTTTTCCACGCTCTTGACCTTCTGTGCTTGAAGCGGGGTATCGGGATTTTGATCATGATCTTCCCATCCAGCTTCCTCCAAAAGAGCAGCTGCCTCCTGGGGATCGTATTCATAAATGGAGATCTCTTCATTATAAAAGGGGTGTCCGGGGGGATAATAACTGTTCGCCACATGTGAAGCCTGGGGCATGGCTGCCGCGATCTTTTCACGATTTACGCACATGGCAACAGCTTGTCTTACGTTTTTATCCTTGAACAGACTTCCCCTTTCTTCCAAAGGTTGAATGCCAAATACGACCTGTTCCCAGGCACCCCCATAAGTCGAGACTATGTTTAACCTTCCTTCTCCTTCTTCCTCCTGCAATGCGGCCAGGTCATCTACAAATCCCGGAAATTCGACCACAATCTCACACTCTCCCGCAAGAATCGCGTTCAAAGCCTCGTCAACATCATCGAGAAAACGGAAAACCAGAGAATCGTAATAGGGAAGTCCCTCTCCGGAGCGGAAGTAACGTTCGTTTTCGGTGAAAGTGATCCTCTCAGCGGGGATCCATTCTTGAACCACAAAAGGACCCCACCCTATCGGAAACCGGCGCGCTTGTTCTTCTGTTAACAATTGAGAAGAATTAATACCAGGCCACCGATGTCTCGGGAGGGGAGAGAAAAAGAAATCAGCGTAATTGGGGAACCCCTGGTAGCCGGGGAGCCCTTTCCAGGCCACCTCGCTCTCACTCACAACCTGGTAGGAATCCACGTACCTCACTTTGGGTGGACCGAACTCGCCATAAATATCTTTCGCAACCTGATAAGAAAAAAGGCTGTCTTCTGGAGTGAGGGGTTCTCCATCAGACCAGGTTACAGCCGGTTGAAGCTGATAGCGAAGGGTCACCTGATCCATGGTTACTGGCCCCTGTCCTTCATAGCTTTCCACACAATCCATCGCGAAACAGCCCGAAGGTCTATATTTCACACCTTCTGTAAGAAATGTGAGATGACCCGAGGGATCCACAAAAAGCTCGCCGGGATCGACCTCCACCCCATCGATGAGTACACCATTGTTCTCCCGAGATGGGATCTCCTCTAAGATCACAGGGGTATGCGTGAAATTGACGGTGTCGATCGGACCATCGTAGATTGCCTGACGGATGATATCAGCGGCGGAAGAATCGTCTCCATAAAGAAAAATGGAAGACGGCTCCTGACCCATACACACGGAAAGGACCTTGGCTGGCTCCAGAGTTGGAGAAGGGGTAGGGGAGGGACTTTCAGGGACAACTGTATTGGGGACCGCCAGCTGCGGTTTCTCTTCCACACCGCAGGCAGAGAGCAGCACCGCAACCCCGGCGAGGAGAAGGGATATCCGCTTCCATTTCTTCACAACCATGGGATTTTGTCTTCTTCCACCTTGCGCATGCGCAGGTATGAATGATATCGCTCCGGATGAATGTCTTCTTTTTCCAGAGCTTCTTTCACCGCACAGCCCGGTTCATGCAGGTGCGTGCAGTTACTGAAACGGCAGTGGGGCACAAGCGCCCGCAGTTCAGGAAAAAAACCATCCACCTCTTCCGGTTCAATATCCCATAAATCAAGAGCTTTCAATCCGGGAGTGTCCGCCACATACCCGCCATCTTCAAGGGGGACCAACTTTCTGACAACAGTAGTATGTTTTCCCTTTTGTGTCGCTTCGCTCACTCCCTGAACCGCCAGACCCAGACCGGGTTGAATGGCATTCAGGATGCTTGTTTTCCCCGCTCCTGAGGGACCTGCGAGGAGGGACACTTTCCCCAATAACTGATCATGCAGGGCATCGATGCCTTTCTTCTCCTCCACAGATGTGTAAAAAACCTGGTACCCTATCTCTTCATAGCGCTCAAAATACTCTTTCGCCTTTTCCATGCCTGTGAGGTCGATTTTATTGGCCACGATGACCCCCGGGATCATTTCGCTTTCTGCGATAACCAGGAAGCGGTCCAGCATCCGCAGACGGGGTTCAGGTTCGGCACAGGAAAAGACAAAAACCGCCTCATCCAGGTTTGCGATGATGATCTGCTGATATTCGCCCTGAGGTCGGGGGTCCACGCGGTACATCATGTTTCTTCGCGGTTCAACTTCTTCAATCATGCCTTCCCCTTCCCCGATCTTGGAAACCTGCACCCAATCACCGACCGCCACAATATCCCCCATCTTTTTCCCCTGTTTCAGCCGGCCACGGATCCGGCATTGCAGGATCTCCCCGTCCAGTTGGACGGTGAAAAAGCCAGACTGGGCTTTGATGACCCGACCCCGCAAGGTTTCAATCATTTTGCTCACTCCTCTTCCGGCGTCGGCGTAGGTTCCCAGGCTTCCCAGACACCGAAATCCGATTCCCAGGGATACAGCTTCAGATATTGGTCAAAATACTGCTCCACAACCCTCCGGAAGATCGGGGCAGCGACCTCAGAACCTTCCCCTGCGTTTTCAGCGACGACCACCACAGCGATATCCGGTTTTTCCGGATTATCCGCGAAGGTATACCCTGCAAACCAGGCATGGGCTTTCCCGGAACCCGATTCCGCTGTGCCCGTTTTACCTGCCAAAGGTATGGGGAATCCCTGAAAACGATGCCAGGCTGTCCCCGGGCTGGGCCTGGGACTTGATACCACCTGGCGCATGCCACTGGTGATGGCTTCCCGGGTCTCCTCACTTATGGGCAGCTCACCCGCGACATCCGGTTCAAAGCTGTATACCTCCTCCCCACCTGAGGTGCGGATGCTCTCCACGATCTGGGGTCGGTACATCGTCCCTCCGTTCCCCAGGGCAGCGATAAACTGCGCCACCTGAAGGGGGGTGACCTGCGTCTTTCCCTGCCCGATGGCCAGGTTGGTGGCGTCCACTTCCGAATTAGGCACCGGGATGTTCCCGGCTTCATCCTCCACGAACTCGATCCCCGTAGGAGAGCCAAGCCCGAATCCCTTCGCCATATCCGCAATGGCCTCCGTCATCCCTTCCCGGTATAGGTCCAATCCGATGTGCCAGAAGTAAGGGTTGCAGGACCGCCTTAAACCGCCAATCAGATCCAGGGTACCACTGGGCTGTGTGTACTGGTTCACGTCGTCCTGCCTCAATTCTTCCTGATAATGCTCCCAGGTCCAATCGTTGAGCCGGACGCCAGACAACTCATCAAAGTGGTACCCACAGGAGTAGGTGGTATCAGGTGTAAACTCCCCGCTTTCCAACGCCGCAGCCATGGTGACGATCTTAAAGACGGATCCCAAAGGATACAGGCCCTGCGTGGCCCGGTTCAGGAACGGGTTTTGGCGATCCGGTTGATAATACTCTTGAAGCTGATGGCTGGAATTGAAGTTGTTCGTATTGAAAGCATTGGGATCATAGTTTGGGCTGGAAGCCATTGCCAAAACCCGGCCGGTGTCAACCTCCAAGACCACGACCGCCCCGCTGAAACCGTACAATGCCTTCCGGACGTCCAGTTGAAATCCTTTCTCCAGCGTGGTAAATATTTCCTGGGCAGGTTTCGCTTCCGAGCTGGCCAATTGGGTGACAATTTCACCTTCGGCGTCTTCGATGAATAAGGTCCCCCCGCGCTCCCCACTCAAATAGGGTTCTGCCCACTTTTCAATGCCCTGCGCGCCCACTTTCTCGTCGACTGAGTAACCCCTGCGCTTATAATAGTCTTTCTCCTCTTTTTGGATCCAGCGCACATACCCGATCGCCTGGGGAGCCACTCCCCCATCAAAGTAATACCGCCCCTCGAAATCACGATAAATGAGCCCGCTGTCAATGAACTCCTGCAGCGCCCCCAGGCGTGACCTGATCTCATCATAGGCCACCGCACCCAGGGGGATAAATCCTTTCCATTGGGGGGCATAATCCGCATACTCCTGCTGGATCGCTTCCCTCGGCCTGTCCAGGACGCGCTCCAGTTCTTTAAGCAAATCCTCTTCCCGTTCCGGGTCAATCTGGGAAGGGGTGATACCCAGAGACACGGCTCGCGCCTGGGCGACAATCACCTTTCCCTCTTGATCATATATATTTCCCCGGGCGGGTACCTGACGGTACATCAACAAGGAATGATCCCCTTCCAATTCCGGGAAAATGACAGCTTTCGACCACTGCACTTTCCAGTTCCCATCTTCCAGATTGAGATTCAGGATGATGTCGCGCTCCAACCCCGCAATCAAAACACTCTGATATTCCACATTAAAGGCTACCTGGGCGCTTTCCGGGTCAATATAGGTAGAAAGGACTTCATACTCAATATCTTCCAGGGCTAACTCCACAGCCACCTGATCGTAAATTTCG
>JAGXKM010000019.1 GCA_018335275.1 Anaerolineales bacterium | reverse complement strand
ACACCGCCGCCTGGATTTATTAAAAAGGACGCCATGCATTTATCCGCGCTACCAATTCAGCTGTACAAATTTTTTAATGGCATGAACTAAGTCCCTTGACTGACTCCAGGACGGAACACAAAGTACAAATGACCCAAAAAGAGGGGACCGTTGAGAATCACATCCAGCCAGCCCAAGGCGTTGAATACATGCTGAAGCTGGGCAATGATAAAAATCACACTACCCAACCCAAAACAAACAGCCAGGCTGAGGGAGACAATTCTCCGCGCGGCTTTTTCTTGCGCATCTTTTGCATGCCAGGCCAGAATAGCAAGAGAAAGATAGCTTGCCCCAAAAGACCTGGCCAGCACAGATCCTGCCCCTGATAAATCAGCTCCGTAAAGGGAAACAAGCCCGGATGGAAAAACCAGAACAGCCAAACCAGAGAATACAAGGACAGCGCATGTAATGAGCATCATGGTTTTATATTTCATGTCAAACCCCTCTGTCTAGGATAAGATTCGCCCCAGCTTTTATAGAAACTACAGGCCCTGCATAAAATCAATCGTTCACCTCCTCGGATAAATCATGAATCCCGATAGAAAAATTTTCACAACACCGGTTCCCCCTCTGTTTCTATTGTATCGAATAAACCGCCGTTCCCTATACCCAATCAAAATTTCAGTTCGTCCGAACAGTCAAATTTACAAAGCAGGAAAAGGGGCGATTTCTTCCCGGCTCCCCGTAAAATTCGAGTAGAATTACTGTGGAGGAAAGATGAAAACGAATCCCCATGTTAAAAGACAGCAGCAGCTTCACCAAATATTGAAACAGGAAAGGTTAAACGCGTTGGCTCTCAACCCGGGACCCGATTTGAGCTATCTGACCGGGCTTGATTTTCACCTCATGGAGCGGCCGGTCCTGGGCTTATTCAGGTCCGGACAAAATCCTGTGCTTATCCTCCCCGAATTGGAAATGGGAAAATTGGCTGACCTTCCCTTCTCAATACAATCCTTCCCCTACGGCGAAGACAGGTCCACCTGGCCGCGGGCCTTCGAAAACGCGTTCCTGCAGGCAGGTTTGCGAAAAGGAAGGGTCGGCATCATCCCCAGGCGATTAAGGGTGCTGGAGCTCCGATTTTTAGAAGCCGCTGCTTCCAACCTGGATTTTGTCGACGGGCAGAAGGCGATGAGTACCCTCCGGATCCTTAAGGACCAGCATGAGATCAAATCCATGCAAAAAGCGGCAGATGTTGCCCAGCACGCCTTTCAAGCCATCCGGCCCCTGATCAAACCGGGGATCACTGAAAAGGAAATAGCAGCGGCTTTGGTGAGCTCCCTTTTCGATGAGGGTTCAGACCCGGGCCTGCCCTTTTTCCCTATCGTCTCTTTTGGATCCAACAGTGCGAATCCCCACGCTATGCCCACGGATCGCCCCTGGGATGAGAGACAACTTGTTCTGATCGACTGGGGTGCCACCGTCGACGGCTACTACTCGGATATCACCCGAACCTGGAGAACGGGGGATGTGGATAAGGAATTACTCGAGATCGCCAAGGTGGTACAAGGCGCGAATCAAGCAGGGAGAGAAGCCGTCCAACCCGGCATCCTTTGCTCAGAAGTGGACCGCCGCGTCCGTGAGGTGATCGAAAAAAGCGGGTACGGTGAATACTTTATCCACCGGACGGGACATGGTTTGGGGCGTGAAGCCCATGAAGAACCGTACATCGCTTCCGATGACCATACCCCTTTAAAGGCGGGTATGACCTTTACAATAGAGCCCGGAATCTACCTCCCAGGCTGTGGCGGGGTGCGGATAGAGGATGACATCCTGGTCACTGAGGGTGGCTGCCGCAGCTTCACGGACCTCCCACGAGAACTGAGGGTTCTCTGATCAAAATCACCCGGCTATGTCATCCGCTAACAAAGGGAAAAAATAAACAGAATCCAATCCAACACAGCAAATCAGATTCATAAGAACCCAACGCTTGTAAAAAGGAAGACCATTATGCTCGTGCCCTCTGCGACTCCATTTTATTACCCTGCTGGAAACGTGGGATGCCTTTTGATCCACGGCTTCACGGGATCTCCCAAAGAAATGCAGCCCCTGGGTGAATATTTATCCAGCCAGGGATACACCTCTCTGGGCATTCGCCTTTTCGGCCATGCCACCTCCCCCGAAGATATGAACCGGGCCCGTTGGGAAGACTGGACGGCATCTGTGGAAGATGGATGGCATATCCTTCAAGATGCGGTGAACGAGATCTATCTGATTGGACTATCCATGGGAGGTGTGCTCGCCCTTTACCAATCCTCCAACCTTCGCGTCGCCGGGACGGTAGCTCTCTCCACCCCGTATCGGATCAATCCAAATCCATTACTACCCTTCCTTAAGTATATCTGGCGGCTCTATCCCTCCGCCCCGAAAGGCGAGTCTGATTGGCAGGATCCCACTCAAACAGAGGAACATTTTTCATACGAGAAGTATCCTACCCGGGCTGTATATGAACTCCAAAAGCTGCTTAGAGAAACCCAATCCATTCTCCCTGACATTCATACACCTCTGCTATTAATGCATTCCAAAAGTGACGCCACCGTCACCCCCGATAATATGGTCAAGATATACGAAGAGATCGGCACCCCGGAAGCTGAGAAAGACATGGTCTATGTTGAAAAAAGCGGCCATGTTCTGACCCGGGATTTAGAAAAGGAATTTGTGTTCCAGCATATCCGGCAGTTCATTGAAAAGGTTTCTACAACCTCAACTTAAGCAAACTCAACTTGCAATCAACACTCCACCAAATACAGGAAGATTGACTATGGACAACCTGCTTACCCTATCTCTATCCATCTCCATTTGGTTCCAACAACTGGGGGATTGGCTCTATCCCTTGATGAAGGGGATCACATTTCTCGGGAACGAAGAATTCTATCTCTTTATCATGCCCATTCTATATTGGTGCGTGGACCAGGCCCTGGGGATCAAAATCGGAATGCTTCTCTTGATGAGCGGGGGTACCAATTTCCTTTTAAAGCTACTTTTTCACAGCCCCCGACCCTACTGGTATTCCAGTCAGGTAAAAAACATCATATCTGCGTCCAGCTTTGGATTTCCCTCCGGCCACGCTCAAAATGCCTCCAGCTTGTGGGGATATATCGCGATGAGGACAAAAAAAAGATGGTTTAGATATCTTCTAATCCTGATCATTCTCTTGATTGGGATTTCACGGATCATCCTCGGGGTCCATTTTGCCCACGATGTCATCGTGGGTTGGGTGACAGGACTGATTATCTTGATCCTGTTTACACGCTGGGAACCATCTATTCGCTCCTGGTTTTTGAAACAATCCTCCCGAAGGCAAATTTTCGTGAGTTTCTTGAGTTCGCTTTCTTGGATTGTGTTTGGTTTGATCCTTGCCAGTCCGTTTTTGCAAGGCCGGATCCCCCTAACCTGGATTCAAAATACCCAGGGAGAACTCGACCCTCTCAGCCTGGACGGCATTTTCACCATCAGCGGCGTCTGGTGTGGGCTTCTTTCGGGACGGATCTTATTAACATCCCAGGGTGGTTTCAACACAGAAGGCCCATTGGGGCAGCTTATGATTCGATTTCTGATAGGAATTTTTGGCGTGGTACTCATCTGGTGGGGACTGGACCTGTCTTCCCCCGAATCAAATTTATCCTTTGTCCTGACTTTACGGTACATACGCTATTTATGCGTTGGCTTATGGATCTCATTCGGCGCGCCGTGGTTATTCACCCGCCTCGGTTTGGCTGCAAAAAAAAGCCCAGGCGTTTGAGGATTACTGAACCTCCCATAGAAAAAGCCCCTGATGAATGCTCAGGGGCTTTCTTACATTTACAAAGCTGAAGGCGTTGTTCGTTAGTTTATTTTTCCTCTTTTTGAGAATCCTGAATGACTTCGTTGGCAAGGTTCGCGGGCAGTTGTTGATAATGCGAAAACTCCATTTCGAAAATGCCCCGCCCACCGGTCATGGAACGCAAATCGGTCGTATACCGCTGCATTTCTGCCAATGGCACCTGGGCTGAAACGACGGATCTGGCACCGCTTGTATCCATGCCCTGCACGCGAGCGCGGCGCGTGTTGAGATCCCCCAGGATATCACCCATGTTGTCTTCTGGAACGGTCACTTTCGCGCTCATGATCGGCTCTAAGAGTGCAGGACCCGCTTGTTTCACAGCCATTTTAAACACCTGTTTGGCGCAGATCTCAAATGCCACCGGCTTCGAATCCACAGGATGCTCTTTGCCGTCAAAGACAGCGACCTTTACGTTGACCACCGGATAACCAGCCAACACTCCATCCTCCATCACGGACTTCACACCTTTCTCAATAGCCGGCATGTAGTTTCTAGATATGGCTCCCCCAAAAACTTCGTTCACGAATTCAAACTCTTCCTCCTGGAGGGGTTCCACGCGCATGTGGACTTCCGCAAATTGACCCGCACCGCCGGACTGCTTCTTGTGTCGGTATTGAGCAGCCCCTGTTTTTGTGATCGTTTCCTGATAAGGGACCTTGGGGACAGTAGTTTCCAATTCCGTCTGGAAAAGGGTTTTCGCTTTCCGGATGGCAACGTCAATATGTTGATCTCCCATCCCTTCCAGAATCGTTTCTTTTGTGGTCGTATCCTGCCGCCAGGAAAGGGTCATATCCTCTTCACATAACCGGGTCAGAGTGGGGCTGAGTTTTGCAGAATCCGCCTGGGTCTTTGGATTCACAGCCACCCGGAAAGGGGCGTTGGGATATTCTGGAACTGGCAGGCTGATCGGGTGCTCTTTCTCTCCCAGGGTATGTCCCGTGGAGGTTACATTCAGCTTGGGTACAGCTGCGATATCACCCGCGTGCACAGTGGGCACTTCCAGGTGATCATTGCCACGCATAATCGAGATGTTTCCCAAGCGCTCCTCTTCATCCATGTCCTGATTCCAAACACGGCTGTCCTCATTGATCACGCCCGAGTAAACATGAAAATAGGTCATTTTCCCAACATACGGATCGGCGGTTGTTTTCCATACATACGCAGCCAGAGGACCTGCATCCGATGCAGGTAACTCCTCTTCACCCTGGGGCCCCTCGGCCACAGCTGGCGGCGCTTCCTCCGGAGAAGGCAGAAGGCTGATCATGGATTCCAATAAAGGAACCAATCCAATTTGAGAGGTGGCTGAAGTGACCAGCACAGGCACAAAACTCCCTGCTTTAATGCCCTCTTTCAGACCAGAAAGAACCTCCTCTTTTGTGAGTTCTTCGCCTTCCAGGTATTTCATCAATAATTCGTCATTCCCTTCTGCTGCAGCCTCGATAGCCTCCATACCCGCGGCCTCTACCTCCTCGAGATACTCCGCAGGAATGTCCAGCGCTTCTTCCCCTGCCCCTTTTAGCGCTTTTTTATTCAGAAGGTCAAAAACTCCCTTGAAATCCCCTTTTTCACCCCATGGAAGTTGAAGCGGGATCAACCGCCTGTCAGATACCTCTCGCATGGAGTTCAAAGCTTTTTGAAAATTTGCGTTGTCCCGGTCCATCATATTGATGACCACAATCCGCGGCAGGCCAAATTTATCAGCATACGACCAGGCTAATTCCGTACCCACCTCCGCCCCTGCCACTGAATCCACAGGAATGACTACGGACTCCACCACCCGCATAGCTGAGATCACCTCACCTACAAAATCAGTGTATCCGGGTGTGTCAAGGATATTGATCTTGTAGTCCTGGTACTCTACAGGGATCACGGATGTAGCAATAGAGATTTCTCGTCGCTTTTCTTCCTCCTGGTAATCGGAAACAGTTGTCCCGTTGTTGATTTCACCCATTCTCGTGATGGCACCCGTGAAATATAAGAGCGCTTCAGAAAGCATGGTTTTACCGGAGCCGCTGTGGGAAGCAAAGGCTACATTACGTATACTTTTTGTGGGATATTCTTTCATGGATTTGAACCTTCCTAAGAAAATTCTACGGGAACTTTTTCGCTTTCGCCTTTTCGCCTGCTCATGCGAAATTCCTTCCAAAGATTAACTACAGCCTTACGATTTTATGATATGATGGCTTCCTTGTCAAAGGACTTAAGATATATTGGGCAGGTATCCTTTGCCAGGTTTCCCCTGCGCCTCAGCTCAACATACACACCAGAAGTTGACATAACCAACCATCCTTGCCATAATAACCTCGCCATGTACACACTCCAATCCATCCGTATTCGGAGAATCGTTGCCTCCGCTTCTGAAATTCAAAACGAAATACAAAGTCAGCGCCGCATGCTGCCTACCCACAAAAACCACTATTTAAAACCTACATCGCCTTTTCTTCCCATTTTCAAAAACATCCAAAGCAAGGCTAATCACATATCAGCTGAGCTTGAACGAAAAGGGGGAACCGCTGCGAATTTACCAGTCCGTTCCCGAAGAGCCTATCAATGGTTAGCCTTTTTAGGGAAACCAGATCCATTCTGCACTCACCTGCAAACGCTGCATGATCTGTATCAAATGGAAAAAGCCTGCCCACGCCCCCCCTTCCTTTCGGGGAAAAAACCAAGCATCCGCCTTTTCCATATCAGCCCCCTGTTCCGTTTTCGGGTCCAAAATGGCACCTTGAACCTTACAGCAGGGGAAAGTTTCATTGGTACAGAGCCCAGGATATTAAGATCTCTTATCCAACTATGTTATCAAGATAATGAAAAACAAGCGAAAAAAGTGGTCTATGATTTCACACGGGGGAATCCATACACAGAAATCAGGGAAAAATTAGAATACCTCGCCATCCCCTTAAATGCGACCACAAAAGGCGAACATAAAGACCTCTTGCCCGTTTTCCATCACATAAATAAAACCTATTTTGGTGACACCTTAAATCAGCCTCATCTGGTGTGGAGTGATCGGAAAACATTCCGAAAATTCGGGCACTATCAATTTGAAACGGATTCCATCATGATCAGCCGCAGCCTGGATGATCCGGATCTACCCACTTATGCTCTTGGCTACGTGATGTACCACGAGTTGTTGCATAAAAAATTGGGATACAGGCAGGTCAACGGGCGCCGTTATTCCCATACAAAATCCTTCCGAAAACGAGAAAAGGAGTTCGAGGAGTATAACAAGGCGCAAGCGGTCCTTGAACATCTCTCCCGAAAATACTCCTAGCTGGCAATGAAATGTTTTCTTCAAGAAATGAGGTTCCTGAGGATACTGGATGGATGCTTGTAGGCAGACTACCAAGCAAAGCAAGTCTGATTTTTCATTAGCTGCCCTCTCCCCCCGCTGAAATCAGGTAATATTTTTTTTAGGAATTCGGATTTCTTTTAAAAATTCTTGGATTTCTCGCTCCATTTCAGACAAGGTATTGTCTGAAACTGAAAACCAGGTAATCTCGGGATCGTCTTTCTGGAACCAGTTGGCTTGTTTTCTGACATAGGAATGGGAGCGGCTTTCCATTTGCCTGACCGCTTCTTCCAAAGTTATCACACCCTGAAGATAGTGGATGATCTGGCGGTAACCAATGGCGGACAGGGGAGGAAGGTCCGGATCATAACCCTCTTTCAGCAATCTCTTCACTTCTTCCACGAATCCCGCTTCCAGCATGGCTTGAATCCGATCATCAATCCGCTGATACAATTCCTCCCGCGGACGGGTTAAACCCAGTTTTAATTCCCGAAATGGGGTGGGGCCTTTTCCCTTTTGTTTCGAAAACTTTTCACCGGATATGAATATCACCTCAAGTGCTCGGATCATGCGGCGCAGATTGGGCCCATCAATTTTTTTTGTAGCCTGGGGGTCCAGCGTTTCCAATCGTTTTCTGATCCCATCGACCCCAATCTCCTCCGCCCATCCACGGAGCACCTCGCGCAATTCAGGATCAGGCTCGACACTTGGTATGCGCCAGCCTTCGAGCAGGGCTTCAATGTACTGCCCCGTGCCCCCCACCAAAAAGGGTAGTTTCCCCCGTTGATAAATATCCCGGATAACTTTTTTCGCTTCTCCAAGATAAATGGCCAGATTCCAGACTTGGTCGGGGTCCGCGACATCGATCAAATGATGAGGAACACGATCCCTTTCTTCCTGAGCAGGTTTTGCCGTACCGATATCCATTCCCCGATAAAACAAACGGGAATCCGCGGAGACGATTTCTCCATCCAAGCGCTCCGCGAGCTGGATGGAGATCTCTGTTTTGCCCACCGCAGTAGGGCCAAGAATGACAATCAATGGGATATGCTTCTTCACTTTTTCAGTCATGAGAATACGTTCTTAAAATGGTTAATTTCCGTTTTTTGCCGGGAAGCCTGGCGCTCAACAGAGATAACATCCACCCGCCAGTGATCGCTTCGCTGGGGATGTTTTTGTAAATAAGATGCCGCTGAAGATAAGATATGTTCTTTCTTTTGGTCATTTACGGCCTCTTCAGGATACCCAAATGTCCGCGAGGATCTTGTTTTAACTTCGATGAAAACCGTGATTTTCGAGCCCTGATCCATGATTTCGGCAATGATATCAATTTCACCCCGCCGGGAATACACATTTCGATCCAGGATCCGATATCCTCTCTCGATCAGGTAATCAGCCGCCGTATCTTCTCCCCATTTCCCGAATTCTTTACGCGTATCCATCTATTTTGCTCTCTTTCAAATGCTCATTTAGATGGGTGGATTGGCTTATAATGTAGTTTAGCATACGGCTGAGGTAAGGAGAAGCCGCATCATCCCCATTTGTTTTCTTCATGTTTTGAGAAATAAATCGATGGCCCCAAAGAAAAAGCCTATCCCCACCCTTGACAACCTAAGTTTTTTGGTCGCGATAATCCTTTTAGCGTATACCTTAACGCACTTCGTGAGCATCCCCTCCCTGGATTTGGAACTGCGTTTGATTGGGATCTATCTCCCCTTAACCATTAATTTCTCCTTGATTGTTTCCTTTCTGGTAGCAGGTTTAGCGACTTCCGGAACCGTGTGGATACTCCAAGAACATCCGGAGATTCACTCGGGCGACTCTACAGTAGACCATTGGTTGTTACCTGGTTTGACCGCTCTGGTCCTGATGTTAGTTATCGAGCAGTTCCCTTTTGGCTTGATCTGGTGGGTCGCCGCTTTCCTGGGTGGTTTTCTCCTCATGCTGGTGCTTCTGGCAGAATATATCGCAGTCGATCCTGAAAACGATTATTACCATCTTGCGGAAATGGGGATCACCACCCTTTCCATAGCATTCTTTTTTATTTTATCGATCGCCCTCCATGCTGAAGAAATCCGTTTACTGATCCGCGTCCCCTTAATTGGCCTTGCGGCAGGGCTCGTTTTTCTGCGCATCCTTCATGTGAGAACAAGAGGCAGTTGGGTTCTTGTCCCCGCTCTTGTCGCTTCCATTGTCATAGGTCAATTATCAGCCGCTTTCCATTATTGGCCCATGAACTCCATATCTTTCGGCATTACTTTGCTCGGCCCCTTATACGCGCTGATTGAATTTGGTGAACAACACAGCAAAAACACTTCTCCGCCCCCACCTCAAGCGTATCTCTTCCCCGGATTCCTCGTTATACTTTCCTGGATCATTGCCCTCCTCATCTAAGATTCGTTTCACTTTCACCATTTTCGTGTTAATAAAATCACCTTGATTCTTACGTGACTGCAAGGAGAATGCTGATATGAATATTTGGGTTTTGCTCGTTCTCATATTGTTAAGCTATCTCTTGGGTTCCATTCCCTGGGGTTACATTGGAGTTAAAATAAGCACTGGAAAAGATGTGCGGAAGATTGAAAGCGGGCGCACCGGAGGCACAAATGCCATGCGGGCCGCGAATTTCAGCGTGGGATTGTTGGCGTCCATGTTGGACATATTAAAGAGCGCGCTTACCGTCTGGCTGGCAAAGGCGATCGCCCCTGACCAACCCTGGATGCACATCATCCCCCCAATTTTTGCCATCCTGGGTCATAATTACTCACTCTTTCTGATCGAGAAAGATGAGCATGGAAAAATCAGAATGTTCGGCGGAGCAGGTGGTGCTCCTGCTGCAGGAGGAGCTATTGGATTATGGTGGCCCAGCGTTTTTATCCTTCTCCCCCTGGGTGCTCTGATCATCTTCGGGATCGGTTACGCATCCATTGCCACCATGTCGTTTCCCGTGATAGCGATCCTGATCTTCCTTTATCGATCCCTTCGCTTCGGTGCCCCCTGGGAATACCTCCTTTTTGGATTCCTGGCGGAAATCCTCATCCTGTGGGCGTTAAGACCCAACATTCGACGCTTACGGAAAGGAACAGAAAGATTGGTGGGATGGCGGGCAAACAGAGAAGAATAAGGGAAATTAAAAAAAACCAGGTTTTAATACAAGGGGGCTTCCTGCCAGATTCAGCGGCAAATGCTTTTTTTGACGATTAGATTTATGGATTCAGTAATAGACTGATTCGTCAAATTCTTTAGGTTCTTCATCGAATCTTTCCAGATATAAATGACGCAGGTTTTGTTGGTGGATCTCCTCAGCTAATCCATCCAGCATGATCCTGCTCTTACCGCATGACTCGATATCATTTTCTTTGAGGATATCCCCCGGAAACTCATTTTCCGAGGCCTCTTGAACGATCTCCTCAATTTGATCTAGATAATCAATTCGATCTTCTATCCCGCTCTCAATCTCCCCCCGCAAGATGACATCCCCATGCCCCTGGACGACATTTTCCAGAGTCAGTTTTCCGATCTTCCGCAAAGATTCGCGCATCACATCAGTGTCCCCATCCACGATATGGGGAACGGGCATCCAGACATCACCGGAAAAGAGGACTTCATCCTCAACGATATAGATGCCGATCCCATCCCGGCTGTGGCCCGGAAGTGAGATAAACCGCAAGCTTTTATCATCTACGATCAACTCCAATTCTCCGTCCTTCATTGTTAAATGAGGTAAGACAATTTGAGTCTTGCGGAAAATGGTATCTTCCTTCCAGGCTTCTTTCAGAGACGGAACGCCATATTCCTGTAAGAAAGTTCGGCACAACTCATGACCGATTACCAATGCTCCCGGAAAAAAACAATTGCCCCAACTATGATCAGCGTGGTAATGTGTGTCAATCACATAACGAACTTTTCGCTCCAACTCATTTTCTATAAAATCTCGGATTGCTAACGTTTCATCGGGGAAAGCAAGAGTATCTATGACTACAGCCCATTCCTGACCAATGACCGCGCCTGCATTGACTTGCGCGTAAAGATCACTTTGGAAGGTATACACGTTATCCGCAACCCTTTCCCGATGAATCATAGCCAGATTTCCTTTTCTAAGAACCCTTCGATTTAAAATGTTTTAAACTGAGAATAAACAGCAACCACAGGAAAGAATAGCACAAAGCAAGGTTGAAAGTCAAGAAATTTTAAGGTTTGGAAAGAATTCACGATTTTTGAAACATGCTGGATTCGCTTTCTACCGAGGTCCATCTTGGCCTTCTGAAATCCACAGGTTATGGACCTTGAAGACAAATAAAACACTTGCCCCTCTAAGGCTATGCGAAGCGCGTTGAGCGCTTAAAGTGGGCGTTGACGAAGCAGGGGACCCTCGGTATAATCCAGGTTAACTGAATAATTGCTTAACGAGAGGAGTACACGGTTCAAAACCCGCACAGAGAAGGATGGTCAATGGCTGTGAACCACCGGCGGGGTCAACCGTAGAAAGTCGCTCGCTTTGTTTGTCGAAGAAATTTGGTCGCCCAAAGAGTAGAACGGCACGGATGCGCCCGTTATCGCGTCATCTTGATCCCTTAAGGGTCAAGAGGTAAGTGCGCGAGTCAACGATAGACCGCGAACAAAGGTGGTACCGCGCTGAGGTGTATCCTTTTCGTCCTTTGAGATGAAAAGGATTTTTTTATTTATTAGAGGAGGGACTGCATATGCGCCGTCTCACGCTCATCACCATTTTGTTATTGATACTTATTGTAGGCTGTCAAAGTTCTCAAAAGACGCCCACTGTGATGACACCAACCCCCACTCAAACATTGGCCCCAACAGCGACAAGTACCTCCCCTCCCCCTACATCTCCCGCGCCCACCACCCCTCCTGACACCCTCACGCCCACACCAGCCTCTCAACCCCTGCCTGCACTCAGGAAAGGGCAGAATGTGATCATCACGGAGATACACATGTTGACCACCTCCAAAGGCTGGTCCATCGGACATCAGGACGCAGGCCTCGACCATGTGCTCTACACGGAAGACGGCGGGGAAACATGGTTTGACCGCTCACCGCCCATAACCATATCTCAATCCACAGAGCAAACGATCCACGCGAAGGGCTTTTTCCTGGATGAAAACCATGGATGGGTAAAGTTCTATCTGGACGCACCTCCACCTCCCCTAGCTCCCCAATATGTGTGGCGCACAACGGACGCCGGGAAAACCTGGCAGATCAGCCGACCTTTGCCGCTGTTAGGGGAAGAATTTTTTTTCATCCCCACCGGATTCACGTTTCTTGATCCCGACCAGGGCTGGCTGTTGGTAAACGTCGACTCTGGTATGAATCACGAATACAGCAGTCTATACACCAGCAAAGACGGAGGGGCTTCCTGGGAACGTATCCTCACTCCTCCCGGAAATGGTTTACAAATCGCTCAGAACACAGATATGCTCTTTGCTAACGAAAACCTGGGATGGGTGACAAAAGATGCACCGGTCGTTGCCAAAGGCCCCTTCATTGAAAAGACAACGGACGGCGGGTATACGTGGAATACCATCTTCCTCCCCGCTCCAGAAAACATCAACATCGATAATGATGACATCTTTTGCAAAACCTACAGTCCCACCTTTACCTCCTCCCAAACCAGGCTCTTGCTGCTCAGCTGCCGACACACAGAAAAAGACCGGATCTACCAGTACGTTTACGCCACCACAGACAGCGGTGAAAGCTGGCAAATTATCCAGCTCCCCAGTGAGGTTTTTGATCTGGAGTTTATCGACTTCGAAACGGGGTATGCCTTTGGCAAGGACATTTACAAGACGGTCAATGGAGGAGAAGACTGGGAGAAAGTAAAAACGGTGACCTGGGAGGGTCAATTCAGCTTTGTGGACGAGAATCACGGATGGGCTGTGGCCGGCAAAGAAGACGATATTTCCCTGGTTTTCACCGAAAATGGCGCTCAAACATGGCAAATGTTGGAACCTATCATCTCATTAGAACAGGATCAATAATCATTTCCTGAGCACTACATGGAGAAACGGAAAATATGATGCTTCCCAAAACGTACGACTTTGATTCCACCGAAAAACGAATTTACAAGATGTGGGAGGAAAACGGGTATTTCAAACCTTGCAACGACCCCCATGATCAGGACTTCGATCCCGATATCGAGAATTATGTGATCAGTATTCCCCCGCCCAATGTGACCGGGAAATTACATCTCGGCCATCCTCTTTTCGTCTCGCTGGAAGATCTCATGATCCGTTACCACCGCATGAAAGGGTACTCCACTTTGTGGGTACCAGGGACGGATCACGCGGGTATCGCGACCCAATTACAAGTCGAAAAAAAGCTTCGTGAAGAAGGGACCAGCCGAAAAGAAATCGGGCGGGAGAAATTTTTAGAACGCACCTGGCAGTGGAAGGAAGAACACAGCGGGTTAATCACGGAGCAAATCCGACGCTTAGGAGCATCCTGCGACTGGGATCGGGAGCGTTTCACCATGGACGAAGGGCTCTCAAACGCAGTCCGGGAAGCTTTTGTCCACCTTTACGAAAAAGGACTGATTTACAGGGGCCCGCGTCTGATCAACTGGTCTCCAGCCTTGCAGACAGCTGTCTCGGACCTAGAAGTAGAACACGAAGAGGAAAAGGGCACCTTATATTATTTCAAATACCGCATTGCGGACAGCGAGGGTGACTTCATCCCGGTGGCGACCACGCGGCCCGAAACTATCCTGGGGGACGCTGCGGTGGCTGTGCACCCAGAGGATGAGCGTTTTCAAGAATACGTAGGAAAAAACGCCCTGGTCCCCATCCTGAACCGGGAGATCCCGGTGATCGCGGATGACTACGTGGATCTCGACTTTGGAACGGGTGCGCTGAAAATCACCCCGGGGCATGATCCAAACGACTACGAAATCGGGACGCGACACGGGCTCGAAGTTTATTCCATGCTCGATAAAGAAGGCAAAGTGACCGATGTGGGCGGCCCCTACCAGGGTCAGGACCGCTTCCAAGCCCGCAAGAACCTGTGGGAAGACATGCGCAAAAAGGGTTTGGTGATCAAAGAAGAACCCTATGTCCACCAGGTACCCCGCGCCCAGCGGGGGGGTGAGATCATCGAACCCATGGTCTCCACCCAGTGGTTTGTGGACATTCAACCATTGGCTGAAAAAGCCCTGAAAGCGGTCAAGGAGGGCGAGATCGAAATCGTCCCCGAACGCTTCAAAAAAGTATATTACAACTGGATGGAGAACATCCACGATTGGTGCATCAGCCGCCAACTATGGTGGGGACACCGCATTCCGGTTTGGTATTGTGCGGATTGCAATCAAATCACGGTCAAACGGGAGGACCCCACCGCATGTGAACACTGCGGGAGCGAGGACATTCAACAGGACCCCGACGTGCTCGACACCTGGTTTTCATCCGGGCTGTGGCCTTTCTCCACTCTGGGTTGGCCCGAAGAGACGCCGGACTACGAATACTTTTACCCCACCACCATGATGGAAACAGGATACGATATCCTCTTCTTCTGGGTGGCGAGGATGATCATGATGGGCCTGGAACTCACCGGACAGAAACCCTTTTCGACCGTTTATCTGCACGGACTGGTGATGGACAAACACGGGCAAAAGATGAGTAAGACCAAAGGCAATGTGATCGATCCTATCGAGGTCATGGATGAGATGGGCACGGATGCCCTGCGTTTTACAATGCTTGTGGGATCCACACCGGGAAATAATACGAATATCAGTCTGGAAAAAGTGAAAGCCAACCGCAACTTTGCCAACAAGGTTTGGAATGCAGGGCGTTATGTATTGGGCACCCTCCCGGATGCACCCTCTGCGCCCCGCAATGAACCCGATTGGACCCTGGCGGATTCCTGGATTTGGGCCCGTCTGCAACAACTCATCCGGAGCGTTGAACGCCTATTTGAGAATCATCAATACGGGATTGCCGGAAGGCAAATTTACGACTTCTTCTGGAGCGAGTTTGCGGACTGGTACCTGGAAATCTCCAAAGAACAGATTTCTCGCGGGGGTGACCACGCATATTACACGATTGAAACCCTGATCCGCGTCCTGGACATCTCATTGCGTTTGCTGCACCCCTTCACACCCTATGTGACCGAAGAACTCTGGCAGCACCTCAAAGAAGCGGTCGAGGGCTCCCCTTTCGCAGATCGAGTGAATGACTGGGAAGACGCTTTAATCATCGCTTCCTGGCCTGAAACACGGGAGATAGAAGGCTGGGAGGCTGAGGCAGTCGATAATTTCGAGATGATCCAGGAAATGGTGCGGACGATACGCAATATGCGGGCCGAGAAAAACGTCCAAGACGGACGTCTCATCCCGGCCTTGATCGCATCCACGGAATTTGCACAGCTTTTCAAGCAGGAAAAAGAGATCCTGGCAGAACTGGCCCAGCTGGATAAAGACCAAATCGAAATCCGGAAAGAGTTGGACAAAAAGCCTGAAGGGCATGTGGCATTGGTGGCTGGTCCCGTGGAAATTTACCTGCCGCTTGCGGACCTTGTGGATCCAGAGGAAGAACACAAACGGCTTCATAATGAACTCAAGCAAGCTGAAGGACAAATTCAACGTCTGGAAAAACTTATAGCTGGCCCCTTTTCGGAAAAAGCCCCCCAGGAGGTCGTGGAAAAAGAAAAAGCGAAATTGGATAGTTATCGGGAGAAAGCGACTACAATCCGTGAACAAATTGAGATGCTCAAAAAAGCCTGAAGTGAATATCCTCACAAATTTCAGGCAGGGCAAATCGCATATGGAGGTATATATGGCTAACGAAGCTCTCTCAAAAAAAGATCTTGAAAAGAAAATTAAAGAACTAAACCAGAACTCACCGGAGGATTGGGTCCTTCAGGACGGAAAATTATATAAAGAGTTCAGATTTTCTGATTTTACAGCTGCATTTGGCTTCATGAGCCAAGTGGCGATCACCGCAGAAAAGATGAATCATCATCCTGAATGGTCCAATGTCTATAACAAGGTGGACGTTCACTTGATCACGCACGAAGCAAATGGGATCACAGATAAAGATTTCAAATTGGCCCAGAAAATGGAAGAGTTTGTAACCTAAAAGCAGAGAGGATATTAGGTAAGAGAGATGAGTGCTTTCTTGTCTGAGTTTTAGTCCATTTTTAAAGCTAAATAAGACACAGTAGGAACCATTTTTTCAGTCAAGAAATGGATGATGAAAAATACCAGGTAAACAAGAGAAACCAAGGGAGTTAAATGGAGAAGAAGCAGGATCAGACCTGGGAATACAATGGTTCGGAAGAAGGGGAAGATTTGATCCTATTCCAATCTCGTTTCGATACCTATGTAAATCTCCGAAACGACCAGACTGTCAAGGCCGTGATCCTGGAAGCCCCTGAATGGGTAAACATCGTCGCTTTGACGCGGGATAAAAAGGTGATCATCGTCCAGCAATACCGCTTTGGTGTGCAACGCCTGACCTCGGAAATTCCCGCTGGGATCGTGGAAGCTCATGAAACGCCCCAACAAGCTGCGGTCCGAGAACTCCGGGAGGAAACGGGATATACTTCAAATCAATGGATCTCCATGGGGTATGTGGAACCTAACCCGGCTTTTCTGACCAACAAGTGTCACCTCTGGCTGGCGAAAGACGCGAAAAGGACACATGAATCCTCTCCGGATGAGGGGGAAAGCATTCGAACATTGGAAATGGAACCACAAGAAATTGAAAAAGAGATCAAATCTGGCAGATTAAGACACTCGCTTTCCTTAACAGCCCTTTCTCGAATCTTGAACGTTTGGGATTTCCGGTAAGGTGAGGTTTTTTATCCACCCCCATTTCAAAGCTGGAAAATGGATGTCAGTAAAAACACCCTGATAAACCTGGGCATGTTCTACCCTACCACATTTTCATCCATGAGGTGAGATTGTGAATCGCAGCGAAACAGATATCACATCTTCGTGTGTTTTCAACAGATATGTAAAAGAACGGCGAGGTCCTGGATACCCTTTTACTGAATATGTCCCCCTGGATCAGGCATGGACTGTCTTCACTTCCTCGTCTTCTTGGCAGTGCTTGCATTCTGCCACGGACGCGCCATTAAGGACGCATAAGCACCCATCACGATCTGGGTGGTGGCAGACATAAGTCACGCGGAGTTCGCCTCGGCTCTGAGAATAAAATTCATTCAGTTCCACATGCTGGCAGATGCTTTTGATTGGGAAGGTCAACCTGGACATGGAAAACTCCTTTCTTTACCTGATCAACGAATAAATTCCTTACCTTACATTGCGCATTATATCACGATCTTTTCGAGAAGATATGCGTAGCCAGCCCCAGGAAGGCCTCAGCGGCCTCAGCAACTGTCTCTGAGAGTGTAGGATGTGGGTGGATCGTCAAGGCCAGATCCTCCGCGACCGCCCCCATCTCTATCGCGAACACGCCTTCAGCAATCAAATCTTCTGCGCCCCGTCCCGTAACACCCATCCCTAATAACCTTTTGGATTCAACGTCAAATACCAGTTTTGTGATCCCCTCTCTGGCATCCATGGTCGTGGCCCGGCCAGACGCTGTCCAGGGAAAACGCGCCACCTTGACATCATATCCGTTCTCACGAGCTTCGTCTTCCATCCAGCCGCAATAAGCAATTTGAGGGTCTGTGTAGACAACAGCGGGGATGGCCATGACATCGAAAGCGGCAGGTTCCCCAGCAATCACATCTGCGGCGACTTTGCCCTCAAACATCGCCTTATGGGCCAGCATAGGATCACCGACGACATCCCCAATAGCGAAAATTCGGGGGTCCTGGGTCCGGCGCTGTTCATCAACCTGCACAAACCCTTTCTGGTCCAATTTTACGTCCGTGTTTTCCAATCCAATATCCTCAGAATTTGGCTTCCGGCCTACCGCCACCAAAACCCGGTCAAACTCTTGGACTTTCTCCTTAACTTTCCCTTCCAGTGTGACAACGACTTTTTCATCTTGCTCTTCTAACGAAGCCACCGTTGTCTTAAGATGGAGGGCTTCAAAATTTTTCTTTACCCGCCTCTTTAAGTACCTGACAAGCGTGCGGTCCACCCCGGGTAAGATGCCATCCAGCATTTCTACCATGGTCACCTTGCTTCCCAGCGCAGCATACGTGGTCCCCATTTCTAACCCAATATACCCACCCCCGATGACAAGCAACCTTTCAGGGATATCTTTCAATTCCAACGCCCCGGCTGAACTCATGATCCGACCCTGATCTTTGAACTCAACCCCGGGAAGCGACATGGGCTTAGAACCGCTGGCTAAAATTGCGTGCTCAAATTTCACATGGGCGAAATCAGATGTCCCCTGGATGCGCACCTGATTGGAGGATTCAAAGACAGCCCGCCCTTCAATGAGCTGCACATCACGCATCTTAGCTAAACTTTCCACTCCGGAAACCAACTGATCCACCACCCCCTGCTTGTGTTGGCGCAATTTTTCAAGATCAATGCCGAAATCGCTGAACATGATCCCCCACTCACGGGCTTTCATCCCGTCTTCAATGATATGTGCAGCGTCCAATAAGGCTTTCGTGGGGATACATCCCCTTCTCAAACATACCCCCCCCAAGCGTTCTTCAGCGTTAATCAAAGCCACATCCAGACCTAAATCCGCCGCTCGAAAGGCAGCAGAATATCCCCCCGGTCCTCCACCGATTACAGCCAGATCAATTTCCAGCGTTTGCTCGCCCATTACCATTTGTGTTCCTCCCTACCAAAAAACGATTGCCCTTCTTGATTTAATGTATGTTTACATCGTGAATAGCAAATTTGCGGGGTTCCTCAAGGATTCTTTGACGACATTCATAAACCTTGCCGCGTCTGCCCCATCCACCACCCGGTGATCGAAGGCCATCATCAAAGGCAGCATGTACCGCGGCTCCGTGATCCAATCCCCATCCCCATCCTTCCGGATCACGGGCTTCCACTGCGCCCGGGCCATGCCCAGGATCGCCACCTCGGGGAAATTGATGATCGGGAAAAATGACTTCCCTCCCAATACACCAATATTCGTGATCGAAAAAGTCCCCCCCTGTAAATCATCCAGCGAGGCCTTTCCCTCCCGCGTCCTTTGCGCCAATTCGAATAACTCGATCGATAGTTGGGTGATGCTTTTTTGGTCCGCGTCTCTGATCACAGGGACGAGTAATCCCCGATCGGTGTCCACAGCAACCCCGATATGATAATAATCTTTCAAGATGATCTCTTCTGACTCAGGATCAAGGCTGGCGTTGAAACGGGGAAACTTTTTAAGGGCAACGATAACCGCTTTCATCGCAAAAACAGTGGGCGTAAGCTTCCCGCCCTGCTCTTCTATTTCCGCTTTATGTTCCTTCCGGAATCTTTCCAGTTCCGTGATATCCACCTCGTCCTGGTGGTTCACATGGGGTACCTGGGACCAAGACAGCGCCATTTGGCGCGCCGTAGCGCGGCGTACAGAACGCAGCGGGACGCGTTCTACTTCACCCCACTTGGAAAAGTCGGGCAGCGTGGGCAGGTGACCACCGGGAATGAACTCAGGCATTCCTTCTGCCTGGGGACGGGCTTCACGGGCAGCAGGCTCTCTCTCGGCCTCCGGCTGTTCCGCAAAAGCTCGAACGTCATCCGAAGTCACCCTCCCTGCATCTCCTGAGGGTGGGACATGTTGGAGGTCCACACCTAATTCGCGGGCAAGGCGCCTGGTAGCTGGAGATGCAGGAATGGGGCCTTTCCGTTTCTTATCAACGGAAACGGGTGCCTTTTCCTCCTCTTCTTCCCCGGCTTTAACTTTTTCAGGAGATGGTTTTTCCTTCCTCTCCTTTTCCGCTTCCCCCTTTTCTACTTCCTCCTGCACCGCTTCTTGATCTCCCTCTCCACTGAAGACCATGATCACATCGCCGGTATTCACGATTTGACCCACTTCAACTTCAATGCCAGTGACTTCAGCAGTATAAGGAGAGGGGATTTCAACCGCCGCTTTATCCGTTTCGGCTACCAGAACGTTATCCCCCTCTTCCACTTCGTCTCCTACCGAAACCAAGACCTCAATGATCTCCGCCTCGTGGATACCCTCACCCAGATCAGGAAGTTTAAATGAACGTGCCATATTTCACCTCATTTTTGCGCACTGCAGACAACCTGCTTTTTTCGCAAACTAGACGCTAAGCACTTCTCGTGCTCCCTTAACAATACGATTAGGACCCGGCAAATAGGCGTTCTCATAAGCGAACAAAGGCACAACCACATCATACCCCGTCACTCGCTTGATGGGCGCTTCTAGATACCAGAATGACTTTTCAATCAAGCGTGCCATCAACTCAGCTCCGGGACCAAAACTTCGTGCCGCCTCGTGGATAATGACCGCCCGACCCGTTTTGCGGACGGATTCTGTGAACGTCTCATCATCCAGAGGTGAGATCGTCAGAACGTCAATCACCTCAACATCCACGCCATCTTCTTCTTCCAGGATATCAGCCGCTTTGAGTGTGGGGCGCATCATCGAACCATAAGAGATCATTGTCAGATCAGACCCTTCCCGGACAACCTGAGATTTTCCAATGGGGATTGTTTCCTCTTCCTCCGGTACCTCCTCTCGAAATGCACGGTAGGATACCTTAGGTTCGAAAAATACAACCGGATCCTCATCCCTGATCGCACTCACTAACAGGGACCGGGCGTTGCGGGGTGTGGAGGGAATAACCATCTTCAGTCCCGGCGTGTGAGCGTAATATATTTCCCGGCTTTCTGAGTGGTGTTCCAAAGCTCTCACACCTCCACTGTATGGGGTGCGGAGAACCATGGGCACCGTGAATCCACCCCGGGAGCGCCAACGCATCCGCGCGGCGTGGGATTCCATTTGATGGAAAGCGAGATAGGAAAAACCGGAAAACTGGATCTCAGCCACAGGCCGTAAGCCCAGGATCCCCATGCCTACCGACATGCCTACGATCCCCGACTCGGCGAGAGGCGTATCCATCACCCGTTCTTCACCATATTTATCGATCAAGCCATCCGTGACGCGAAAGACGCCGCCATCTACCCCCACATCTTCGCCGAGGATGATGACCCGATCATCATTCTTCATTTCCTGTTCCAGCGCTAAGTTCAGGGCCTGCACCATGGTCAGCTTAGCCATTTCTCGCCTCCTCCAGTTCTTCCTTAAATTCCTCTCTTTGTTCCTTTATGTTTGGAGGCATTTCAGCATACATATGATCAAACATGGATAATTCTTCGTCCTCCAATTCCTTCATTCTGCTCTCAGCTGTATCTACCGCTTTTTGAATTTGTTCTTTGACTTCTTCTTCCAGCGTCTGGATGTCGTCGTCCGTAAGCAAGCCTTTCATCTTCAAATATTTCTGGAATCGCGGCAGAGGATCTCTATTCTGCCATTTTTCAACTTCCTCATCCTCACGATATTTGGTGGGGTCATCTGCCGTTGTGTGCACAGAAAGCCGGTATGTCACAGCTTCAATAAAAGTGGGGCCGCTGCCTTCACGAGCCCGTTTTACGGCTTCCTCTGCGGCTGCATAAACAGCCAAGATATCATTGCCATCTACCTGCAGCCCGGGGATACCATAGGCAACTGCTTTCTGGGCGATGGTTTTTGAATTCGTTTGTTTACTGCGGGGGACGGAAATTGCCCACTGGTTGTTCTGACAGACGAAAATCGTCGGCGTTTGGAAAACTCCGGCCATGTTCAAGGCCTCATGGAAGTCACCCTCCGAGGTGGCGCCGTCCCCAAAAAAGCTGACCACCACATCATCTTTCTCCTGATACCTGAGCCCGTAGCCCACACCGACAGCATGCAGGGGTTGGGTTCCCACTGGGACAGCCACTGGTAAATCCGTGTGTCCTTCTGGAATTTCATTTCCCTGGTAAAAACCACCATACACCAGGAGGATGTTTTCCATTGGCGTCCCTCTCCACAGAGAAGCCCCTGTCTCGCGGAAGGAAGGGACCATCCAATCTGACGATCGCAAAGCTGCTACGATACCCAGCTGGGAAGCTTCCTGTCCTTTGATGGGAGCGAACGTGCCAATCCGACCCATTCTCTGTAATTTGAGCATCCGTTCATCAAACCGTCGGCTTAACAGCATTGATTGATGAAGGTCCAGCAACAGCTCTTCCGACATTTTGGGTTCAAGCTTCTCATCTAAATTTCCATCCTCATCGAGGATCGATAGATATTCAATATTGTTGGGGAGACCTACCTTTTTTCTAGGCATGCGATCCTTCTCCTTTGAAAATCTCAAAAAAAATACAAATCTATTTACGATGAATTAATCCAATCCATTCTAACATAAATTTCAAATAGACCAGGAAGTGAACATTTAAAAGTAGGTTAGAATCGAGCCTTCTTTTCCCAATCGCTTCCGGACGGATCCGATTTCAAGCAGCTCCTTAATTATCCAAACTTGAGCGTAATCTCATGTCTGACCTTCCATGAAAAATCTCAACCCATAGGGAGGAGGGCCATCCACCTCAGGTGGGCATAAAGATCCAGAGCCAGGAACCCCCACCCAACTAGGTATCTTTTCCGGATTCTGTCATCCGTTTTGGATCAAGGATCACATCCAGCTCCTCGGGTGAAAATTCATCTAACTCCTCCGCTGCTTCGCGAATCGTCTGCCCTCGACGATGTGCATCTCTACTCAATTTCGCTGCCCTTTCGTGTCCGATGTAAGGTACTAAAGCGGTCACCAAACTCAGATTTCGCCTGACATCCCTCAGACATCTCTCGTGATTAACTTCAATATTTAACACCAGGCCGTCCACGAACACCTCTACAGCATTAGCCAACCAGTTGACCGATGAAATAAAGTGGTAGGCAAAGAGAGGTAGCATCGTGTTGAGTTCAAAATAAGACCCCAACCCTGCCAGGGTCATGGTGTAATCATTGCTGATCACCTGCGCCGCCACTTGAATCAGGGACTCTGCCAGGACGGGATTGTTCTTCCCGGGCATTATGGAGGATCCAGGCTGAACCTCAGGCAGGGACAATTCACCCAGACCACTCCGCGGCCCTGAACCCAGCCAGCGGATGTCATTCGCGATCTTTGTCAGACTGACCGCGATCACCTTCAACTGCCCGGAAGCGTTGACAAGCGCATCCCTTGCCGCGTTTGCTTCAAAATGGTTTTCCGCTTCCCTGAATCCTTCCTGCAGCGCTTGATTTAGATGACCGATTGCTTTTTCAGGAAAAGCAGGGGGGGAGTTTAAACCCGTGCCTACCGCTGTTCCTCCCAGCGGAAGTTCCAGGAGCATTTCCACTGCCTTCCGCGCCCTTTCCCCGCCCTTCTCCGCCTGCGAAGCGTACCCGCTGAATTCTTGCCCCAGGCGGATAGGCGCTGCATCCTGCAGATGCGTCCGGCCCGATTTCACAATATCATCGAATTCTTCAGCTTTGTCCGCTAAAGCTGATTGTAGTTTTTCAAGGGCTGGAATCAACTTCTCTTTCAACGCCAATACCCCAGCGACATGAATCGTGCTGGGGATTACATCATTGCTGGATTGGCTCATGTTGACATGATCGTTGGGATGAATCGGATCATAGCTTCCCAATTCTCCCCCCAAGATTTGATTGGCCCGGTTGGCGATCACCTCATTCGCGTTCATATTCGTTGATGTCCCAGAACCTGTTTGAAAAACATCAAGCGGGAACTGATTGTCCCATTTCCCCCTGATGATTTCTTGACAAGCGCTCTGGATGGCCTGGGCGTGGGTTTCATCCAGCTTTCCCAGTTCCAGATTGGCCTGAACTGCGGCTTGTTTTACATGTCCCAAACTGTGGAGGAACGTTCGCCCAAAACGCAGCCCTGAGATGGGAAAATTTTCAATCGCTCGTTGAGTCTGGGCACCCCACAAAGCGTCCGTAGGGATCTCCACAGCGCCCAGGGTATCTTCTTCCCTGCGCATATCTACTCCTCATCCTGCTCCGGTTCCATATCCGCGTCCGCTTCATTTATCCCCAGGAGTTCCAAGACTTCTTCCCCGGGGATTTCCTCCACTTCAAGTAAACGGTCCACGATTTTTTCCAACCCCTCTTGATGCTCTTCCAATGTCTCCTTCGCCCGATCAAAGGCCTGGTTGAGAATGGATTTGACCTCCTTATCCACTTCCCGGGCGGTGCTTTCGCTGTAATCTCGCTGCTTTGCGATCTCCTCCCCCAGGAAGACCTGCTGCTCTCCTCCCCCGCCGAGGGCAACATTTTTAAACTTCTCGCTCATCCCCCAATCGAGGACCATTTTTCGGACCATCTTTTTTGCCTGTTTAAGGTCATTCTCGGCACCGCTGGTCGCTGTCTCAAACACAAGCTCCTCTGCTGCACGACCTCCCATCATCACTGCCAATCTATCCAGCATGTACTCTCTATTGTACAGGTAACGATCCTTCTCAGGCAACTGTTGCGTGACGCCCATGGCTTTGCCTCTGGGGACAATGGTCACTTTATGGATGGGATCCGCGTCGGGAAGGACCGCAGCCACCACAGCGTGTCCGGCTTCATGATAGGCGAGAAAACGACATTCCTCATCGGTAAGAGCCAGGCTTTCCCGCTTGAGACCCATTAAGACTTTGTCCCGGGCCTGCTCTATATCATCCATTTCAATTTCGTCTTTATCTTTTCTGGCCGCTAACAGCGCAGCTTCGTTGAGCACATTTTCCAGATCTGCGCCGCTGAATCCTGGGGTACCGCGGGCAAGTTTCTCCAGGCTCACATTATCAGCAAGAGGTTTATCCACCGAGTGGATTTCCAGGATCGCCTTCCTGTCTTTCATGGTAGGCATGTTCACGGTGATGCGGCGGTCAAAGCGACCCGGTCTCAACAAAGCAGGGTCCAAGATATCGGGGCGATTGGTAGCGCCCATGACGATCACATTCGTATTGGGTTCAAAACCGTCCAATTCAGACAACAGCTGGTTTAAGGTCTGCTCCCTCTCGTCATGTCCCCCTCCCAGCCCTGCCCCCCTTCGCCTGCCAATGGAATCCAACTCATCGATAAAAATTATACTGGGGGAAGTCTGTTTTGCCTGTTGGAACAAATCCCGAACCCGTGAGGCGCCCACACCAACGAACATCTCCATAAAATCTGAACCTGTGATGTTGAAGAATGGGACATCTGCCTCCCCGGCTACCGCCCTGGCCAGCAGAGTCTTGCCGGTGCCCGGGGGCCCAACCAAGAGCACACCCAGGGGGATTTCACCCCCTAATCGCTCAAACTTCTGGGGGGTTTTTAGAAATGCGATCACTTCTTGTAATTCACGCTTTGCGCTTCGACATCCCGCAACATCGTCAAACGTCGTTCGTTGGTCATCCCGCTGGTAGCGTTTTGCTCCGCTTTGCCTCATATTGAAAATAGCTTGACCCTGACCTTGCATACGCTGGAATATCATATATCCAATGCCAATCAGAAATACAAAGGGGAGGACATTAATCAAGATGGTCCACCAATTGATATCTGACTGCGGTTTCACGGTAACCTCAACTTCATCTTCAAGAAGCAAGGGAATCAATTGTTCATCACCGATCTCCGGGATGTAGGTGGTAAAATCTGTGAAGGTTTCAGGGTCGCTTTCTTCCGTTTCCGGATCCAAAGAGACAGGGGATTTCATTTTTCCTTTAACTTCGACTCCCGAGATCGTCACCTGCTCTACATTCCCATCTCGGACATGACTTAAAAATCTGCTGTAACTGATCTGCGCCCCGTTGTTCTGCAGCATCGTGTACAACCAGGGCGCCAAAATGATTAAAAATAAAATGATAAGCGTTCGGATATTGATCCCAAACCCTCTTTTGGGGTTTGGTGTTTCTTTCTCTTGGTTGCGCTTATTAGATTGATTTCCTGGAAACATATCTTCTAAATAACACTCCCTTCCAAAATATAAGAAAACTCAACAAATGCCTCTGATTAACTGACAATCTAACCTCTTTCAAATTAGTATAGATCAAACAATAGGGCTTCGATAGGTACCTATCCGGGAAATAATAAAACGCTTATATTAACTGGAAAAAGCTCTCCTTTGCTATGAAAAGCTTTTTCCCTACTTTCGATACACAGCAGGGATCAAAAGTACGATATCCGCGGAGAATTCCCTCACCTAGCGATTCCAGTCCCGGGAGAAAATCATGTTTTCGCCCATCGGAGGCGTCAAACGACCGACAAATTCTATGTCGATTGTATGCTGAAAAGTTGACTGTGGACCATGAGTTGATTTTGCGCTTTGCGGATGATCTCTTGGGCCAGTAATTTTACATCATCCCGACAGTGAAAATCTTCCAAGGTCAGCGGGGAACTAAAGGATACATCTGGCTTGAGCAGGAACTCGCCCGGGGAGAGCATCTGGCGGATCCCTTGAAAAAACTCTGCAATCCGCTGTTTGTCCTGCCTCTTTCTGCGAAATATCGTCAGAGGATGTCGGGTAAAGAAAGGGGCAAGGATCCCACTCACAATGGTGATTGCCATTTTTGTCTCAGGGACTTTCTCTAAAAACAAACCCAAGCTGGATGACCAATTTTCAATTTCCTGAATGGCACCCGGCATATGGGCAGGGTCTGGATCGATTCTACCCCGAGCAAACACCAACAAGGCCCCGCCCTCTTTAAGATGGCGCAGGGCAGATCGGACAACTGTCATCCGGATGTGTGAGTCTGGATTTGAAAAGATCATATGCTGGCAAACATGAGGCAGCTTTTTCAAAAAGGGGATTCCGGAGGAGATGATTTTTAAATCGTCCCGCGGGATAGTTGCCGCAATCACAAGCGCATCATATGCGCCGGGATGATTGGATGCAATCAAAAGGGGACCCTCCTCCGGGATCTGCTCAGCACCAAAGACATTTACATCCGTCACAAAATTAGGTAGGATCCAGCGGGCTGCTTCACGAAAACCCTCTTCCGCTATGATCTGGTCAAATGTGGAAGAGATGGTTGAAAAACGGTGAAAAGGTCTCCAAACCCAGGGTGTTAATATGTTTCGCACCCACCCTCCAGAGGAAAACCCCAGCGCTGAGAACAATTCGCTCACCAAATCCGATGTTAACTGATCGATTTTCTTTTTCTGATCCATTTCCATTTCCTCAAGAGGTAAAAGTATCTGGACCCGTTAAGTACCTCTCATTTGAATTATACATAAAAATCACATCACGTGAAACACCCGGAGGATTAACCCCTCCCTCCTTTACCATCTGCTGAGAAAGGTCCCCGGGAAATGTTTTTTTTCGTTACAATCAGAACAAAGGATCCGTGTCTTCACCTAGGAGAAAAGATGTCCTCATATCAAAGAGAACTTGGCTATCCCAAAAAAATAGCGCTCATCGCGCATGATAATAAAAAAGATGACCTTGTAGAATGGGTAGATTACAACCGGGAGCTTCTTAGCAAACACAAACTTTATGCAACAGGGACAACCGGATACATATTATCTGAGTTGTTGGAGCTGGATATCCACCGCATGCAAAGCGGTCCCCTCGGCGGCGACTTGCAAATTGGCGCAAAAATAGCCGACGGAGATATCGATATCCTGATTTTTTTCTGGGACCCGCTCGAAGCTCAACCCCATGACCCCGATATTAAAGCCCTTCTCCGGCTTTCTGTGGTCTGGAATATTCCCGTAGCCATGAACAGGACCACAGCGGACTTCATATTTTCCTCTCCCCTCATGGAAAGTGAATACGAGCGCCGTGCCCCCGATTACAAAGAATACCGAGAGAAGATGGAAAATAAGCTGAAGCAATTCACCCAGGATTAAGACCCAACCTGCTGAACAGACACTCTCTGCTCAATGACTGGAAAGATCCTAACGTTCTCTCCCTGCATGTGAGGTACCGGGTGGAATTCACTAAGACAGATTAAGGCCCCTTGGTCCACCCCCAATGTTAAACTTGAGCGAGGGCCACTCCCGCCCCCTGCAAGAATTTGCGAGAGAGGTCATCCGGATACTCATTATCATAGACAATCCGCACGATTCCCGCGTTAATAATCATTTTTGCGCACAAAAAACAAGGCTGATGGGTGACATAAATAGATGCTCCCCCTGTTGATACACCGTGGAGTGCTGCCTGGATGATGGCATTTTGTTCTGCATGGAGGGTTCGGATACAATGACCGTTATCCATCAAACAACCCACTTCTGTGCAGTGAGGTAATCCACTGGGGCTCCCATTGTATCCGGTGGTGATAATGCGTCTGTTCTTAACGATCACAGCCCCCACCTGCGCTCGTTCGCATGTGCTTCGGTTGGCCACCTCATGGGCGATTCCCATAAAATACTCATCCCAGCTGGGTCTGGCTTTTACCACATCACCTGTGTGTTTTCCCATTTCACTGCACCCTGTCCTTCAAATATCTGTGTTTTGTTAAGGATCAGATTCACAAACGAACCTTTTAGATCAACATTCGCTGTACCCGCAAGCATAACATTTCCGGCAACCTTCTTCATTTACCAGAGCTGCCTGTCCGCATTCAGGGCACAAATCACCCACTTTAAATTGAATGTTGGATGGTTTTCGAGGTCGGTTCTGGGTTTCTTTTTCCTCCCAGCCCTCTCCCGTATTTTCCAAATATTCGCGCAGCGCTTGTGCCACACCATCCGGCAAGGATCGTACTCGATTTGCGCCAAACCCAAGCGGGCGACGTCCACCAATCCCAGAATACTGCCGGATGACCTCTTCCAGACGTTCCCGGGGAGGGATGGGGGAGGACATCCGGAGAATGTAGGATAAAGATCGCCCAATTGCCTCTGAAACCGCTGCTGTATCGGAACCAGCTTTTGCGGTGTTTACGAAAACCTCAAACGGTTGGCGATCCCCATTTTCATTGATGGTTACGAACGTTTTCCCCAGAGGTGTTTGGATGCTGTAGGTATATCCCTCCAGGTGCCGTGGACGAGGTTTTTTAGATTTCTGCCAGGTCGCTGTATAATTTTTTTCTGAAGCTTGTTCTTGATCCTCACCTTCAGATCCTTCCGCTGTAGACTTCGTTTCCAGGACCACTTTTTCACGGGACCCTGTGACATAAACCGTGATCCCCTTGCATTCCAACTCCCATGCCAGTTTATAGGCTTGCGCCACGTCCATCGGCGTAGCAGATGAAGGAAAATTGATCGTCTTAGAAATGCTGTTATCCACAAAGGCTTGTAAAGCAGCCTGCATGCGCACATGTTCTTCCGCGGGTATATCAGACGAAATCACAAATACCTTTCGGACATCTTCCGGGACTTCGTCAATTTCCTGGCAGCTTCCTTGGGTGAGGATTTGACTGATGATCTCTGCCTTTGTGTCTTCCTCTACTTCCGTTTGATCCAACGCCTTCTCAAATAGAGGACTTGTATATGCTAAATTTAATTCCTCCCCCTCCTCGACAACATGCCGTGTATAGGCCAGAGCGAAAACCGGTTCGCATCCATATCCCTCACAGCCTGCGACGGTGGCGATGGTTCCTGTGGGAGCCACCGTAGTTTGAGCTGCATTCCGAATGCCGTGCTCTTTGATGCCTTTTGTTATCTCATCCCAATTCAGATCCGGACGCCCCCAATCGTTTTCAAAAGGAAAGAGGGGTCGGGGTGGTGTCCAACGAAGGTGATCAGGATTGTAAATACTGTTTCCTATGCCCGGGAAAGGTCCTCGTTCCTCAGCCAAAGATATGCTGGCCTTCATGGCATGATAGCGGATGAATTCCATCATTTGGGCAGCGAACTCCTGGCCTTCCTTTGACCCGTAACGAACGCCCGCATTGTACATAAGATCCGCAAGACCCATGATGCCCAGCCCAATACGGCGGGCTCTCTTTGCAGCCCTTTCCAATTCAGGAATTGCGGGTACATAAGCATTGGCATCGACCACATCATCCAAGAAACGGGTCGCGATCTCCACGCTCTCGCGAAGCTTATCCCAATCCGGGCTTCCATCATCCTTCACATGGCGGCTGAGGTTGACAGACCCCAGGCAGCAGTTTTCATATGGCGCCAAAAACTGTTCCCCACATGGGTTGGTCGCCTCTAAGGAATATTCCGCAGGCATGGGATTGTCCTGGTTTGCTGTGTCCAGGAAAAGCATGCCGGGTTCTCCATTGTGGTGGGCTTGATGGACGATTTTGTCAAAAAGATCCCGGGCGCGAACCCGATCGTGGACGATGATAGGAATCCCCGCTTCCTGGGCTTTTTCGATTGTGCCGTTAAATTGACGGTAACGCGGGTCCTTTACATCAGGAAAACGAAGCTCCCAATCCTGATCGTTTACGACCGCCTCCATGAATTCATCTGTGATCCCTACGGAAATGTTGAAATTAGTGATCGCAGTTTCATCCGTTTTACAGGTGATGAAATCATCAACATCCGGGTGGTCCACCCGGAGAACAGCCATATTCGCCCCTCTTCTTGTCCCCCCTTGAGCGATTTCCCCAAACGCTTTATCGTAAACTTTTAAGAATCCCACTGGACCTGTTGCATGTCCGGAGGACGCTTTAATGAGAGAGTTTTTCGGCCTCAAACGTGAAAAAGAAAAGCCGTTCCCACCTCCTGTTTGTTGAATGAGCGCTGCATTCCTTAATGTCTGAAAGATGCCATCATCCCACCGTCCCATGTCATCACTGATGGGCAGTACAAAACAAGCAGCCAGCTGTCCAA
>JAGXKM010000018.1:10162-31327 GCA_018335275.1 Anaerolineales bacterium | reverse complement strand
CGAGCTACCAGGGGTTTAATCTGACTTCGTTTTTCTTTTAACGAAGCGCAGCCTGGAATTCTGAGGTGAAGGGTTAACAATCCGATTCTCATAAGATGTTAGTTAAAGTCGGTGTGTCCAGGATGGGTTCTGGTATTTCTCATCCATCAAGATCTGCGCTCGATCCAATTCTGAGGATGTGAGCTTTCCTGCTAAAAATTCGATGTTCAAAGCTTCTTCGAAACCAGCAGCGATTGCCTGTGCTGCTTTCTCCCAGGATACGATCTCTTCTCCAATCATGGTCACGTTGATCGCTTTCTCAAGCAGCCGCTCCCGGGCTTCCTCCCGGGCCTCTTCGTGACTGAAATCCAGCACCTCAGCTATGCGTGCCAAATCACCATGCAGGGGAAGCGTCCCGTGCTGTAGGACGCCTTCTTTCCGGCGGGCTTGAGCGCTGCCAACCAGTTTCTTTCCCTGAAAGGTGATTTCGAAGTCTGAGGGATTTTGAAAACAAATCGGTTGTTCCCGATCATGGTCCCCTTCGCTGTCTGTGACCACCTGGACCGGCAGTCCAAGCTTTTCCAATCCCAGCAGCAAACCCATGGATAAGCGTTGATAACTTTCCAGAACGCCTCCCCGCAATCGAGGTTCATCTTGAGGGCCAATGACCGCGTATGTCAATTCGTCTGCATGAAGGATCGCTTTGCCGCCCGTCGGCCTCCGAACCAGATCCCAGCCTCTCTCCTGCAGCCGTTTTTGATTTATGTCAGCTATGGGCTGTGCGTATCCCAGAGAAAGGCAGGGCGGCTGCCAGCTGTAAAATCGCATCGTGGGGAGAACGGATTTTTCAGCCATGGATTCTAAAACGGCTTCATCCAGGGCCATATTCCAAGCGCCGTTTGCCGGGGGAGTGTGTATCAGGCGCCACTGAGTTCGCGGGGGAGATCCTCTATCTTTCCTCATCACGTCCATTATAGCTGATCCTTCTGCATGGAGAGGGACTTTCCGGATTTTTGGCAGGGCATCCTTGAGCGAAAAGGTGCCTCTCTGGTCCCCGCCATGCTTCCTGAAAACCCTATCTGTTCCTATTAATCAGCGTTTCCTTATCCCATAGTTATTCGTTTGGGGTGGGGAAATCTGGTTCGGATGAACGTTTTTTGTCCTAAACGCTCCAAATGGAAGGAAAAAAGCTCTTTGTTTAGAAAAGTTTTAAGGTAAAAATCCCCAATTAAGTGGTTTCCAGCTTGCAAAATGGGAAATATTCATATATACTGTGGGTAAGTTGTGGGAAAAAGTGGTACATTGTGGTTCGCCGGGAGACCGGCGATCCGCGTTTAAAGCGGAGATAGAACAGATGTTCTTGGGGCAGTACACTCACTCATTAGACGGCAAGGGTAGATTGATCGTTCCTGCCCGGTTCCGGGAGGATATCCAGGGGAGTATCTACCTGACCCAGGGGTTTGACGAAAATTTGCGTATGCTGCCTGAAGAGACATTCCAATCCATCTACAACCGCGTGACGGAGATGAGCTCAACTGATCCAACAGCAAGGCAGCTCCGCAGGTTAATTTTCTCCTCTGCCCAAAAAGTCGATCTGGATAATAACGGACGGATCCTGGTCCCAAAGTATCTGCGGGAGGTAGCAAACCTAGCATCGGAGGCGATTATCGTCGGCGTCGGTGAATCGATCGAAATCTGGTCACCGGATGCCTGGGAAAAGCAAAACCTCATCCTCCAAGATGCGGATGCCAATGCCAAGCGTTTTGCAGCTTTAGATGTTTAGGGTTGGCATTCCATGCGGCACACACCGGTTCTTTACCAAGAAACCATACACGCGCTAAAACCCACGTCTCAGGGAACCTATGTGGACGGCACCGTGGGGGCAGGGGGGCACGCCTACGGTATTTTAATGGAAAGTTCCCCCAATGGAAAAGTTTTAGGGCTGGACCTTGACCCTCAAGCCTTACAGGTAGCTCAGGAGCGATTAAGAGAATTTGGGGATCGGGTGATCCTCATTCGTGGTTCATACACATCACTTCAGTCGCACCTTAACAATTTAAAGTGGAATGCCGTGGACGGCATCCTCCTGGATTTGGGGTTGTCCTCCCTCCAGCTGGATCAACCTGAAAGGGGTTTTTCCTTTCGCGAAGCAGGCCCGCTTGACATGCGTTTTGATCCCGCCCAGAGCCTGACTGCAGCGGATTTAGTGAATCATCTCTCGCCTGAGGAGCTGGCAAATTTGATCTATGAGTACGGGGAAGAACGCTACTCCCGGAAGATCGCGGACGCGATTGTCGCCAACCGCCCTCTTGAAACCACACAGGAACTGGCGTCGCTTATTGCCAGTGTTATCGGCAGAGACCGAGGCCGCATTCATCCAGCAACGAGGACCTTCCAGGCGCTGCGGATTGCCGTGAACGATGAATTAGAAAATCTGAAGGTTTTCTTGCCCGCAGCGATACATTCATTAAATTCAGGTGGGCGGTTAGCGGTGATTGCTTTTCATTCTCTGGAGGATCGGATCGTGAAACGCTTTTTCCGCCGGGAGAGCCGGGACTGCATTTGTTCACCGCGGGCACCCATCTGCAGTTGTGATCATGAAGCCCAAATAAGGGAGATCTCGCGCAGGCCGATCCGCCCCAGCGAAAAAGAAAGGGAGGAAAACCCCCGTTCCCGGAGCGCGAAACTGCGTGTAGCCGAAAAATTGTGACCCGGAATGGCATGAGGCTTGCAAGTACATTAATTCCTGAATAGATTGAACGTCGTTACCAGCTGCAGTACTGTTACTGACCATGAAAGACTCGTTGATCCAGGCTTACTCTAATTCACCACAGCGGAAGAAACTCCAAATGCTAGGGAGTTTTTTCTTGGTCCTTGTCGTTTTGGGCGTACTCCTCTCATCCCACTTGATCATCTCCGCACATGTCATCGGCATGGGCCGCCAGCTTCAAGAGATTAAAAACGAGATTGATCGATTGGTGTACAAAAATGTTTCCCTGCGGGACCAGATCGCCCGTTCAAAACGGATCCACAGGTTGGAAGAACAGGCTCGTGAGATGGGGTTTCGCCCTCCCTATCCTGGGGAGACGTTTTACGTGGAGGTGCCTGGTTTCGAGCAGCAGGTAGCAGACGAGCCCCCTGTTTCCGGGCCTACACACGCGGTGGAAATCAATCTCAGCCGTAAAGAATATCATTTGACATTGTGGGAATGGGTTCAAGCGCAGTTGAGCCTGATCCTGAAACCTTTTGAGGAATTATAGCTGTGAAAATTCGATACAACTGGCGTTATACCTTCATAGCTTCTATTTTTACACTGGTAGGTTTGGGCATCTTGGCCCAAATGGTCCGCATTCAGGTGACCGTGGATGCCCAGGGTTTGCCGGTGACCAATAACATGGGCCAGTGGGAAAAGGCAGCTTCCCGGCGCGGTTTGATCCTGGATCGGAATGGACATCTATTGGCGGGAAATAAGACGGTGTATGCTGTGGATATCCATTTTGATGCCCTTGATGGCAGCGACATGACAGGAGATCCCAAAGAGCTCGCCGACCATGCGGTATCTATTTTTGAAATCGAAAACGAATATTTGCTGCAGCAGTTAAGACAGGAAAAGGGACCGCCAAAACGGACGATTACGATTGAGCGGTTTGCCTCTGGAGAACAAGTACGGGCATTTATTGATGCTGTCCGGGTTTGGCATGGAGAAGAGCTTGAGGAAGAGGATGAGGAAACGGCAGAGCAGGAAGGAGAACTCGGGGGAGGAGAGATCGATATCGTGGATTGCTCCCTGATCCCCTTGGTGAGCTGTACCCCTCATTTAGCGCGAAGCTATCCGGAGGGCTCTTTGGCCTCGAATATGATTGGCTTTGTTCGGCGTGACGAAAAAAGAGGGCATCTGGGTGTGGAAGGGAAATATGATACATCTCTCTTTGGAAATGACCGCACCTTATGGGCCTTATGGGATCCCCACAAGGCGGACCAGGCTCCCGATCCCGACCACGGAGCGAATGTGATCCTGACCATTGACAGCGTGCTCCAGGCGGATGTGGAGGAAATATTAGATGCCGCTGTGGAGCAAACGAAGTCCCAGGCGGGAACGGTTATCGTCATGCATCCCGAAACGGGAGATATCTTGGCCATGGCCTCCTCCCCCCGGGCGGATATCAGCCATTATTGGGAGGAAGAGTACAAGGACATCATTTACAACACGGACAATATTTTCAACTATGCCATCAAGGCGTACGAACCCGGATCGGTTGTCAAGGTGCTCACAATGGCCGCCGCGATTGACGCCGGAGTTGTGGAACCTGACACCGAATTTTTGGATAAAGGGAAGATTGAAATTGGCGGGGTGACCATTCGAAATTGGAACGAAGCAGCCTGGGGACCTCAAACCATGAAGACCTGTATGCAGCACTCGCTTAACGTATGTTTGGTCTGGGTCGCCAAGCAGCTGGAATCGGAACAGTTTTATTCCTATTTCCAGGATTTTGGTTTTGGCCAACTGACGGGCATTGAACTGGCTGGCGAAGTGCCGGGATCCGTCAAAAATCACCTCAGCCCGGAGTACACCCGCTCCGAATTGGGGACAAACGCCTTCGGTCAGGGGATCGAGATCACATCCATTCAAATGGTGAAAGCTATCTCAGCGGTCGCCAATGAAGGGGAGATGGTCGCCCCGCGAATTATCAGTTCGATTGTCGATGAAGGATATGAATATAAACCACCCAGGACAGTCGTCGGGCATCCGATCTCAGCGGATACAGCCAGGACGATGACAGAGATGTTGAAGGAGTCGCTTATTGAAGAGTCATCGGCAGCCCTTGTTCCCGGGTACAGTTTAGCAGGTAAGACAGGGACAGCCGAGATTTTCATCAAGAATAAAGGGTACATAAGTGAATTGACGAACGCCTCCTTCGTGGGGTGGGGGCCCACAGACGACCCTAAATTTATCGTCTACGTTTGGCTGCACAAACCATCCACGTCCATCTGGGGTTCAGAAGTGGCAGCGCCCGTTTTCCGGAAGGTGGTGATGAACTTAGTCAATCATATGGGGATCGCACCGGATGCAGTTCGACAAAGTCAATTGGATGAGTAGGAAATGATAACCTTAGATGTTGTCTTTGAAACCCTCACAGGAAGTTCCCCGCCTTGGGTGGATCATGTGATTTCAGATGTGGGCGTTGATTCCCGCAAGATGATCCCCGGGGCGTTATTTGTGGCGGTTCCCGGAGAAGAAGAGGACGGGCATGATTACCTGGAGGATGCCTTTGAAAATGGAGCGAATTTTGCCTTCATTCAACATCAGGTGCCGAATCATCATCGCGTGATCGACCTCCGTTCCGGCCAGGACGTGAGTTCTATGGATCCGGTTGAAACGCCCTTTTGCATTTGGGTGGAAGATTCCATCCAGGCTCTGCAGGAGGTGGCTCGCTTTTGGCGCAGGAAGCTCAATGTGCGGACAGTGGGTATCACCGGGAGCGTTGGGAAATCAACGACAAAGGAGTTAGTGGCTTCTGTCTTGAAACAGCGGTACAGGACGCTGAAAAATCCAGGAAATTTAAACAATGAAATTGGATTGCCGATGACGCTGTGGCGCATGAGCCATGGGCATGACCGGGCTGTCTTGGAGATGGGATTTTATGTGCTCGGCGAGATCCGGTTCTTGTGTGAAATTGCCAAACCTGCCGTGGGTGTGATCACCAATATCGGCACCGTTCACGCCGAGAGAGCGGGGTCCATTGAGAAAATTGCGAAAGGAAAAGCTGAGTTAGTGGAATCTTTGCCGGATGACCCCGAAGGGGTCGCTGTCTTGAATTATGATGACCCTTTGGTGCGGAAGATGGCGGAGAAGACAAATGCCAGGATCTTTTATTATGGATTGGGCCCGGAAGCAGATTTGTGGGCAGACCGGGTGGAAGGACTTGGGTTGGAAGGGATCCGCTTTCGCCTTCATTACCAGAATGAGACCCTTCATCTGCGGGTGCCGCTGATCGGCCGGCATTCCGTTCACACAGCACTGCGGGCAGCGGCTGTAGGGCTCATAGAAGGGCTCACCTGGCAGGAGATCATCAACGGTTTGCGCATTGGACATACGCAATTGCGGCTGATGGTCGTGAAATCGGAAAGCGGGGCCCTGCTGTTAGATGATACCTATAATGCGTCCCCACAGTCCATGCTGGCTGCTTTAAATTTATTAGAAGAGATGGAAGGTAGAAAGGTTGCAGTCTTAGGCGATATGCTCGAGCTGGGGCCTTATGAAGAAGTGGGCCACACGAAGATCGGGATTCGCGCTGCAGAGGTGGTGGATTCGCTGGTCACGGTTGGAAAATTAGCTGGGATGATCGCCCGCGCTGCTGCCAGGTCCGGTCTGCCGGAAGAGCGGATCACGGTCCTGGAGAACAGTGAAGCTGCCATCCTTTATTTGGAGGATGCGTTGCGAGAAGAGGATGTGGTGTTAGTAAAGGGTTCGCACGGAATGCATATGAATCGTATCGTCTCCGCCCTGGAGGTTTCCTCATGACCCAGACCTCGATGGCGTTGGCTCTCTCCGGATTCAGCTTTTTGCTCACCGTGATTTGGGGTGTGCCCCTGCTGCGTGTCCTGCGCCGGTTAAAAATCGGGGAGAAAATCCGCATCGATGGGCCAGAACGGCATTTCTCCAAATTGGGGACGCCTACCATGGGGGGGATATTGATCCTCTTCCCGGTGGCTTTGTTGACGATTTTATTTAATGTGGTTTCAATTATGAGCGGATTTTCCATCTTTGGAAATTCTGTCTTGGTGCCCTTGATCGTTTTTATCCTCTTTGCGCTGATTGGATCAATTGACGATTGGTCCAGTTTGCGGGGGAGAAGGTCTGGATTGGGTTTGAGCGCGTTGACGAAATTTATCCTTCAGACCATTGTGGCTGCAGGAACGGCGTTCGTTTTGAAAAATTTACTGGACGCTCCCCAGCTTTTCGTGCCGGGTTTGGATTTTGAAGTCAACCTGGGCTTGATGTATTTTCCGATCGCTGCCTTTATCATCGTCGGCAGTTCTAACGCCGTTAATTTCACAGACGGGCTGGACGGCCTGGCAGGATTGATCTCAGCGACCGCGTTTTCCGCCTACGGCGGCATTGCCCTGATTCAAGGCCAAATATTCCTGGCTCGATTTTGTTTCATCATCGTTGGCGCCCTGTTCGGCTTTTTGTGGTTCAACGTATATCCTGCAGAATTATTCATGGGTGACACCGGTTCCCTTTCCCTGGGGGCGACCTTAGCTGTGGTGGCCTTGATGACTGGCCAATGGGCGGTTCTTCCTGTGGTTGCGATCATCCCTCTCAGCGAGACGCTGAGCGTCATTATCCAGGTTGCGTTTTTTCAATTGATGGATGGGAAGAGGATCTTTAAGATGACTCCCCTCCATCACCATTTTGAGCTCTCCGGCTGGAGCGAAACCCAGATTGTACAGCGTTTTTGGTTGATCAGCCTGGTGGCCGCTCTGATCGGTGTAGCGCTGGCATTGGTATGACGAAAAAGAATTGGAAAAATCGGCATGTGGTGATAGTAGGCGCGGCCAGACAAGGGACTGCACTGGCCCGATATCTGTTCAAAAAAGGGGCGCAGGTAACCCTGACCGATCGTAAAGAGTGGGAAGAGATGGCTGAGGTTCGAGAGCAATTAAACGATATCGATGTGAATTGGGCCCTGGGCGGTCATCCGTTTTCCTTGCTGGATGATGCTGATCTCCTATCCCTTTCTGGTGGGGTGCCTCTGACCATTCCCCTGGTCAAGGAGGCCCGGCGCCGGGGGATCCCGCTCACGAACGATTCCCAAATATTTCTCGATCAGGCGCCTTGTCCGGTGATCGGGGTCACGGGTTCTGCGGGAAAGACGACGACCACCGTGATTCTGGGAAGGATGGTCCAGGCGCAGATGGGAGCGGATCACACCTGGGTGGGCGGCAATATCGGCAATCCGCTGATCCAATATGTGGATCAGATGGCAGAGGATGATATCGCTGTGATGGAATTGTCCAGCTTCCAATTGGAATTGATGAGCACCGCGCCTGAGGTGGCCGGGGTGTTGAATATCAGCCCCAATCACCTTGATCGCCACGGCACGATGGAGGCTTATAGGCAAGCAAAGGCTCGAATTCTGGAATTTCAAGCCGAGGGTGATACCGCGGTCTTAAACAGGGATGATCCCGGATCCTGGGGTTTGATCGATGCAGTGCGCGGGAAGTTGATTAGTTTTGGCTTTCATCAGCCGCCGGGAGATCAGGTTGGGACCTATGTGGAGGATGGGCTGCTCTGGCTTTGGGATGCAGGGGACCCGCAGCGCTTATTTCCCAAAGATGAGGTTCAATTGCGGGGAGAACACAACATCTCCAACGTCCTGGCGGCCTGTGCTCTGGCTCATGCCGCAGGCATTTCTCCCTCCGCGATGGCTTCCGGTGTGGAAGGTTTTTCGGGTGTCGAGCACCGTCTGGAATATGTTCGCACCTGGCAAGGGGCTGATTGGTATAACGACTCCATTGCCACCGCACCGGAGCGGGCAATCGCTGCCATGCAGTCCTTTTCGGAGCCGATCGTGCTTTTAGCCGGCGGGCAGGATAAAGATTTGCCCTGGGATGAATTTGCCCGGGTTGTTTACCGGAAAGTCCGTCATATGATCTTGTTTGGAGAAGCGGTCCCCGTGATCGAAGAAGCTTTGCGACATGCTGATATTTCAGATCGTGAACTTCCGATCACGCGGTGCACCTCGCTTCAAGATGCCGTGCAAACAGCGGCAGATGTCGCCCAGCTTGGGGATGTGGTTCTGCTTGCGCCCGGTGGAACGAGTTTTGATGAATTTAAAGATTTCGCTGAACGTGGAGAATATTTTAAGAAATGGGTCAAAGAACTGGTATGAAGAAAGAAACCAACGATATAAAAGATATTGCCATTGATATCCCCCTGCTGCTCATTGTGGCGGCGTTGGTGGTATTTGGTTTGCTGATGTTATATTCCGCCAGCTGGGATGTCTCTTGGCGTGCTTTCAAGGATGTGAACCGTTTCTTCATCCGCCAGTTGGTGTGGCTCGCCATCGGGATTATTTCAGCGGCGATCCTGTGCTTCCTTGATTATCACCGGTGGGACCGTAATAAATTTGCGGTGATCGCTATCGGCGTTACTATCTTGCTGCTTCTGATCGTCTTATTTGTGGGAAAAGGGAGCGCGCGAAGTTTGCTTGGTGGAAAATCTGTCCAGCCTTCCGAGTTGGCGAAATTTGTGATCGTCATCTACCTGGCAGTGTGGTTGAACTCCAAGGGAGAAAAGATCAAACAAGTGGGCTTCGGGCTCATCCCCCTGGGCGCCATTCTCGGGATAGTGGGAGGTCTCATCGCCGTTCAGACGGATGTCAGCGCTGCGGTGACGGTGTTTTTCCTGGGCTTTTTGTTGTTTTTTATGGCCGGCGGTTCTTTGATCCAGCTCTTGTTTTTGGTCGTGGCTTCGGGAGGATTAGGGACAGCGATCGTGGCCTACCGAAAACCGGAAGTCAGTCAGCGCATCTTGGATTTCTGGTACGGGATCAAAGATGTCAACACCATTGGCTCTGAACAGATCGAAAAATCCTTCACAGCTTTCATGGACGGGGGTTGGTTCGGGGTGGGGCTGGGCCGCGGTGTGGCCAAATTGGTTTTATTGCCCGTACCCCATACGGACAGCATTTTTGCTGTGGTAGGCGAGGAGCTGGGCGTCTTCGGCGCCAGCTGCCTGGTCCTGCTGTTTGGCGTGTTTTTATGGCGGGGTATGGTGATTTCCCGGAAAGCTGCGGACGGATTGGGGTCTCTCTTGGCGGCTGGATTGACGTTTTGGATCGTATTCGAAGCTTTTGTGAATATCGCGGTGATCATCGGCTTGCTGCCAGTGGCTGGCAACCCGCTGCCATTTGTCAGTTTGGGCGGGTCAAACCTCGTGGTCACCATGTCCGCTGTAGGCCTTATTTTAGGTGTGGGCCGCTACGCTGAGGTGGAAAAAAGAAAACAGGAACGGAGGTCTCTTGGTGCGGTTGTTGATTTGCGCGGGAGGGACGGGCGGAGGCGTTTATCCAGCCCTGGCCGTTCTCCAGTCACTCAAAGACGATAATACATACGACACCTCTTTGGAAGATGTTTTGTGGGTAGGCGGTGAACGCGGTATGGAAAAAGAAATCGTGGAACGAAACGGCATTCGTTTTCGGGGCATTCCTGCTGCGGGACTGCATGGAGTGGGGATGAAAGCGCTCCCCGGGAATCTCTTACAGCTGGTAAGAGGGTTCTTTGAGGCCAGGGATATCCTGCGCTCGTTCAGGCCTCATGCCATGCTTTTCACTGGCGGGTATGTCGCTGCACCTGTGGCTCTGGCAGGCAGATCGGTGCCCAGCGTTTTGTATGTGCCGGATATTGAACCGGGGTTGGCTTTGAAGTCATTAGCGAGATTTGCAGATGCCATTGCGGTGACCACTGAGGATACGAGAAAATATTTTCCAATGGAAAAAAAGGTCCATGTCACGGGGTATCCTGTGCGCTCAAATCTGAAACGTTGGAACAGGGAAAGGGCATTTCATACCCTGGAGCTGTCCCCTCAAGATTTGGTTCTCCTCGTTTTTGGCGGGTCGAAGGGAGCTCGTTCTATCAACCGGGCCCTGATGAAAAACTTACCGGATTTATTGGAGGACGTTCAAATCGTGCATATTTCAGGCCATCTGGATTGGCAGGAAATCAAACAGGGGAGAGAAGCTCTATCCCCGGAACTTAAAGAACGGTACCGGGCATTTCCCTATCTCCATGAAAGAATGGGTGCCGCTTACACGGCTGCTGATCTGACCTTATCCCGGGCTGGAGCTTCCATCTTGGGAGAATTCCCCAGTTTCGGTTTGCCAGCTGTGTTGGTGCCGTACCCCCATGCGTGGCGTTATCAAAAAGTGAACGCGCAGTACCTTGTTGATCAGGGAGCTGCTGTGATTATTGAAGATGAAAGTCTTACAGAGGAACTCTTGCCCACTGTTCGGGACCTCTTGGAGGACCGAGAAAAAAGGGAACAAATGAGCGAAAATATGAGTGATTTCGCGCGACCTCGAGCGGCTGAATCCATCGGCCTATTAATCAAGGAAGTGGGAAAGGAAAAAGGAGATCGGAAATGATATCTATCATGTATGCCTTTTGGCTTTTCCTGATCCTTTTTGGGTTGATCGGTGCCATGCGCGGTTGGGCGAAAGAACTGCTGGTCGTTTTCAGCATCATATTGTCCTTGTTTCTGATTCATGTTTTGGAAAGTTTTACATCCTATGTGGAACCTTTTCAAGATCTGTTGGCCACTGTTGAAAACCTTGAACCGGGCGCGAAGTTCTCAGAAATTCCCCCCTTGATCCAGGAACAGTTAAAAACACAATTTTGGATCCGGGCTGCCATTGTGGGCATATTAGCTTTTTTTGGTTATCAAACCCCGAATCTGGCATCTTTGCGGGAGAAAGCGCGCCGAGAACAGGTGCAGGATGTGCTCCTGGGACTCGTCCTTGGTTTGGTCAGCGGATATTTCATTGTCGGTACATTGTGGTGGTATATGGACGCGGCCCAATATCCTTTTACGCCTTATATTATGGCTCCTCGCCCTGAAGACCCCATGGGTGAAACTGCCATGCGAGCTTTGAATTATTTTCCCCCCGTATTTGCCAGCAATCAAATTGGATTGTTCATTGCGGTCGTGATTTCCTTTATGTTCGTCCTGGTGGTGTTTATCTGATGGAACATGTGCACTTGATCGGAATTGGTGGAACCGGCTTGTCAGCCATCGCTCGCGTTTTGCTCGAGCGGGGCTATCGCGTCACAGGGTCGGATCTGACCTTCTCTCCCCTGGCGGAGGCCTTGGAGCGCGCTGGGGCGGAGGTGTACACCGGTCACCGGGCAGAACAGGTCCAGGGCGCGGATATCGTGGTCCGTTCCTCCGCCGTGCCGGATGAAAACGTGGAGGTCCAATCTGCCTTGAACGCCGGGATTCCTGTTCTGAAACGATCGGAGTTTTTAGATTGTCTGTCCCGGGATGATCGGGTCCTGGCTGTGGCGGGAAGCCATGGGAAGACGACGACGACTGCCATGCTGGCCTGGGTGCTCATGAAGCTGGATCAAGATCCTTCCTTTATCGTAGGAGGGGTGGTGGAGAACCTGCATACCAACGCACGCTCTGGAGAAGGATCTGTCTTTTTGATTGAGGCAGATGAATACGACGAGATGTTTTTAGGACTTCACCCAGAGATCGCTGTGGTCACGAATGTTGAATACGATCACCCTGATTACTATCCGACCCCGGAAGCGTTCAAGGGAGCGTTTCAGGATTTCGTGGGAAATCTGACCCCGGGGGGAACGCTGATTTTATGTGCGGAAGACGCCGGCGCAGTGAGTTTACGGCATGATATTACCCTGGATCAAGATGTGTTCTTCTACGGATTTGATAGTCCAGATTTCAACTACATGGCCAGAAACCTGCGAAAGCAAGAGGACGGCAGTTACCACTATGATCTATACACCGGGGATATCACCGTGGACTTGATTGAGGATGTGCACCTGGGCATACCTGGAAAGCACAATGTCTTGAATTCTCTGGCTGCGCTGGCCGTTGTGGATCAACTGGACCTTTCCCTGGAGAAGGCGATCGAGGCCCTGGCGGACTTCAAAGGCAGCGGGAGGCGGTTCGATATTCGGGGTGAATTCTCTGGGGTCGTGATCATTGATGATTATGCCCATCATCCCACGGAGATCAAAGCCACGATAGAAACAGCGCGAGATCGCTATCCCGATGGCGGGATCTGGGTGGTGTGGCAGCCGCATACATTCTCGCGGACGATGGCTTTGTTGGATGGGTTTTCAACCGCGTTTAATGATGCGGACCATGTGATCATCACTGATGTTTATCCATCACGCGAGGAACGCCCCGCTGATTTTTCAATCTCGGCGGTTGTAAGCTCTATAGACCACCATGACGTCACCTTGCAACCGACATTTGATGACGCGGCGAGTTATCTGGTTCCGGAGCTGGTCTCCGGGGATGTTGTTTTAATCCTCTCTGCTGGCGATGCAGTCGAGTTAAGTGCTCACCTGGCAGAGATCTTGTCTGACGAAGAATGAAAAGAGAGGTAATGACCGATGAAATCATATCGCGGACAAAAAAACACCAAATCGAGCCTTGATGTGAGGGTAGAACCTCCGCAATCCCTCCAGTGGGTGGTCCGGGAACGGGAAGACCTGGAATTGGAATTGAATTCTCCTTCCAGACGATCGCCGGATCTCACTGAGGGTTTGATTAACCGCGTGATGAAACGCATTGAGGATTTATAAAGAGATATGAATAAGAAGGATTCCCTGCTGACCCGGGCCCAGATTCAAGCCTTGCGTTCCTCCTTTGGGGAGGATCTGGCCCAGGACGCACCTGTGGCGAAATATACGACCATGCGTGTGGGTGGAGAGGCGGATTTCCTGCTCAACGTGACCACTTCTGCGGGTCTGGAGAAAGCGGTCCGCCTGTGCTGGACGGAGGAGATCCCCTTTATCTTGCTGGGAGCAGGATCCAATGTCCTGATCAGCGATGCCGGGATTCGAGAGCTGGTGATCCTCAACAGAGCAAAGAAGGTGGAGTTTAGAGATCGAAAAGATGAAAAACCCCTTATCTGGGCGGAATCCGGCGCGGGTCTGGGGAGTGTTGCCCGCCGGGCAGCAAACCGGGGGTGGTCGGGCCTGGAATGGGCGGAAGGCATTCCGGGGACGGTGGGTGGGGCAGCAGTCAATAACGCCGGCGCTTTTGGATCCGATATGGCAGAAGATGTGCACATGGCAGAAATCTTGCATCTTGATAACCAGGAAATCCGCCGTGTTCAATGGTCGGCGGAAGATTTTGCCTATGATTACCGCACCAGCCTCATCAAGCGGAAGGAGGTGGATGCGGTGGTCTTAGCTGTTGAATTCATCCTGGAACGCAGCACACCGGAGGAAGTGAAAAAGACCATGAGTGAGATCACAAAGCAGCGGCGCACCAAACAGCCCCCAGGTTCATCGATAGGGAGCATGTTCAAGAATCCGCTGGATGATTATGCGGGCCGTTTGATTGAGCGGGCGGGCCTGAAAGGGACCCGGCGCGGGGATGTGGAAATCAGCCCACAGCACGCTAATTTTTTCATCAATCATGGAGACGCCACAGCGGATGAGGTACAAGCTTTAATTAAATTGGTCCAACAGGTTGTAGAAGAAAAATTTGATCTGCGTCTGGATTTGGAAATTGAGTTGATCGGGGAATGGTAAGGATCGATATGAGTGAGAAGCTGAGGGTAGGTGTACTGTTTGGAGGGCGGTCCGGGGAGCATGAGATCTCCCTGCTTTCCGCACGCTCTGTGCTGCAGGCCCTGGACCCCGAAAAATATCAAATCGTCCAAATAGGGATCACCAAAGAAGGGAATTGGTTGACCGGAGCGGATGTCATAGGTTTCCTCACAGAAGGGAATGCCCAATCTTTATCCGAAGCGGTGCTGCTTCCCATGCCCGGGCGTTCCTGTTTATACACAGTGCAGGAAAGGGATGGGGAAGAGATCTTGAATGCGCTCGGCGGCCTGGACGTGATCATCCCCGTCTTACATGGGACATATGGTGAAGATGGGACCATGCAGGGGTTATTTGAACTCGCGGATTTGGCTTATGTCGGCGCGGGTGTGCTTGCTTCATCCGTGGGGATGGATAAGGGCGTCTTCAAAGACGTGATGGTTGCCCGTGACATCCCTGTGGTACCTTATCGAGTCCTGCTGCGGGGTGTTTTCGAGGAGGACCCGGAAAGGGTGATGGACCAGGCTGAATCCGTGTCCGGATATCCCCTTTTCGTGAAACCGGCCAATATGGGATCCTCCGTGGGTGTCCATAAGTGCAGGGATCGAGCGGAGTTATCCGCTGCCCTCGAAGACGCTTCCCGTTATGACCGGCGATTGTTGGTCGAAAAAGGTATTGAGGCCCGGGAGATCGAATTGAGTGTGCTTGGAAATCAAGAACCCCGCGTTTCCATACCGGGAGAAATCAGACCCACAGCGGAATTTTATTCTTACGAAGCGAAATATCACGACCAGAGCTCGGAGTTGTTGATCCCGGCCCCGCTGACTGAAGAAGAGACCGTCTATGTTCAAAGACTGGCTCTCCGGGCTTTCAAGGCGATTGATGGGGCTGGCATGGCCCGCGTGGATTTTTTGATGGATAGAGAAACGAACCAGATGTACCTCAATGAGTTGAACACGATTCCGGGATTCACACCGATCAGCATGTATCCCAAGCTGTGGAAAGAGAGCGGGCTGGATTATCCGGCGTTGATTGATGCCTTGATTGAACTGGCTTTGGAAAGGCGAAAAGACAAAGATCGCACGGTATGGACTTACGATCGCGGCAAGTGAAGTGATTCATTATGGCTGATAAGAAAGGGAAGAAAACAGAAAATATACGCTTGATGGGCAAGAAAAAGTCCTCATCAGGGAGGGGCGATTCACCCCGGCGGAGATCACAGGAATCTCACCGCCAGTCTCCTCCCGTCGTATCTCGTAATAACCTGGGCCTAAACGCCGTGGCCATGGATGAGCGTCACCCACCCCGCCGGCGTTTTGACGTCCCCCTTTCCTCACCGGGTGCGGAAATCCAGCTTCCCGCTGTTCCAGCCATTCATAATTATTGGCGGTTTTTTTCCGGCGTTTTGAGCGTGGCTCTGGCTATCGCTCTGATCCTGCTCTGGGATGCGCCTTATTTCAGAGTTGAGTCTGTTGATGTTCAGGGTGTGAAACGGTTTACCCCTTTGGAAATATCTCGCGCGATTAATGCTGTGAATAACCCGGTATTCGCCATCCGTCCTGATCATTTGGAAAAGGATTTGCAGCTCACATATTCCGGGTTTTCAAGCGTTGATGTTAAAGTGGAGTGGCCGGCAAAAGTCCGCGTCATCATCGAAGAAAGGGACCCGGTCATTTCCTGGAATTGGGAAGGACACATTCGATGGGTGGATGAAGAAGGGATTGGATTTGACCCTCATGGGGAAGGCGTGGATCTGATTACCATCCATTCTTCCATGCTGCCTTCTACAGCGACCAATCAGTTTTTGGAATCTGAGCTTGTCAGCGCGATTGTAAAAATGGCCCGACACGCTCCTGAAGGTGTTGAGATGTCATATGATCCGGAACACGGCCTGGGATGGAAAGACAAACGAGGCTGGCAGGTGTATTTTGGTCCGCACCCGGAGAATATGGAAAAGAAAATGTTAGTTTATGAGAGCATTGTTCAACACTTGGATAAAAAAGGAATTCAACCTTCCCTGATCAGCGTTGAACATCTCCGTGCTCCTTACTTTCGAATGGGACAATAATTGTCATGGAAGCTCCGATCATTGTAGGTATAGATGTGGGGACGACGAAAATTTGTACCCTTGTGGCCCGGGTAGAGGCAGAGGGCAAATTTCGCATTCTGGGTGTAGGCATTGAGCCTTCCCGAGGGATGCGGAAGGGCGTGGTGGTCGATATAGAGGCAGCGACGAAAGCCATTGCCCGGTCCATTGACAAAGCGGAACGGACCTCGGGGTTGGAGATCACGTCCGTCCAGGTCAGTTTAGCGGGATCCCATGTCTCTTCGGTGAACAGCCACGGAGCCACGGGCGTAACCGGAGGCGTGGTCGATCAAAACGATGTCTTCCGGGCGTTGGACGCCGCGAAGGCAGTGGCCATCCCCCATAACCGGGATATCGTCCATGTTATCCAGCGCGGTTTTTCGGTGGACGGGCAGGATGGGATCCACAAGCCGATTGGCATGCACGGTTACCGGTTGGAAGTGGAGGCTCATATCATCACAGCAGCCTCGACGTCGCTGGATAATTTAGAGCAGTGTGTGAGTGCAGCCGGCTCGGAGGTGGAAGCCTTCGTCCTCAACCCGCTGGCTTCCGCTGAAGCTGTGCTCACTGAAACGGAGCGGGAGATGGGCGTTGTGGTTTGTGATATCGGGGGAGGGACCACGGATCTGGCGATTTATATCAACGGTGATGTGTGGCACACCATGGTCATGGCCGTGGGTGGGAATCATATCACCTCGGACATCGCCCATGGCTTACGCTTGCCCCTTGAGCAGGCGGAGCAAGTGAAAGTTGAACATGGACATGCCTTGCAGTCTGAGGTGGACCCCGATGAAGTTTTCTACATCCGGCCCTTTGGTGATGAAAAAAGAGCAGAATTCAGTCGTAATAATTTAGCGATGATCATTGAAGCCAGAGTTGAAGAGATGTTTGGATATGTACTGCGGGAGATCAAGCGCTCAGGATACGATGGATTGCTCCCGGCGGGGATGGTCCTCACGGGAGGGACGAGCGCTTTGCCCAGCATCAATGAATTGGCCCGGGAGATCTTTGAGTTTCCAGTCCGGGTGGCACAGCCGGAAGACTTGTTAGGAATGACCGATCAACTCCATGATCCAGCGTTTTCTACCAGTGTTGGATTATTGGAATGGACAGTGTTGATGAACACTGTTTCTTATGAAAAAGATCATTACCGGAAGCAAATGCGGGAAGGAGGGATTGAATGGTCGAAGGTAGCCAGTTGGCTCCGGCGCTTGCTTCCATAACGGTTTCGCACAAAGAGGTTCACGTGAAGTTCACACACCAATCATCATTATCCGATATGAGGAGGAAAAGATGAAACCTATCAAAGAGACAGAATCATTTGCCAGAATCAAAGTTGTGGGCGTTGGAGGCGGGGGGTGCAATGCCGTGGACCGGATGATTGAAACCGGCCTGCAGGGCGTGGAGTTTGTGGCAGTGAACACGGACGCCCAGGCCTTATTGCGCTCGAAAGCTTCCACACAGGTGCGTATCGGGGATAAACTCACCCGGGGATTGGGTTCCGGAGGGGATCCGGAGATCGGCCGCAAGGCTGCTGAGGAGTCAGCCAAGGAATTATATTCTACGCTCAAGGGTGCGGATATGGTCTTTATCGCTGCGGGCATTGGCGGTGGAACGGGCACCGGGGCTTCGCCCATTGTCGCTCAGGCTGCGCGGGAAATTGGCGCCCTGACCATCGGCGTGGTCACCCGACCCTTCACTTTCGAGGGAACGAAACGGGTCCAGACAGCGGAAGAGGGTATCTCAAAACTCAAGGAGCAGGTAGACACCTTGATCGTCATCCCCAACGACCGCTTGCTGCAAATTGTCAACAAGCGAGCCAGCTTGCAGGAAGCATTCAGCGTCGCGGATGATGTGCTCCGGCAGGGCATTCAGGGGATTTCTGAATTGATCACCATTCCGGGGTTAATCAACCTGGACTTCGCTGATGTGCGTTCCATCATGTCAGAAGGCGGCGCAGCTCTGATGGCGGTGGGTGAATCGACGGGAGAAGAACGGGCCCGGGAAGCGGCTGAACAGGCGATGTCAAGCGACCTGCTGGATATCACCATTGACGGAGCCCGCGGGATTTTGTTCAACGTCACCGGCGGTCCCGACCTTTCCCTCTTTGAGGTCAATCAGGCAGCTGCCATCATCAAAGAGACCGCGCACCCTGAGGTCAATTTGATTTTTGGCGCGGTCATTGATCCCGATTTGAATGATACGTTCCGGATCACGGTCATCGCCACGGGCTTCGAGCGCACGGGTATGCCGCGTAATATCATGGAGCGGTCGTTCCATCGCAGCCGAGTGGGAGCCGGTGAAAAGCAGGAAAGGGAAGGAGACGATGGGAAAGAATTTCAACCACGCTCCTTCAAAACAGAGGATCTTGACATTCCGACTTTCCTGCGCAAACGAACGCGGAATAAATGAGACAAAAAAATGCTCCAGATTATCTGGTGTTCTAATGGAACATCCCTTTCCATTTCCTCCTCCTAGTGGAAAGTGTGGTGTGGGTCTAGCTTGAACTAGCCTCCTCCTAGTTTGAGCTGGTGTGTCTGATCATGTTCTCCCCCTGCGATGAGCAGCGGGAGAACATGTGTTTAACTTAAGCCTGATCATCGGAGGCATCAACAAGTGCGGGGATTAAGGATCTCTGATAAAGGATACAAAAGGTGGACTCCCTAGAGAGGTTCCCGGTTCTATGCTAAAATGATCTCTAGTTTTGTGTAGACAACCAACGAATCAATGTAAAGCAAAGGGTCAGCCATGAAATGTCCATATTGCCGGAGTGATGATTCCCGTGTTTTAGATACATCCCATGATAGGCGGGGGGGAACACGCCGCCGCCGGGTTTGTTTGGATTGTGAACAGCGTTTCAGCACCTATGAAAGAGCCATCCTGGACACACCATTGGTCGTCAAGCAGGACGGCACGCGGGAGGAGTTTAACAGAGATAAGTTGAAACAGGGAGTACAGATAAGTTGTGACAAACGACCTGTTTCCGCGGCGGACATTGAGCGTTTGGTGGGCGATGTGGAATCAGATTTACAGGCCATGGAAGAGGTGGAAGTTTCCTCCCGGGTCGTGGGGGACCTGGTCATTGACCGTTTAAAAGAATTGGACCTGGTGGCGTATATCCGGTACGCGATCGTTTATTTAGGCCTGGAAGATTTAAGTTCCATCCGAGATGAGATCGACACGTTATTAGAGAATTAATCGTCATCCAATTATAAAATTAATTTTGGGGATTCAATCCGGAGGAAATCCATCCGGTAGTTAATGTGAGGAGTATTCATGGAAAAGGGGAACCCTTATCAAGAGAAGGTTGCCTTAGTCACAGGGTCAGGGAGAGGTATTGGCCGGGCGATCGCCAAACATCTGGCCAGTTTAGGTGCGGACGTCGTGGTCAACTTTTTCCGCAACCGTGATCCTGCGGAAAGGACAGCACAGGAGATCGAAGCTTTGGGTGTCAGAGCCCATGTGGTGAAAGCCAATGTGGGTGATATGGAGGACCTGGAAAGGTTGGTTGCGGAGACGAAAAAGGCTTTTGGCGGTCTGGATTTCTTGATCAGCAACGCGGGTTCAGGTTATAACCGGCCGATTATGGAACAAAGGCCAAAAGGGTGGAATTGGACCATGGATATCAACGCCCGCGCCCTGTTATTTCTGGCTCAAAAAGCGGCTCCAATCATGGAATCCAGGGGAGGCGGTGCAATCGTCAGCATCTCCAGTCCTGGATCGTTCCGGGTTCTGCCGGAGTATGCTGTGGTGGGCGCCAGCAAAGCGGCCCTGGAAGCCCTCACCCGCTACCTGGCCGTGGAGTTCGCGCCGAAGAACATCATCGTCAACGCGGTTTCTCCCGGCATTGTGGCAACGGAAGCCCTGCAGCATTTTAATACCATGCAGGACGAGGATATTTTAAAAGAGATCGCTCGGCAGACCCCAGCAGGGCGGATCACCACACCGGAAGATGTGGCCAAAATTGTGGCATTTTTATGCGGTCCCGATGCGGAGATGATCCGGGGCCAAACCATACTCGCGGATGGTGGGTTTACCCTTCCAGCGAGTGGGATCGAACGCCCTTCCTGAATCGTTTCCATCAAAAAGATGGGATAGAAAATACGGTGTAATCCATTTCACCTGTCTCTCCAATCAGATGAAAGAGCAAAACCATCTTCCCAGTCAACTACCTGCCATCTATCTAAGGTGACTTCTTGAAAACCTGCTTATAAATCCTTGATATGTGAGAAAATTATGATATACTCCACAATCAAGTAGCAGACAAGAATATTGAAAACCATTGAGTAGCATCATTTTCCGGTAGATTATCAAGCCATTATGCAGTTCAGGGTAACCGATGGGAAAATTGTATCCAGGATCAGCCATAATTTAGGGAAAACCAAAACGAAAGGGGGATAAGCGCTGCATTGTTTAAGTGCAGTTTGGTTTACTCCCGCGCCTTACGTTTCGACTCTCCAGATTTTGTCATTTTCCATTTGAATGAAGCAGAATTAGGAGTAGAAGGAAATCAATGATTTCCTGGTATTCGTGGATCTAAAAGGTATATCGATCTATGCCAGATATGATCTAAAACGAGAAAGGAGGTGAAAGGGGAAGAAACATATGTATTTTTATTGATTGCGGTTTAAATTTTATATTCGATTCTCTAAGGAGGAAATGAATATGTCTAGAAGGAGTACGATAGTAGGGTTGATCATCGCTGCTAGTTTAATCTTGGCAGCCTGCGGCGGGGCAGCCCAGCCCCCGGAAATATGCGCAGATAATCCAGAAGAAAAAGTGTGTGCTGT
>JAGXKM010000018.1:0-9582 GCA_018335275.1 Anaerolineales bacterium | reverse complement strand
CAAAATCCTGGTGCTATTTACTACGGTGGGTATTATCCTGAGGCAGCGGTGATTGCCAAGGATATGCCTGTGGCGGGTATGGAGGATGTGATCCTCTTCAGCGACGACGGAACTTTCGGGGACAGCTTTATTGAGCTGGCGGGAGAAAATGCAGAATCCGTGTACGCTGCTTCTGGCGCTCCCTTGTCTTCTCCCAGCGTGGATGCTTTTGGGGAAAAATTCGAGAGCGTCTATGGTGATCCTCCTGGCGCAGTATCCACTTTCACCTGGCATGGTTATGATGTTGTGGATGCTTTGATCCAGCAAATAAAATCAGTGGCGATCCTTGGAGAGGATGGAAATCTGTACATCCCGCGGGAAGCCCTGATAGATGCTGTGAATAACATGGAAGGATACCAGGGCCTGACAGGGGAACTGTCCTGTGAGGGCGGAGAATGTAACGCCACCGGTCCTGCTTTCCTGGTCGTGGAAGACGGGGAGTGGGTCCTTCCGGAGGATTAGACACCTCTTAGATTGAACCTTGATCCGACAAGATGTGCGGGGCAGGTGTTCTCACTTGCCTCGCACCATCATCCTGAAAAAATGAGTCCCATATGAGTGAGTCCAACGCAGAAAAAACTGTCAAACCTCTCGATACCTTTCGCATCGTGCAAGCAATTATTGCTGTTTTATTTGTCATTTTCCTGAGCTGGCGTTTGTATTCCGTGATCAGCGCGGGAATTTACGGGCCAGATACCTGGTTAAGGTTCACCATCAGCGGTCTGATCATTGGGAGTGTGTACTCGGTGATCGCTATCGGATACACGCTGGTGTATGGCATTCTGTTCATGATTAACTTTGCCCATGGGGAGATCATGATGTTGGGAGCTTTTGCGGGATATTTTGTCCTGGAAGGGTTAAATGGGTTGGTTGTGGATCAGGCTGCAGGGGTGAGCTTTCTGGATCAATACCAGATCCTGTCTGTGATCCTGGCATTTGTGGTGGGGATGGTAATGGCCGCTATCGTGGGTTATTATCTGGAAAAGATCGCCTACCGGCCGCTGCGCGGGGCCCCGCGTTTGATTCCCCTGATCAGCGCTATCGGCGCTTCCATTTTCCTTCAGAATGCAGCTCAACTGATTTTCGGTCCCAAACGGAGAACGTACCAGAATCCCTCCGCCCTGACACGCAGTGTGGGTTGGCGGATCCCGATCAGCGGCGAGGAGGTCATCCTCACCTACACGGGCGCACTCACTTTTGTGCTCTCAATCCTCTTGCTGGTTGGATTATATGTGCTGGTTCAGCGGACCCGGTTTGGACGGGCCATGCGGGCTGTGGCAGAAGACAAGCAAACAGCAGCTTTGATGGGCATCAATGTCGATTCTGTGATCAGCACTACGTTTGTGATCAGCGGCGCCTTGGGCGGTGCTGCCGGGGTGATGTGGGGGATCCAAAATGGAATTATTTATCATTACATCGGTTTCATCCCCGGCCTGAAAGCTTTTACTGCGGCGGTCCTGGGCGGGATTGGAAATATCCCGGGGGCGATGCTGGGCGGTATTTTCCTGGGCATCGTGGAATCTCTTGGGCCTGCTGCCCTGGGGATAGATTTTCAGTTGAAAGATGTGATTGCCTTTTCGATTTTGGTTCTGGTGTTAATCTTCCGACCTTCTGGCATTTTGAGTGAGGTCCTGACGGAGGAAAAAGTATAATGGATGCGGTGTGGAAAGACAGCAGCAGAGAAGGATTGATCTTCGGTGTGGTGATTATATTTTTCATCCTCATCGGGCTGACAGTCACCCTCTCTGATATCGTGGGGAATACCCTTGACCTGAATTCGGATTCTATGATCGGCAACACCCGAGGGTTGATGGTCACCTACAGCATCCTGGGTTTATGGATAGGAATCCGTGGCGCAAATACAGCGGAGAGGACTTGGTCTACCTCCTTGTTATCCAGTACAGCAGCGGGCCTGACCACAGCCGTGCTTGTGGGCGTATCCGTTTTTGTCGTTGGTATCCTGGATGCGGCAGATGTTGAGATGCGGAACTATTTGGTGCAGCTCTCCCGGCCGTCCGTTCAACTTTTGATTTTCACAAAAGATCCTGTGTCAGGAAGCTTTTTAACCGCTGGGATTTTTATCATCAGCAGCGCGCTCGGCGGACTGCTTTCCATGGCAACTGAGAGCCAGCGTAATTCGCAGCAGTGGCAGGCAGTCTTCCTTGACAGGTTTTCAAACCTGAGTTTGAAGCGGGTGAAGGAAACCTTTCACAGCAGTCCCAGACTGCGCTGGGTTGGATATGGTTTGTTCCTGGCGATCTCCCTGCTCATCCCCCAGTTTTTGAGTAAATATTGGAATTATGCCATGGGCACCGTGGGGATTTACGTGTTGATGGGTTTGGGTCTTAATATCGTGGTAGGTTTGGCAGGTTTGCTGGGCCTGGGATATGTAGCGTTCTTCGCCATTGGCGCTTACACGGTCGGTTTACTCACTGCACCAGCTCCAATTTCATTACAGATTGGTTTCTGGCCAGCGTTGATCGCCAGCGTTGTCTTGGCTGCTTTGACTGGCATCTTATTGGGACTTCCTGTACTGCGTATGCGGGGGGACTATTTAGCTATCGTCACCCTGGGTTTTGGCGAGATCATCCGGGTCTTGATCCGGAGCGACCTGATGTCCCCCTATTTGGGAGGTCCCCAGGGCATCCGTGATATCGCCGGTCCTACAATCTTCGGCGTATCCTTTTCCAGTGAAAAGGCGTATTTGTATTTGATTGTGATTGGCATCCTGTTGGCGATATTTTTCACAAACCACCTGCAGAATTCCCGGGTAGGGCGGGCGTGGATGGCCATCCGGGAAGATGAGACCGTCGCTCAGGCGATGGGAATAAACACGCTGTATTACAAACTGCTGGCTTTTGCAACTGGCGCTGCTTTTGCAGGTGTTGGAGGGGCTCTATTTGCTGCCCGCAACCAGTACACTGGACCAGCGGATCACACCTTGATGGTTTCCATTAACGTCTTGTGCTTGTTGATTGTCGGCGGTATGGGAAGCATTCCGGGTGTGATTGTGGGTGCGTTTGTGCTAAAAGGATTTCCGGAGATTCTGCGCGAGTTGGAACTCTACCGCCTGCTGACATTCGGGGGTCTGCTGGTGGTCATGATGGTCTTACGACCGGAAGGTCTGTGGCCAGCGCCCAGAAGGCGTCTGGAGCTTTCTGCAGAAGATTCGTCCACCCCTGTGCTTGAGGATGAAGCATCAGGATAGGCAGCAGAAAAGGTTTAATTTTTTATGACACTTCTAGAAACGCGCAATCTGACAAAACGCTTTGGAGGGCTGTCTGCGGTCAATCAAGTCAGCATTCAAGTTCCCAAAGGATCGATTTACAGCATTATCGGCCCCAATGGGGCGGGAAAGACAACTTTATTTAACTGCATCACAGGTTTTTATCCACCAGATGAGGGGGATATGCTTTTCAAGGGCCAAACCCTATTGGGTTATGCGCCCGATCGAGTAACACGCCAGGGAATTTCCCGGACGTATCAGAACATCCGTCTCTTTCCAGCCATGACAGCTCTAGAAAACATTTTGGTGGGTGCCCATCCCCGGCTGAAAACCAATTGGGTAGATGCGATCCTGCACACGCCGCGGCAGCGAGTGGAAGAAAAAAAGGCGATCCAGGAAGCCGCGGAGCTTTTAAATTTTGTGGGGCTGAAAGGCAAAGGGGATCTTCTGGCACGCAACTTACCCTATGGGGAACAACGCCAGCTGGAGATGGCCCGGGCTCTGGCAAATTCTCCCGACTTGATCCTCCTCGATGAACCCACAGCAGGTATGAATCCCAATGAATCTGCAAATATGATGCGCTTCATCCGGGATCTTCGGAAAGACATGGGGATCACGATCCTGCTCATCGAGCATGACATGAAAGTCGTGATGGGGATCAGCGAGTATATTTACGTCCTGGATTTTGGGGAATTGATCGCTGAAGGGCCGCCTGATGAAATTCAAAAAGATCCCTTAGTGATTGAATCGTACTTGGGCAGAAGCGAGAAATAACGCTTTTGTTGAGATTAAATTTTGCATGGGAAAAACGATATGGCAATGCTTGAAGTAAACGATATCCACACATTTTACGGGAATATTCATGCCCTGAAGGGAATTTCCCTCACTGTGGAGGAGAACGAGATCGTCACCCTGATTGGGGGGAATGGGGCCGGGAAGACGACCACCCTGAGGACCATCAGCGGTTTGCTCTCGCCCCGACATGGGCAGGTGAAATTCGAAGGGGAAGATATATCTTCAACACCTGCGCACGAATTGGTGTACCGGGGGATCACCATGGTCCCGGAGGGACGGGGGATTTTTTCCAGGCTGTCCGTGTCTGAAAATCTGGATATGGGGGCTTATTCCCGGGAGGATAAATCCAAACTACAAGATGATTATGATCGAGTTTTTCAACTCTTCCCCCGTTTAAAAGAACGGCGGAAGCAGGTCGCTGGAACATTATCCGGGGGAGAGCAGCAGATGCTGGCAACGGCCAGAGCTTTGATGGCGAGCCCTAGGCTGCTTTTAATGGATGAACCCTCCATGGGTCTGGCGCCGATTTTGGTCGAAAACGTGTTTGAGACCATTAAACAAATTAATAAAGACGGCACTACCATTTTGTTGGTGGAGCAAAATGCAACGGTAGCGCTCTCGGTGGCGGACCGGGGATATGTGCTCCAGACAGGGGAAATCGTCCTTAAAGACAACGCGGACAACCTCAAGAAAGATGAGATGGTGCGGAAAGCTTATCTGGGGATTGATTAAGCGTTTCTTTTCCTGCTGAGGTCGGCGAGGAAAGCGGGCCATTTGAAAAGGATATCATCCACCCTGAATTTGATTTATTAAAGCTTGTGATGACGCGTTTGAGAAGAAAGATCTAGCATAGGATAATTTCATCAGAATGCCCAACGCTGAAATCATCACCATCGGCACGGAATTGCTACTGGGGGAGATCGTCGACACCAACACGCAAGTGATCGCCCGATCGCTGCGCAGTGTGGGTATCAACCTTTATCGTACTTCAACTGTGGGAGATAATCCGAAGCGAATCGCCCAGGTGGTGCGGGAGAGCCTATCCCGCGCTGATATCGTGATCACATCCGGGGGGCTGGGTCCGACTGTAGATGATCCCACACGTGAAGCGGTATCCTCAGCCCTGGACATGGGACTTGAATTCCGGGCGGAGCTCTGGGATGATATTCAAGACCGGCTAATGAAATACGACAGAGAAGTAACGGAAAATAACAAGCGTCAGGCGTACATTCCAGAAGGCGCGTTTGCTTTGGATAATGAATGGGGTACAGCCCCGGGATTTGTCGCAGATGATGCGATGGGTGTGTTGATTTGTTTACCGGGTGTCCCCCCGGAGCTAGAACGGATACTGGATAAGGAGGTCCTGCCCTGGCTCAGTTCCCGGTTTTCCTTGCAGGAGATAATCCTGACAAGAAGCATCAAGACGGAGGGCATTGGTGAATCCAAAGTGGATGACATCATTGGGGACCTGGAACGCTCTCAGAACCCTACCGTTGGTTTAGCTGCTCATAAGGGTTCTGTTGAATTGCGGATAACTTCCAGGGCGGAATCCAAAGAGGAAGCGGAAAGGGATATTCAGGAGATGGGAAATCGATTAAGGCAGCGTTTGTCAAAGTGGATTGTTGAGGATAAGGATGCGTGATAGATTGTGGAATTGAATACCTGTTCAAAGAGGAATGTATATTAATTGGATAGGATACCTCTTGACAAATCCCACAAGCTGTGGATAATTAAGGTTTAGTATGGATAACTGGAAACGACCACCACGAGACAGAAAAGGCCCGGAGCATCACCGCTCCCGAGGCCATTTTTTTTATGTCTTTCAAACTAGAGCCAAGGCGCTCTAGTTTTTTTTTGTCAATTTGGAGCGAGGATGAAACTACCAGGCTTGATCGATGTCCATGTCCATCTCCGGGAACCCGGAGCAACCCATAAAGAGGATTTTCTGAGCGGCACAAAGGCGGCTCTGGCGGGGGGTGTGACCACAGTTCTGGCCATGCCCAATACGCAGCCCCCGTTGGCTGATGGATCCTCTCTGCACAAAGCTGTTTCTGCTGGCCAGGAGAAAGCCCTCTGCGATTACGGCTTATATTTAGGGGGGAGCATGGAGAACCCTGATCTCCTTCCGGAGATAGCTGATCAGTCTGTTGGATTGAAACTTTACCTTGACGCCACGTATGGTCCGTTGTTATTGGAAGACACGATCCATTGGAGAAAACTGTTTGAATCTTGGCCGCGATCCCGCCCCATCGTGGCCCATGCTGAGGGGAAAACGCTGGCTGCACTGCTTTATATAGCTTTCATGTATGATCGGCACATCCATATCTGCCATGTGTCAACAAGAGAGGAGATCTGCCTTATTAAATCTGCCAAAGAAAAAGGGTTGCCAGTGACTTGTGAAGTGACCCCCCACCACCTTTTCCTTTCCAAAGAAGATATTCCCGCTTTGGGTAAGAGAGGGAAATCTGAAGTCCGGCCGAGATTAGCATCCCGAGATGATCAGCGTGCACTCTGGGATCATTTAGAGGTCATTGATTGCTTTGCCACAGATCATGCTCCCCACACCCTGGCTGAAAAGGAAGGGGAAGATCCCCCTCCCGGATTCCCCGGTTTAGAAACAGCATTGCCGCTTTTCCTCAATGCTGTCCATGAAGGCCGCCTTTCTATGGAGGATGTCATTACCCGGATGTACACGAATCCCCGGGCCGTTTTTGGTCTCCCGGAACAGCAGGAAACATGGATTGAGGTGGACCTGAAGCGGGGATATGAAATCCGGGCCGCTGATCAGTATTCCAAATGCGGCTGGACACCTTTTGAAGGGTGGACTGGGCTGGGATGTGTGGAACGGGTTGTGCTGCGGGGGGAAGAGGTGTTCCGGAACGGTGAAATCTTAACTACAGCTGGAGGGGGCCGGAATATTGCCCCTTCCCTCACATATCAAGCTTGAAAATGAAACCTTGTATATCGATTAACTATCCAAAGGAGTGACCTATGATTTTGTCGGACAGGAATAGTATGTTCAGCCCCCATCTGCCGCTGGGTGATCAGCAATCTGCTCCCTGGTATGGGAAGGACATCATCTCGGTAAAGCAATTTACAAAAGAAGACCTGGAATATGTCTTTGAGGTTGCCCATGAAATGCGGGTCATGGTGGAAAGGATCGGCACATTTGATCTTTTGAAGGGCAAAATTCTGGCCAACTTATTTTACGAACCTTCCACCCGGACCGCTTCCTCCTTTACGGCAGCGATGGAAAGGTTGGGAGGAAGCGTGATCCCCATCAATGAGGTCAAGTATTCCTCCGTCGCCAAAGGTGAGTCCCTTCCGGACACCGTTCGTTCTCTGGAGTGTTACTCAGATGTGATCGTGCTGCGCCATCCAGAAGTGGGAGCTTCGGAGCTGGCTGCCAAGTACGCCAGCAAACCGATCATCAACGGCGGGGATGGTGTGGGTGAGCATCCAACACAGGCCCTGTTAGATTTGTTTACCATTTTTGAGGAGCAGGAGGAGGTAAATGGGCTGACGGTCACCATGTTGGGCGACCTGAAGAATGGACGCACTGTGCATTCCTTGTCTCGTTTACTCTCCCTGTATGAGGTCAGATTGAATTATGTCTCTCCTGACATCCTCCGGATGCCTCCGGAAATTGTAGGTGAATTAGATGAAAAGGGGATTCCACAGCGCGAGTTTACGTCCTTAGAGGAACCTTTGCCTGACACTGATGTGCTTTACGCCACACGGGTTCAAAAAGAACGCTTTGAAGACCCTGATGAGTATGAAAAAGTCAAGGGAAGTTATATCATTTCACCCCAAACCATGCGAGTTGCGAAAGAGGATATGACCCTGATGCACCCCCTGCCCAGGGTGGGAGAGATCAGCATGGAGCTGGATGACGATCCCCGGGCGGCTTATTTCCGCCAAATGGAATACGGGATGTACGTCAGGATGGCGCTTCTGGCCATGGTACTGGGGAAAGCCTAACAGGGAATTGAGAGGAAAATATGTCGTTCTTTTCAATTTTGGAAGAAAGAATAAAGGCAGTCGATTCCCTGCTCTGTGTGGGCCTTGACCCGCACCCCGAAGATTTACCGGAACAGACGGGTCAAGCGGCGAGATCATTTTGCCTGCAACTGATAGAGGAGACGAAAGACCTGGCCGCGGCGTATAAGCCCAACAGCGCTTTTTTTGAAGCGCTGGGTGCGGAGGGTGTCACTGCCTTGAAAGAAGTGATCGAAGCCGTTCCGGATCAAATCCCTGTCATCCTGGATGTCAAACGGGGGGATATCTCTTCTACAGCCAGGGCCTATGTAAAAGCCTGTTTTGAATTGTACGGTGCAGACGCGGTGACCATAAGCCCTTATCTGGGGCGGGATGCGGCAGCGCCTTTCCTTGAGGATCCTGAAAAAGGGGTTTTCTTGCTCTGCAAAACGTCCAATCCCGGCGCCCGTGACCTGCAGGATGTGCGCGTCATCAGCCAGGGGGGGGTCATTGAAAAGGAAACTTTACTGCTCTATGAGCACGTGGCAGATCTGGCCCAATCCTGGAATGAGAATGATAACCTGGGGTTGGTGGTAGGAGCCACGCAGGTAGACTCATTACAGGCAGTCCGGGATCGGGCCCCAGGATTGTGGATTCTGGCTCCTGGGGTGGGCGCACAAGGAGGGGATTTGCAAGCTGCGGTGAGAGCGGGGGTTCGTGAGGATGGTTTGGGTCTGCTGGTTCCTGTCTCCCGGGGAATTTCCCGGGCGGATCGCCCCCGGCAGGCTGCATTGGATCTCAGAGGTTCCATCCAGCGTGAGGTCAGGAAGGTTAAGGAAGGTTCTTTCAACCGAGGAAAAAAACAGGATGATGGCTTCTCTTCCCTTGCTGAAGGTCTGTTCCGGGCAGGTTGTGTCAAGTTCGGAGAGTTTACCCTGAAATCAGGCATTACTTCACCCATCTACATTGACCTTCGGATTCTAGCCAGCCGCCCCCGCCTGCTGCAGGAAGTTGCCTCCGCCTATCTACCCCTGTTGCATGATTTGGATTTTGACAGCATATCAGCTCTGCCTTATGCTGCCATGCCGATCGCTACCGCTGTCAGTCTGCTCGGCAATTGGCCCATGATTTATCCCCGGAAAGAGAAGAAGGAATATGGTACGAAAGCGCGCGTGGAGGGAGAATATTCTCCCGGAGAACGGGTTGTGGTCATAGATGATTTGATCACCACCGGGGGGAGTAAATTGGAAGGCATGGAAGCATTGTCTGCTGTGGGGCTTGATGTAAAGGACATCGTTGTCCTTTTGGATCGGGAATCAGGCGGTGCAGAGACCCTGGAGAAGGAGGGCTGTCGATTGCACGCTGTGCTCACACTGTCAGAACTGCTTTCTTATATTCAAGAGAAGCACCTGGTGGATGAAAAGAAGATTGACGAGGTGCGCTCGTTTTTAGAAGCTGAAGGTCGCTGATTACCCTATGAAAGAAACCATGTATGATTTGATTCGCCCCCTCCTCTTCCAGACAGATCCAGAACGTGCTCACCA
>JAGXKM010000119.1 GCA_018335275.1 Anaerolineales bacterium | reverse complement strand
TGGGAGTTGAACCCATAACCTATCACTTACGAAGCGATTGCTCTACCCTTGAGCTACGGTGGCATACATTCCGGTTGACGGCTGAAATTATACCAGCTATCATACGGGAGTGACAAGGATGATCTACGTGCCTTGATCTTGCATAAGTAGGGAAATATTTTAAGGAAGGTGCCTGTGCGGGTTGCCATGCTCTCTTATCATACCTGTCCCCTGGCTACATTGGGTGGGAAGGACGCCGGGGGAATGAACGTTTATGTGCGGGACCTTTCCCGTTATCTGGGTCGCGAGGGGATCCATCTGGATGTCTTTACCCGCTCACAGGATGAACATGTTCCTCATGTGCTGCATGACCTGGGATACGGGAACCGAGTCGCGCATATCCCTGCGGGGCCGGAAGTGCCTCTGCCAAAACGGAAATTGGTTGAACATGTCCCCATGTACACGGAAAACATCCTGGATTTTTCGCTGCGCAAGGGCCTTCGATACGATCTGATACACAGCCACTATTGGATGTCGGGGATTGCAGCGGAACGACTGAAGAAGGAGTGGAACGTGCCTGTGATCCAGATGTTTCATACCCTCGGGAAGATGAAACAGCGAGTGGCCCAGACGCCGGAGGAGGAGGAAGGGGAGTACCGGATTGAAGGCGAGCGGAAAGCGATGAGGTTGGCGGACCGGATCGTCGCCGCCACGATCACAGAGGAAGAGCATTTAAACTCGTTGTATGGGGTTGATCCACAAAAAATCAGGATCATCCCCCCCGGCGTGGATTTGAGCCATTTTTATCCCATCCCTCCTGACGAATCTAAAGAATATGTCGGCGTCCCAGAAGATAAGCGGATGCTTCTCTTTGTGGGCCGGATTGAGCCTTTGAAAGGGATTGAGACACTTCTCAGAGCGTTAGCAGTCATCCGGAAGAAAGAAGTTTTTCGTGATCAGCTGTGTTTGGCCATTATTGGTGGTGATGTGGATGATCAGGCAGGAGAGGAAAATGACGAGATGCGTTATTTGCGGTCCCTGTGCAGGGAATTTGGTTTAGGTGAACTGGTCACCTTTTTAGGAAAAAAGGATCAGGATTCCCTGCCGTATTATTACTCCGCTGCTGAGTTGGTTGTCATGCCTTCCCATTACGAATCTTTCGGGATGGTGGCCCTGGAATCCATGGCCTGCGGGACCCCCGTGGTCGCCTCTCATGTTGGAGGGTTGACCCATCTTGTGGAGGATGGGGTCACCGGCTATCATGTCCCCGTGGAAGACCCCCAGGCGCTCAGTGAACGGATAGTGGGTTTGTTGGAGGATAAAGCTTTACGGTACCGGATGGGTCATGATGCGTTTGCATTCGCCAAGAAATATGGCTGGGAAAACATCAGCGACCGGGTCATTCGCCTTTATCAAGACATTATTGATGAGCATCGAGGACAGAAGAAATCGGAGTTAATGCCTTCACCTTATCCTTGATCAAGCGGAGTGGATCTATATATAGCGGGAATGGGTGCGCTTGGGTTTCATGACCCGGTCTTCTGTTGCAAAGAGGATGCCGTTGCCCGCCCTGCAGCCCATCCGGTGGAAAATGCGGCCTGTAAATTGTAACCACCTGTGTCGCCATCCACATCCAGCACTTCACCGGCAAAAAAGAGGCCTCGGACGAGTTTAGATTCCATGGTCTGGGGATCGACCTCCCGGGTATCCACACCACCCGCCGTGATGATCGCCTGGTCAAAGGATCGGTGGCCGGTGATCTGAAAGCGGAATCCTTCTTTCAACCACATCCGCAGGCGTTTCCGCTCCTGGGCGGTGATCTGGTTATTCTTCTTATCCCAGGGAATGCCTGTTTGGTTGACGCAAACCGGGATCAACTTCTTAGGCAGCAGCCCTTCCAGGAGCGTGCTGAATTGTTTTCGTCCCATTTCCTCGATATCCCGCAACAGCCGGTTTCTGAGGGTGGGGTGGTCCAATGCAGGTTTAAGGTCAATGGCTATGACGACGTTCTTATCAGCCCGCAGGTAGTCCACAATTTGCCTGCTTAGGGTGAGGATGATCGGGCCGGAAAGTCCAAAATGGGTAAAGAGCATTTCCCCAAAGAGGTCATCTACTTTATCTCCCTCAACCCAGAGATTGACTTGCACATTGCGCAAACTCAAACCCTGCAGTTGTGGGGCGGTATCGCTTGCCGTGACCAGGGGGACCAACGCCGGGCGAACGGGAATGATCGTATGCCCAGCTTTGCGCGCTAAGGCATATCCGTCTCCGGTTGATCCAGTTCCTGGATAGGCAGCCCCACCGGTGGCGATGATCACAGCGGGGGCGTAGAACTTCTTCCTCTCTGTTGTCACACCTTTGACTCGTTTGTCTTCCAGAAGCAGGTCGGTGACAGGGGCATTTGTGATCAATTCCACCCCCTGCTCCTTGATCCAGCCCCAAAGGGCATCCCTTACCTCTCGCGCATTTTCGCTTTTTGGAAAGACACGATCCCCGCGTTGGACCTCCGTGGGAACCCCGAGTTCCTCGAAAAACTCCCGCAGCTGGGGGTGAAAAAATAGATAAAAGAGCTGGGTCAGGAACCTGCCCTGGGGATTGAAATGCCCGATGAACTGCTGCACGCTGCCCACGTTCGTCAGGTTACAGCGGCCTTTTCCGGTCAACAGCAATTTCCGGCCTGGCTGCTCCATCTTTTCCAGAAGCAGGGTTTGGGCACCTCTGGACGCTGCTTGGCCGGCAGCCATGAGACCGGAAGCGCCTCCCCCGACAACGATGAGATCATACATAGATTATTTTCCCTTTCCTGGAGCCATCCCAACACAATCTTATCATGCCTTGAATTCCGAATTCAAAGAAGGGGCAGAGTTTTTTTTTAGATTTATCGAATGGGAGAAATCAACCCACATTGGACTGGGGCAAGAAAGGGAGGAACCACCTCTCGCTCCCGGAGCTTTATGTTTAGCAAGGATTTGTAAGAAGTTATCGGTTGACAAGCATTCAAGAAACGTGTAAAATCCGGTTGGTACGAGATGACCCGGAACTTAACAATTCATTTTAGCTGAGGTGCCTTTTTCTCCCGGAAGGGAAGGCTGAAAGGCGAAGTCTGTGAAAGTCAGACGCTGACCCGCAACTGTAATGCTCCCCAGGAGCAAAGCCAGGTCGACCGCCTCCGCTGATGTTCATCAAGCTCTCGTGGTAAGGAGGTGTGAACTGAGCATGGAATTCCTATAAGCCATCCTGCTTCCCTGTCCGAGACAGGGATTTTTGTTTTAAGGGGAGATAAATAAATATATATATTGAGGTAAAGATGAGAAAACCCATTAAAAATGTATTGTATGTCCTGTCGATATTTTTGTTTGTGATCTCTGCCTGCGCTCCAACCGAGGAGCTAACGGAAGAACCAACAGCTACACCTGAGCCTACTCCGGAACCCATCGAGCTTACCGATGATCTTGGAAATCAGATTGTCCTCCAGGAACCCGCTCAAAAGATCGTATCGCTGTCTCCATCCATGACGGAAAGCCTGTTCGCTCTGGGAGCCGGGGACCGCATCATTGCCAGGGAGTCCAACTCCACCTATCCTGAAGAAGCAAACGAGATCGAAAGCATCGGAGCCATTTGGGAAGGGCTGCCCATGGAAAAGATCGTATCCTTGGAGCCGGACCTGATCGTCGCGGCTCAAATCATTTCTCCCGACCAGGTCCAGGAGATGCGTGATCTGGGGTTGACAGTCTTCTGGCAGCAAAACCCCCAGGATTTCCCGGGTTTGTTCCAGAATCTGATGGTAATCTCGCAATTGGTCGGAAAAGAGGGGGAAGCGGAGGAATTGGTCGCTTCTTTGACAGAACGTGTCAAAGCAGTCGAAGAGAAAGTAGCTGGTGTGGAGGAGACTCCCCTGATTTTTTATGAGCTGGATGCCACGGATCCTTCCAACCCCTATACCGTTGGGAAGGGTACGTTTATCTCCTATGTGATCGATAAAGCGGGAGGAAGAAATCTGGGGGATGCCTTAGAAGGAAGTTATGTCCCGATCAGCTCCGAAGAGATCATCGCTCAAGATCCGGATTACATCATCCTGGGGGATGCCCAATATGGGGTGACGGTGGAATCCGTAGCTGAGAGGCCGGGCTGGGGTCAGCTCAGCGCAGTTCAGGAAGAAAGGGTGCTGCCGATCAATGATGATCTGATCAGCTTGCCAGGCCCCCGACTCGTGCAGGGTTTTGAAGAAGTGGCAAAGATGATCCATCCTGACGTATTTGAGAAATAATCCTATGTTGGAAAGGCCATACCTCCTGACGCTCTGCTTGCTTGTTTTGGCCTTTGTGTTCAGCGTTGCCCTGGGGGCGGTTTTCATCCCCCCAGGGACAGCGCTGCGCATAGCCGCAAATCGTATCCTGTCTTTGGGGTTCACGGAAAACTGGCCTGAGTATTTTGAAACCATTCTGGTTGAAATCCGTTTACCGCATGCGATTTTAGTGGCTTTGACCGGTGCGGCCTTGGCGGGCAGCGGCGCTACATATCAGGGCTTATTCCGGAATCCGCTAGCGGATCCGTATTTGATTGGGGTTGCATCCGGAGCGGGTTTAGGGGCTGTGTTTTTTATGGCTTTGCCCTGGATGGGACAATTTCTGATTCCAGCCGGCGCATTTTTGGGTGCCTTGGGCACAGTTATGGTCGTATACAGCTTGGCCAGGGTAGGTAAAATGGTGCCGTTGACAACATTGATCTTAGCTGGCGTGGCTGTCGGTTCTTTTACTACGGCCATGACATCTTTTCTGATGCTGCGTTCTAACCGCCAACTGCAGCATGCCCTTTCGTTCCTGCTGGGAGGATCCCCGGTAGCTGGATGGGATCCTGTCCGTATCGCGCTGCCATATTCTGCCGTGGGTTTTGGACTGCTGCTGCTCACAGGCCATGCTTTGAATGTCCTCCAGTTTGGTGAGGAGCAAGCCCAGCAGTTAGGTTTGCCTGTGGAGCGGGTCAAATTTTTCATCATCATCGCCTCTTCACTGACTGCCGCCGCCGCTGTGTCTTTTTCAGGCGTGATCGGCTTCATCGGGTTGATCGTACCCCATCTGGTACGCATGTTGTGGGGGGGAGATTACCGACAGCTGATACCTCTCTCCATGCTTGGCGGAGGGTGTACGCTCCTGGCAGCGGACATACTTGCCCGCGTCATCCTGGCCCCGCAATCACTTCCGGTGGGCATTGTCACGGCCTTGTTTGGGGCCCCTTTCTTTTTATGGATTTTGCGGCGGGCGAAACAGGAGGTATTCTGGTGAAGCACCGTTTGTTACGAAGGTGGATCTATGCTTGAAACGAAAAACCTGTGCGCTGTTTATGGCGATGTACAGGCCCTGGACGGCGTCTCATTGAAGGTGTCCAGGGGTGAAATCTTGGGCCTAATTGGGCCGAATGGTGCAGGGAAATCAACGCTTATCAGGGTCATAAGCGGCGTATTGAAAGCTTCACGGGGCAAGGTCTTGTTGGACAGCCAGGACATCACCAGCTACACCCCAAACCAGCGAGCGCTTCGTGTAGCAGTAGTGCCTCAGGCCCGGCAGCTCGGGGGCGCTTTTACTGTCGAACAGACTGTGTTGTTGGGCAGGACGCCTTATCTGGGTATGATGGGGAAAGCCAGTTCGAAGGATAAAGAGATCGTTCAGTGGGCCATGGCTCAAACGGAGGTCGAGGATTTAGCGGACAGACGCCTGGCGGAAATTTCAGGGGGAGAACAACAAAGAGTCTTGCTGGCCCGCGCCCTGGCTCAAAAAACGAATG
>JAGXKM010000118.1 GCA_018335275.1 Anaerolineales bacterium | reverse complement strand
ATCTTTCCCGGGCTGAGCGAAAAAACCTTTTAACCATCAGCGATCCTGAGACTTTCAAAAATGGGGTCGTTGAGATCATATCCACGAAGTCCAGCCAGGTTTGATTACCCCAAGGCATTACTTTTGTTTCTAAAAAGCAGCCACGTCGAGGGCCGGGATTCCCCTTCTGTGCCATCCCGGCGGAGAACCAAACTCATTTTCTCCCCCAAAACCTGAAGGTCTTCCTCCGAAGCCCCCTGGCGGTACGCGGGTTCTTGTTTTAAATGCGCATATAAAAGCAGAAAACCGGCCGCTGCGGTCAGGCGCTGGACGACCTCCGCATAACGCTCCACATCCCCACCTGAGAAGCTGTGGAAACAGCCGATATCCAGGACCAGATCAAAAGCTTCCCTGAACGGATCCAAGGCTAGCACATCCCCCGCTCTGAAATCAACCTTATCTTTCAGGCCAGCTTTTTTCGCTTTGCGGCGCGCTGAAAAGATGGCCTGGGGGACGTAATCAACGCCCACCACCTCCCAGCCGTGCTGTGCCAATGTGATCACATTTGTGCCCGTCCCGCAACCCAGGTCTATGGCCCGTCCTGGCTCTCGCTCCTCAATAAAATCCAGCAATTCGGGAGGAGAGATCCCGGTGTCCCAGGGTGGATCAAAAAACAGGTATTGCAGATAAAAGAATATCTTCTTGAACATCACAGCTCCACAAAAACAGTCGTGATCATAAGGAAAAGGCGGTTGTGATCATTGACCTCGGCAACGTTCAAACCTCCGGTCAAAAATCGAAGGTCTCACCTGGTTTTTCCTTCCGAACCCACTGACCAAAGAGGATTACAAATACAGGGGATTATCCAGCAGCTCTCGGAGCTCCCCCAAGGTTTGTTCCCGGCTCCGGAAGTGTATGGCATTGATCCCGTTTTCCCGAGCTGCCTGCACGTTCTCCGGGAAATCATCAATGAAGACCATTTCCCCCGGCCGAACTCCAAGTTCTTCGATGACGTGTGTGTAAATTTCGTCCTCGGGTTTCGCCATCCCAATTTCCGCAGAGATGAAAATCTTGTCGAAAATATCATCTATCTCCCAAACTTCCGTCAGCACCCCGCGCAGATCATCCCAGGCATTGCTTAACAAAGCTGTAGTATAGTGGAGACCTAAACCCCGGATAAATTCAACGAGCACTTCATCCAGGGCATCCCCTCCCCAAAACTCATCCTTAAACTCTTCGAGTTCCGTGTCATTCAGGCCCAATTCATCCTGGATATTCTGCCAGTGTTCCTCCGCGGTGATCTCGCCCCGGGTGGCTAAAAGGGAGCTATCTCGTTGATAAACCAGTTCACTTATCTCCTTGTAGCTCATTCCCAGCCTTTTACCCAACGCTTTCCGCCGTTGTGGGTTTTCCGTTCGCACTAACACACCCCCCAAATCGAAAATGATTGCTTTAATCATACGCTCCTCGCTATTCACTTATATCCTCTTCTCCGTTCTATTTTATCGCACATTTAGGAACGATTATCTAAATCTGTAACACTGATCTCCTCTCCAGGACGGATTTCTTTTTCATAGAGATCATACTGGTGGTGAATGCGCATCCCGGCTTCTTGATATAAGCGCATAGCACCGGTCAGGTTTTTCGCATCTACGCCTAAATCTACCTTGGACTTTCCTCGCTCGTAAAACATCACAAATGCGTGCCGTAAAAGGGCAAGCGCAATACCCCGCCTCCGCCAGGGACGGCGCACTCCTAAACTGGAAATATAACCCGCGTTCCGATCTTCGGCGGACCATTTACGGCATAAGCAGATGCCGACGATCTCATCACCTTCCACAGCTAAAAACCATAAATCCGGGTCATAGGTTTCCTGCTCTGTCATATGGTGCATGAAACGCCGATATCCCTCTTCGAAGGGTTCCTCCACGTATCCAAAATGATCGCTAAACACTTCATCGTCGATTCGATAAACTTCCTCGGCATCCTTTTTCGGATCAAATCTCCGGAGAGATATTCCCTCCGGCCACTCGGGATCCTGCGGACGCCCTTCCATCTCATACCGCATCTGGAAGAAGTGGCGGATGAGATCAAAACCCTTCCTTTCAAAAAGCTCTGCTGCCTCCTGGTTTTCATGAAAGGCGGAGATCCGCATCGAAACCCGGACTCCCGGGTCCACCTTTTCCAACGCCTGACAGCTGCGCTCTTCCCCCCAAGAGAGTAAATATTTCCTCAGGGTTTGAGCTTCTTTACATTCCGGATCCACATCCATCCACAACCAGGGATGAACAGGAGGCTGCGAGAGGTCCCAGACCTCCAACTCCCCCACCAACTCTCCGCGCTGGGAAAAAATCAAACGGACGCTCTGCTCAGGAGCGAACCCTGGTGTTTCCCACTCATTTCTCAGCTTACCAAGTGAATAATCCTCTACCCCCTGATAATGCCGGGAAACTTTATTTTTCAAATTAAGCACATTTTTAATATCACCCTCACCAGCACTTTGAGCTTTGAACCCCTTTGGTAATTTGAGCTCTTTTTCTGCCATCTCATATCTCCTCAAACACAGGAAATGGTAAGGAAACCCCCAATTCGATATCAAAGTGTATCACCCCTGGGAACCAGGGTCAATTTCATCCACGTTGAGACCTTTCCCTTTGGAAAAGGCAACCTTTTGTTTATAGATATTTTTTATACGATGTTAATCTTGCTCACACTTCTCCATGGTACCTTAAAATTGATATGGGAAACATCAACCAGAGATCCGTTCAGGAGCAAAAAAATACGCTTTACACTAGAACCAGGTATAGAAAAAGAGGACGAAAATGAATGAAAATCATGGAGTTGAAAAAGCTACTTTCGCAGGCGGTTGCTTCTGGTGCATGGAAAAACCTTTCAAGAAGGAAGGGGTAGAATCTGTCATCTCCGGATACACCGGAGGGGACACCGAAGACCCCACCTATCAAGAAGTGAGCACCGGAACCACGGGGCATTATGAAGCTGTCCAGATCACATATGACCCCGATAAAATTTCCTACCAAGAATTACTGGAAATCTTCTGGAAACAGATAGATCCCACCGACCCCGGGGGATCATTTGTCGACCGGGGGTCTCAGTATAAGACAGCCATTTTTTATCACGATTCAAGACAAAAAGAACTGGCTGAGAAATCCAAACAAGCGCTGGCAGAATCTGGGCTGTTTGAGAAACCGATCGCTACCAGAATAATAGAGGCTTCCACGTTTTATGAAGCTGAGGATTACCACCAAAACTTTTATTTAAAAAGCCCCGGCCGTTATAAACAATATCGAGCAAACTCGGGCCGGGACACATTCATCCAGGAAAGATGGGAGAATAAATCATGACAAAAGAGAAAGAATACCAGAAACCTTCTAAAAAAGAATTGAAAAAGAAACTATCACCGCTGCAGTTTAAGGTCACTCAAAGAGACGGCACAGAGCGAGCATTCCAAAACGAGTACTGGGATCATAAAGGGGAGGGGATATATGTGGATGTCGTATCCGGTGAACCTTTATTCAGTTCCCAGGATAAATTTAAATCCGGGAGCGGATGGCCCAGCTTCACAAAACCGATCCAGGAAGAAGGGGTGATCAAAAACGAAGACCGGAGCTTGGGTATGCGCAGGATCGAGGTCAGGAGCCAAAAAGCAGATTCCCACCTCGGCCATGTTTTCAATGATGGACCGCAGCCAACTGGAAAACGGTACTGCATCAACTCTGCATCCCTGCGGTTCATCCCCAAAGAAGACATGGAGGAGGAAGGATACGGGGAATATCTTGACCTTTTCGAATGAGAAGAGGATTAAATAGACCGACCCCCTCCTGAACTTGGGTAGACAATATAACCCTGCTTTTCAAAAACAGGGTCCGTAACGATCCCTTGGACTCCTTGTTAATTAAGGCGAAATACCATCGAGATAGATTTAAACAAGGAGGATTCAAATGAAGGACAAGGTCGGACGTTGGCTGTTCATCGCAGGGTTAATTGTAGCTGTCATCGCGGGTTTATTTTTACAGGCAGCTTGGACGACATGGGTGCTGGCTGTATTGGGACTTGTGGTCGGTTTCTTTAATGTAGCTGAAGAAGAAACCAAAGGGTTTTTAATCGCAGCGATCGCCCTCAATGTCTCTGCTAGCGCCTTCCAGGGGGTTCCATTCGTAGGTTCGTATGTCACCAACATCCTGGGCTATATTGTGGCTTTCGTCTCCGGAGCAATGCTGGTGGTAGCGCTGATCTCGCTTTTCAAAAAAGCTGGATCATAACCCCCAATCTTCTCTCTCTTTTCCTGGACGGTTAAAAGACCGTCCAGGTTTTCTTGTTTAAGACAGAGACTGAAGGTAACAAAATTCACATCATTTGAAGAACTACGCAGGGGTCCTCCATGGTAAGATAGTATTCCATCAAGAGAGATATCAATTGCAGCCCAGTCCTACCAATGCAATCAGAAGCATTTTATAATCTTCATCGCCGATAATAATCAAAGATGGCCCAACAAGCAGACCCCCTTAAAAAACGCGTGGAACAGCTTCGGGGCGCCTTGAAAGACAGGCAGCCGGAGCAGCTTGCTTTGCAGACGAACACCTCATATCAATCCGGAGCAGACACCTACGGAAACTTTCTATTCCCGTATTGGGAGGAAGAGGTCCTGCTTTCTACACGAGATTATATGGCCAGGTATCGAACTACGAAAGAGGTCCTGATCACCATCCACCAGGCGATGATCCTGTTTTATTTCCAGGATTCCAAGGGTTCAGGAACGTCAAAAGGTTGGATTTCATTTTCAGAACTTCCTAACGGCCAATTTTATACCTCCGCTTTTCAAGGGTATACCTCAAAAAAGCTCCTCCAGCATTTTCAGAGGGATTACACGGCATTCCAACAAGCGGCACAAAATATACACGGAAAAGCTGTCTCCTTCGCTTCGATTGCCTACCAGGTGTCAATCCTGCCCAAGGTGAGTGCGCTCATCGCCTGCTGGAAGGGAGATCAAGATATCTCCCCTTCCTATCGGATATTATTTCCGGATACGGTGAAGTACCACCTCCCCACGGACGCTTGCGCCATCCTGGGCAGTATGATCACCTCTAAACTTATCAGGGAACAGAAGCCGCCGGCACTCAAGGACTCAAAAAAGAAAAAACGCGAGGACACGAATTATGAAAATAGCAATCAGTGGCAAAGGCGGCGTGGGCAAGACAACGCTGGCCGCCTTACTGGCCCAGACCTACGCTGACCAGGACCGGCAGGTACTGGTCGCAGACGCAGACCCCGCCCCCTGCCTTGCGGATGCGCTTGGTTTTCCAGAAGAACTCCGCCAACAACTCCGCCCTATCGCTGAGATGGACGCCTTGATCGAAGAGCGCACAGGGGCCAAGCCGGGTTCATCAGGCGGTTTTTTCACCCTCAATCCCAGGGTGGACGACATCCCGGAGCGGTTCAGTCTCACCTACCGGGGAGTCCGTCTTCTGGAATTGGGAGGGCTGGATCTGGGAGGATCGGGCTGTATCTGTCCGGAAAGCGCCATGCTCCACACCCTTTTCACCCATCTGCTTTTCCGGGACGATGATGTTTTGATCCTGGACATGTATGCCGGCGTGGAACATCTGGGCAGGGCAACTGTCGATTTCGTTGACGCCATGTTAATTGTCGTGGAACCCACCCGGCGCAGCCTGGGCACCGCCAGACAGATAAAAAAATTAGCCCTGGACATCGGACTCTCCAACTTATGGTTGGTGGGAAACAAAATCAGAAAAGAAGACGAAGTCGCGTTTTTGAAATC
>JAGXKM010000117.1 GCA_018335275.1 Anaerolineales bacterium | reverse complement strand
GACAATACAAAGGAACACCAGCCATCTTCCGTTCTGCACGCCAGGCTGGGGGATGGGGAAAACCTGAACTCATTCTCTCTCAATTTGCCGGTGAACCGACCCTGAATCCATCCGGGGATATATATTTTGTACACCACTACTTCAAGGAGGGGGAAATGATCGAAGTGGACATTTACGTCGCTTATAAAAAATAACCGTCACCGGTCCTGTAATTTAAAGACCAACTTCCCGGGGAAAGTGCACCCGGGAAGTTCTTTCTTCAGTCAACCACAGATCAGTGATGGTTTTCTTGAATATAATTCTTAAGGTATTCACCGGTGTACGAACGGGAGTCCGCGCAGATTTGCTGCGGCGTCCCTGTGGCGATCACCTCGCCGCCCGCCTCACCCCCTTCCGGGCCGAGATCGATGATATGATCAGCGACTTTCACGATGTCCAGGTTATGCTCGATGATCAACACCGTGTTCCCTTCATCGACCAGACGCTGCAATACCTCAATCAGCTTGTGGACGTCTGCGGCATGCAGACCCACGGAAGGTTCATCCAAGACATAAAGCGTGGACCCCGTGGAACGCTTTGCCAGCTCGCGGGAGAGCTTGACCCGCTGGGCTTCCCCTCCCGACAATGTGGGAGAGGGCTGTCCAATGCGAATATACCCCAGACCGACATCTTTCAAGGTCTTCAAGCGCTTCATCATCAGAGGAAAGTTCTCAAAGACCTCCATGGCCTGGTCCACGGTCATCTCCAGGACATCCGCGATGTTGTATTCGTCCTTGAACCGGACCTGCAGGGTTTCGCGGTTGTACCGCTTGCCGTGACACACGTCACAGGGGACATAGACATCAGGCAAAAACTGCATCTCGATCTCCAACTGTCCCTGCCCGCCGCAGGCTTCACAGCGTCCGCCTTTGACGTTGAAAGAAAAGCGCCCTTTATCATAACCGCGGATTTTACTCTCCGGAAGTTCCGCAAACAGTCTTCGGACATAGTTGAATAATTTGGTATAGGTACCGGGGTTTGAACGCGGGGTCCGCCCGATGGGAGATTGATCGATGTTAATCACTTTGTCGACATGCTCCAGACCCCGGATGCCATCATAATCCCCTGGTTTAGTCTTGGCGCGGTTTAAAGCCCGGGCCAGCGCTTTATAAAGAATTTCCACCATCAGCGTGGATTTTCCGGAACCGGACACGCCGGTGATGCACACCAGCTTACCCAAAGGAATGGAAACATCGATGTCTTTTAAATTGTGTTCCCGGGCGCCCAAAATCTTCAAGGTCTTCCCGTTCCCCTCACGCCGTTTTTCAGGCACAGGGACCTTGAGCCGGCCTGACAAATAGGCTCCGGTCAGGGACTCGGGGTGATCCAGAACCTCCTCCACCGGGCCGGCGACCACGACCTCTCCCCCGTGTTCCCCCGCGCCGGGCCCCAGATCCAGAACCCAATCGGCGGTGAAAATCGTCTCCGGGTCGTGTTCCACGACCATTACCGTGTTGCCCAGATCCCGTAAACCCTCCAGGGTCCTCAGCAAGCGGTTGTTGTCTCGCGGGTGCAGGCCGATAGTGGGTTCGTCCAGGACATACAGCACGCCCATCAAATGGGATCCAATCTGGGTCGCGAGACGAATGCGTTGTGCTTCCCCACCCGAAAGGGTGCCCGCAGACCGGGTCAACGTCAAATAATCCAAACCCACATTGACCAAAAAACCCAAACGTTCTTTAAGCTCCCTGATCACCCTTTCAGCTATGATCTGCTGGCGGTCGTCCAATGGCGTATCCTGACCATCAAGGTACACCACCCATTCCAGGGCTCGTTTGATCGGCCAGGATGAAACCTCCCTGATGTTCTTCCCGGCGACGGTTACAGCCAGCGATTCGGGACGCAGGCGCGCTCCACCGCAGTCCGGGCAGGGCTGATCGTTCATGTACCCCATAATCCGTTTCCGCATGTATTCCGACTTCGTCTCATGGAACCGTCGTTCCAAATTGGAGATCACCCCTTCATACTCCCGCTGGAAGTTGTATTCTCGACCTTCCTTATTGACATAATTCACAGGGACCTTCCTGCCATTTGTGCCGTAAAGGATGATCTCTTTTTCCTGGTCCGTTAATCCAAAATAGGATGCCTTCAGGTCGATATCATAGGCCTGGGCAGCGCCCACCAGGGTCTGCCAATAATAGCCGCCCTGTTCCCGGGGACCGCCCCACTCCCTGGCATCAATGGCCCCTTCCCAGATCGACTTCGTCTTATCTGGAACCAATAAGCTCTCATCAATCTCCAGTTTCGTCCCGATCCCCTCGCAGGTTGGGCAGGCCCCGTGGGGCGTGTTAAATGAGAACATGCGGGGTTCGATCTCGGGAAAGCTTATCTCACATACCGGACAGGCCAGGTGCTCGGAGAAAGTTACAGAACGCGGATGATCGGGGTCCGTGACATCATACATCGTCAGATACCCATCCCCAAATTTCAAGGCAGTTTCCACAGAATCTGTGAGTCGAGAACGGAAATTCTTCTCTTCTTTCTCGGAATCATAATCGCGGATGACCAGTCGGTCCACAACCGCCTCAATGGTGTGTTCCCGGTAACGTTCCAGACGGATATCTTCCTCAAGGCGGCGGATTTCGCCGTCAATGCGGGCCCGGACAAATCCCGATTTGCTGATTTCCTCCAATATCCCCTCATGCTCCCCCTTCCTGCCCTTCACAACGGGAGCCAGGAGATGAAAGCGAGTGCCCTGAGGATAATCCTCAATGATTTCCACAATCTCTTGCGCGGACTGCGTGGTCACCTCCCGACCGCACTCCGGACAATGGGGGATCCCCGCCCTGGCGAACAGCAAACGCAGGTAATCATAGATCTCCGTGACCGTCCCCACGGTCGAACGGGGATTGTGGGAGGTCCCCTTTTGATCGATAGAGACCGCAGGAGACAACCCTTCAATATAATCCACATCCGGTTTATCCATCTGGCCCAAGAACTGCCGGGCGTAGGAAGAAAGGGATTCCACATACCGCCGCTGGCCCTCCGCAAAGATGGTGTCGAAGGCCAGGGACGACTTACCTGAGCCGGACAATCCTGTGATGACTACAAATTTATTACGGGGAATTTCTACGGTTAAATTCTTCAGGTTGTGAACACGCGCGCCCACAACTTTTATCGATTTTTGCATAATATGTACCGACCTACCAGTATATTTCCTCTAAGAGATTTCTCCCAACTACGAACCTTTGATGTATCTTCCTGGGTTAGAAATTATACCAACCCTTCCCCCTCATACACTTCCTTTTCCTATGACATTAACAGAGAATCTACACTCACACATCTGCAAGGGTCATTTAATCACCAGATCGCTGCAGAAGGCTCTGTGCAAGTCAAAAAATGTTCAGATAATCAAATGATGGTAAACTATGACTAATTAACGGAATATTGTATAATCAGTAGTCCTGAGTAAGTAACGAGACAATAAAAACAAGTAAAACTGGAGGTTGAATGCATATCACCTGGCATGGACATTCTTGTTTTCGATTGAAGGAAAGGGGTATGGCTACGGTGGTGACCGACCCCTATGATCACCGTGAGATCGGCTACAAGGAATTGGACATCTCTGCAGACATCGTCACCGTCAGTCATAGCGACCCCGGACATAATTACAGCCAGGCAGTGAGAAAACGGAAGTCAGAACAGCACATCCTGAATGGCCCCGGTGAATATGAAATCGGACAAGTGTTCATCACAGCCATCCGGACGAACAGCAGGAAGAAAAAAACAAAAGATGAAAAACGAAATTTAATGTTCATCTTCGACTACGAAGGTGTACTTCTCGCGCATCTCGGCAGCCTGCATCGCGTCCCCAGCCAATCGGATGTAAAATCCATTGCTGGCGACGTCCACGTTGCTTTAGTGCCGGTGGGGGGAGGAAGCGCCCTGAACGCCTCCCAGGCGGTGGAAGTAATCCGCATGCTTGAACCCAGCTACGCCATCCCCATGCATTACAAAACCGAAGATTGTAAACTTGACCTGGATCCCCTCGATAATTTCATCAAGGAAATGGGGTTGGAGAGTATAGACCCCAGGTCTTATCTTCGGGTGACGAGCACGAAATCATCCAATGAGACAAATGTTGTGGTCTTAGAACATGAAGAGTGACATTCCCGGGCAAAACAAAAGGGTTGCTTTGTGAGTGTAAAACTGTTGATGACTTGGGACATCTTACCTAATCGCGAGCAAGAATATTTTGAGTTTGTGATCAGTGAGTTCATCCCCGAAATAAAAAAGTTGGGAATCATCCCCGTTGATGCCTGGTACACAATGTATGGAGACCAACCCCAGATCATGGTCTCAGCAAGAATCCGCTCCCAGTCCGAACTTGAAGCGATCATGGTCTCTAAAGAATGGTCTGCCCTTTTAGAAGACCTGCTCTCTTTTGTAGAAAACTTTAATTACAAAGTGGTCCCTGCCCGTTCCGGTTTCCAGCTCTGAACCCTTTTCCCATTCATGCAAACCAGAGGTCAAAAAGATGTCTAAACCATTCTCCAACCAAAACACGCTGCTGCTGAGATTGGGGGTGATCATGACCATGGCGGGGTTCTTCATCTTTCTCTTGGGCATCGATCCCGGACTCTTCAACCTCAACCGGAGCCCCGTGGTAGGTTTCGTGCAAACCGCGACTTTTTCCCTCGGTCTAGCGATCACCTGTCTGGGAGGATACATGAGCCTGAAAGCAGCCAAAGGTCCCCAGCACGAGACCAGCATTGTGGAAGATATTGGGTTGAGATTGGTGGGAACAGGGTATTTGATCGCCCTCGTCTCAAGCATGGCAGATGTCTTCGGTTTTGGGACCCAGGCCTGGCCTGCGCCTCCATTTTTCGGGCCCTGGCAGGCCGCAGGCGTGGTGATTGGGGAAGTTATCATCGCCCTGGGATTCTTGCTTTACATCCCCCGTTAACCCCCTTCCTGAAAACCCCGGAGCTTGACAAGGATTTCCCCAAAGTGTACAATGGGCGATGCACTGGGAGGGAAAAGTTTACAGCCGAGATAGCTCAGTTGGTAGAGCACGTGACTGAAAATCACGGTGTCGCCAGTTCGATTCTGGCTCTCGGCACTGACAGGCGGGCGTGGTTCAGTGGTAGAATGTCTCCTTGCCAAGGAGAAGATCACGGGTTCGAATCCCGTCGCCCGCTCCTGAACGAAGCAATGGCTGGTGGCAAATGGCTGATATGCGACAGCCATAGACCATCAGCCGTTCTTAATCAGGGCGACGTAGCCAAGTGGTAAGGCAGAGGTCTGCAAAACCTTTATCATGGGTTCGAATCCCATCGTCGCCTCTTGTACAAAACAATCCCCGCTGCCTCATCCCCCAGCCCACCTTCAACCTAAAATTTTGTTAACCAGACACAGGAAACAGTTGTATTCTTCTCTCCTGAGAGATGTTATTCATCAAAGTTCCGGACCATTTCTGCAGCGAACTTAACTGTTTGGAAGTGAATGTCAATCGTGTCATGCACATCCTCCCCATACCCCCCGGACATGACCACAGCGACCGGCAACCCCTCCTGGCGACATCTACCTAAAACCAACTTGTCCCGCCGGGCTAAACCATCTTTCGTGAGCGACAACCGCCCCAGCCGATCCCCTTGGTGGGGATCCGCGCCAGCGAGATAGATGACCAGGTCAGCGGAAAACCTTTTTATCGCTTCCGAAAATCCTTTCTCCAGAGCTTCCAGGTATCCCTCATCCTCCGTGCCATCAGGCAGCGGAATATCCAGATCGGAGTGTTCTTTGTGAAATGGAAAATTCTTCGCGC
>JAGXKM010000116.1 GCA_018335275.1 Anaerolineales bacterium | reverse complement strand
TGACAGAAGAATTCATCACTGAAGATGGACATGTGATTACGGATCGGCTCGGACAATACAAGATGCCCGGCATCAAACACATGCCGGAGTTTGTAACCCATATCATCGAAGAGGAAACGGAGGAAGGCCCTTATGGCGCAAAAGGGGTGGGTGAGATCTCCAGCATTCCCACCTCGCCGGCGATCACGAATGCTGTAGCCAATGCGTATGGGGTGAGGGTCATGCGCCTGCCCCTTGACCAGGACAGTTTGTTGCGGGCAAAGAAATCCGGAAAGTCCAGGGTTAAGTAAGAATCGATAAACCCCAGCAGGAGTCGGTTGTGACTCAGACCCCCACTTTAAAGCTTCGGAAAGGGAGGGAAAAACCCGTCCAGCGGCGGCATCCCTGGGTGTTTTCTGGTTCTGTGGAGGAAGTCAGGGGTACGCCTTCTTGTGGGGAAACGGTCCGGATTGTAGATTATAGGGATCAATTTCTCGCCTGGGGGTCTTTCAGCCCACGTTCACAGATAAGAGCAAGGATTTGGAGTTGGGCCGAAACAGATCAGATCGGCCCTTCCTTGTTTAAAGACAGGTTGGAAAAAAGCCTTATTAAAAGGCGCAGGCTGGATTTTTATCATCAAGCCTACCGTCTCGTTCATGCGGAATCGGACGGTTTGCCTGGCTTGGTCGTGGACCGCTACCGGGACGTCTTAGTGGTGCAGATTTTGAGCGCTGGGATCGAACGCTGGCGGGATGATATCCTGGACATCCTAGTCGATTTAGTGCAACCGACAACGATCTATGAGCGATCGGATGTCGCCGTCCGGTCTTTGGAAGGCTTAGAAAAGAGGACCGGGCTGCTCTACGGGCAAGAACCTCCGGATAAAGTCCGGATTTTAGAAAAAGATCTGACTTTTGAAGTCGATATCCGGGGCGGGCACAAGACCGGCTTTTATCTGGACCAGAGGGCCAATCGAGCACTGGTGGAGTCTTTGGTCGATGAAAAGCAGGTCCTGGATTGTTTTGCTTATACGGGGGGGTTTGCAGTCCATGCTCTCCAGGGCGGAGCGAAATCCGTCACTTTGATAGAGTCCTCATCAGGGGCTTTATCCCAGGCGAAGGAACATTTTCTGCTCAATGATCTCCCTCTGGAAAAAGTAAGTTTTACCGAGGGAGATGTGTTTGAGGAGTTGAGAAAACTTCGTGACAGGGCATTGAGCTTTGATTGCCTTATCATGGATCCTCCGAAGTTCGCACCGACTGCTTCCCATGCGGATCAAGCGGCCAGGGGGTATAAGGATATCAATCTCCTAGCCTTCAAACTCTTGAATCCCGGCGGCATCCTGTTTACATTTTCATGTTCAGGAGGAATTGACCGACCCTTCTTTCAAAAGATCCTCGCGGATGCGGCGTTGGACGCCGGGGTTCATGCTACAATACAAAGGCAGTTGTGGCAGGATATGGACCACCCTGTGGGACTTAATTTCCCCGAGGGTTCTTATCTAAAAGGTTTCGTCATTCGCGTGGATGGATGAAGGAGAGATGGCTATGCAGCTGGCAAGGGGTCAGAGTTTGGTGGAATACGCGCTGATTTTTGTCTTCGTGGTTACCGTTGTCATTATTTTGCTAACTTTTTTCTCCCCCGAATTGACTGAGATGTACAGCAATGTCATCGAAAATATTTAACCGGTAGCCATGAATTCATGGAGTTAAAATAGAAGCGATTTCCAGAGCACGATTAACCGGGCTTGACCGGGACCGATCACACATTCAAAATGGTTTTTAACAAGGGGGTTATTTATCAGGATTGGAGGGGGTTTTCCGGGAGGGGTCATGGACATAAACCCAATCTCCAATTTCTGCCCAATTGTAAAGCCAATGTGCATCCCCGACGGATAGGTTGACGCATCCGTGAGATTGTGGATAGCCCAAGCGGGCCCGCCAGTACGCTCCGTGGAGGGCTCTTCTCTCGTCATAATACATTGTCCAGGGCACATTCTCCAGGTAATACCAATCGGATTTATCGTCTGCGAACATCCCCCGCATGTTGGTGATAGGTAATTTTTCGTAAATTTGAAATTTCCCTGGATACGTCCAAAAATCAGCCACTCCACTGGCCATCAGGGTGGCGAAGATCAACTCTCCTTCCTCGTACACGGAGATCGTTTGTTCATATAGATTGGCTTCTATCCAGCGAACCCAGTCGGTTCCCGATGGGGGTGTGGGATCCGGTGTGACTTTGGCGATCGCTGTCTGGATGATCCACTCGTCTGGCCCCACCATGTACCATTCCCACCTTCCCACGGTCTGCGTGTCAAAGATGCGCACGATTTCCAGGTGTTCCAGGACATGTCCTGTGTAATCGTATTGCTCGTACCCTGGTGTCCTTTTCGTTTCCACTTCCCCATGTTTGGAAAAATAATTTAACACCCATCCAAATTCGCCTTCCGGAGTGCGGGTGAATTCTAAACCCTGGAAGGTGGGGGTCCTGGTGGGGGTGATGTATCTGGAGGACATCCATCCATATTTCGTTTCAAAGTATTGTCTTCCTTTCTGGTACACGATGTCGGTATAGGAAACATAATTAAACCCCGGGATTGTCTTCCGGACAATGTTTTTCGTGTTTGATTCAACCGCACCCCCCAGGGTTTGATAAATGGGAGCCCGTTCTTCCTCCACGACTGCATAATCGAATTTCAATTCATTCAATGTCGGATCAGGGGGCCTGGCCGGCAGAGGGGTTTGGGGAAAGGTGACCCCGATCTTTGCCATCTCCGTCAGGTATTGAGCGGGGCCAAGAGGAAGGCAATCAACGGACCCATTCATGTACACCCCGGGGGCGCATAAGGGGGCAGGTTCCCTCTCCTCTTCCACAGCAGAGACACCTGCCGGGTCCAGGAAGGGGAGAAGGAAAATAACTAGCAGAAGGGAACGCCATAACGGGGATGACTTCATAAGTAAGGGAATTGTAGTAGATTTTGAGGAATTGTGAAGAGCACACTCACGAACCGTTAACGCTGCAGCTCACCGGGTAAATGCCGGATATCGATGACAGCATCATCGCAAAAAATCATCGCCCGTTCGATCACATTTCTCAGTTCGCGGATGTTTCCCGGCCATTCATAAGACTTAATCAGTTTTAACGCCTCCGGCGTGATCCCTTCCACATTCAATCCCATCTGGGGATTATTTTGTTTGATAAAATGCCCCGCCAATGCGGGAATATCCGTGGGGTGTTTCCGGAGCGGAGGGATCTCAAGGTTAAGCACCTTCAGTCGATAGTAAAGGTCCTCCCTGAAGGCCCCTTTTTCTATCAATTGGGGTAGGTCTTTATTGGAGGCTGCCAATATTTGGACATCTACATGAATCGAGGTCGTGCTTCCCACCCTGCGGAAGGACCTTTCCTCGAGGGCCCGGAGGACCTTGGCCTGCATGTCCTCCGACATAGAGGAGATTTCATCCAGGAACAGGATCCCTTCATCCGCCACTTCCATCAGACCCCGTTTTCGTTTTTGAGCGCCCGTAAACGCGCCAGCTTCATGGCCGAATAACTCGGATTCAAGCATCGTGTTCTGAACCGCCGCACAGTTGATGTCGATGAACGGTTTATCAGAACGAGAACCCATGCGGTGGATGGCTTTCGCCAGGACTTCTTTTCCTGTGCCTGTTTCGCCGGTAATCAAGATTGACGTCGATCTCTTCGCTGCCCGCTGCGCTTTCCTGAAAACCTCTTTCATGGCATCGGAGTTGATCACGATTGTATTCAGCTCTTCCCGCTGAGCTTTGCGGAAGTGATTTAATTCCTCCCGCATGTCGACGATGTCCTGGGCCCGTTCGATTGACTGCTCTAGGCGTTCGAATTTGATGGGTTTTTGAATGAAATCATGGGCGCCGTTCTTCATGGCCTCGACTGCCATATCGATGTCCCCGTAGGCTGTAATCATGATGATGGGGGGGCGATTGGGCAGCTGGCGGGTTTCTGAGAGCAGGTCTGGTCCATATCCATCAGGCAGGCGCACATCCAGGAGGATGATGTCCGCCTCCTGGGCGCTGATGTGTTCTCTCGCCGTTTCAAGATTGGCGGCGAGCAAAACTTCGTAACCTTCCGACTCGAGGTAGCTTCCGATGTTGTTGCGGGCGTTCTCTTCATCATCAACAAGTAAGATCGTGGCTGTCATTCTGTTTGCTCCTCAGATTTTTTCCCTGGCAGGACGATGCGAAAAGAGGTGCCCTCCGGCATAGGGTTCAGGTCTATTGTCCCCTCGTGCATGGTGATGATCTGTTTTGTGATCGAAAGACCTAAGCCTGTCCCGTCGGGTTTGGTGGTAAAGAAGGGTTCAAAGATATGTTTCTGGATTTCCTGGGGAATACCTGGACCGGTGTCGAGCACATCGATTTGAACGGCCGGGTTCCCATCCAGTTTACGGTGGGGTTTCATACGGATGGATAAGACGCCGCCGTCCGTCTCCTCCATAGCCCGCACAGAGTTGCTGATTAAGTTGTTAAACACCTGTCCTAGAGCGCGGTAATCACCCAGGACTTTGGGGAGATCCCCTTCAATCTTTGTGACATGTTTTACCCGGGTTCTCTTCATGCGAGGGTACCAGCGGTTCAAGATTTGGTTGATCAGGTTAGGAAGGTCAATGGGTGTCCTCTGGTAACTTTGAGATTTGGAAAAGGTGAGGACCGTGTCCACAATGTGAGTCAAGCGGTCGCAATCATCGTTCAATCCCTCAATGACCTGGCGGTTCGGGTCATTACCGGGAAGTGTTTTGTCCAATAGCTGGATCCCTGATGTAATGTTGTTGATAGGATTTCTGATTTCGTGGGCGAAGATGGCATTCATTTGGCCTACCAGAGCTCTGCGTTCTAGCTGTTGGGTGCGAATGCGAACTTTTTCTTCTTTGCTGATATCCTGGAGGAAGATGAGTACCCCCTGCACCTCTTTGGAGTGAGGTGTGAGGACAGGGAATGTCTTAATTTGAGAAGGGAAAACGCTCCCATCCCTATGGTGAATCTCCAGGTGGCCAAGATCATGGGTGGGAATCCCGTCCAGGGCGTCCTGCAGCGCAGAGGGCAGACGGTCAGCGCCGATGATCACATCATCGATGTGACGATCCAGGATTTCCTCTTCCGCATAGCCCAAGATCTGTTCTGCAGCGGGGTTTGTCTGTTGAATGGTCAGGTCAGTGGTGAGGTAGATCGCCCCCTCGGGGATGTTCATCCGGATCGTTTCACCAATCGATTTCTGTGCTTCATGATCGGACAACCTTTCGTGCAGGTTATTGGTGAGCAAGAAGGTGTTCAGCACCCCCTGGGTGACGGTTGCCAGCAATTTTATGAGCATGATGGATTCTTCTTCACTGGGCGGTGAAGTGCCCTGGGGGCCCATCGCAACCAGCAGTCCGGTTACGGATTGAGCGCCCTTGAGAGGCGCCAGGACCAGAAATGATGATTGGTTTGATTTTGTTGTCTCCTGCAGCGGGGATAAGGGGGGTTTAAAGGGGGGAGAAAATTGAAAATCCTGATAATGAGAAAAATAGTCCGCAGTTGAAATGGTTTCAGGGAGATAGTTTTCTGCATCATTGATGGCGATCGCTTTTAATTGAGGGTGATTTGAAGAGACCGTGTAAATCGCAAATGATTCAGCTGTGAGAAGTTCCTTACCCAGCTGGACAATTTCCTGCAGAGCTTCTTCCAGCTTCTGGTCCTGTAGGACGCGGGATAATTTCAGGATGTTTTTAAGCCTTTTCTGGGCGCGTTTTTTGTCAAGCCTCTTCCGTCTCTCCAGGGAGGCGGGCTTGATCTTATACATCGATAGACGTTTGGTTTTCCCGATTTTGAACGCCTGGACACTGGTGTTGATTTTTTGTTTTCGCCTGTTGATC